>CAZBGI010000012.1:1755-32993 GCA_964491395.1 uncultured Bacteroidales bacterium | reverse complement strand
TGGCAGCCTGCCCCAGAGGGATGGGAAAAATCGTTTTGTAGCCATGAATCACATCTCGACCAATCAATAAGGGGATACCCAACCGGCTTTTCTCTACGGCAAGTTTTTGCCATTGATATAATCTATCAGGGTCTGACTCATTGAGTATTGAGCCTAATAACCCTTGAGAGATTAGCTCACCCAACTGCGGGTGATCCGCATTCTTCTGCATCAACTGACCTATTTTTTCCTCAAGGGTCATTTGAGAAAGCAATTCTTCAATATTCTTTTCCTTTTTATCCATTGAGCCAGAACCGTTGCAGCCATGAAATAATATGAGTGATGCCATGACCAAAATAATTGACCAGACAGTATTGCTTTTTTTTTGAAGTGCCTTCATAGTCCATTATTAGAAAAAATGAGCCAAACGATGGTTGTGCTGACCAATAAGTCATCCATGCAATCATTGAATTTCAGCTTACATCAGGTAGAAATCCTGGTGTATTTTTTCCTGAAACTTCCCGCGCCCTGCCGGATGTCAGAGATGTCATGCTAACGACATCCGGCAGGCGGGAAGAAGGATATATCAGACTATTTTAATACCCGTCATTTTGTGTAAAAGCTCCTTCCATCAAGTCTATTTCTGTTTGCGGTATGGGCAGGAAGCCGCGTGTTGCAGGATTGAAGGTTACGTCGAAGATTTGCTGATCCCCTTCATAGTTGGGACCCCTGATGCCAGAATGAGTAAATTCCTGGTTGGCATAGGCCGTACCTTGACGTAACACGTCATATAGACGGATTCCTTCCAGAGAAAGTTCCAGTCGACGCTCCCGAAGGATATTTTCCATGGTAGCCGGTACACTTTCCAGTCCTACGCGATCTCTTACCCTGTCAAGATAATCCTGTTTGCTGGGGCTGTCCAGTTCGGCAGCCATAAGCAATACATCAGAAAAGCGAATCACGCGGTGATTGGCCGTACGATTCAACTCGAACTGTCCGCCTGACCCCCAGTGTTCTGCATCAGAACTGTATTTTTTGGAAAAATAGCCTGTATGCTGATATCCTTTGGACAAGGTGCCGTCTAATTCTTCTTCCAGCAAAATGGTATGTTCAAAACGAGGATCATCTTCCATGAACAGGGCCAGTTTGTGATTTACAGGCGCGAAACTCCAGCCCCTGTCCCAGTTGTCTGATCCTGAAACTCTGGGGCCCTGCATTTGGGCAGCCAGATTTCCATTTCCTCCCCGTGCGTATTCCCAATCCCACCACTCGGGTGAATCGCCGTAGGATATTTCAAAAACAGATTCTACGCCAAATTCACCGTCAAGGCTGAAGTTGAGAGAATAATCATCAAACAAATCATGTCCACTGTTTTGAATAAGATCTTCCAGCTGCGCCAATGCATAAGTGCGATCAACGGTAACATCTCCTGCCTCCAGGCTGCCACCATAAACACCATCATAAAATAAAAAGGCACGGGCCAGCAGACCTTGTGCGGCCCATTTGGTAATCCTGCCTGCTTCCTCTGCAGAAACTTCTTCAGGGAGGTCGGCTATAGCTTCCACCAAATCGAGTGCTATTTGATTGTATACTTCCTGAGGTGTATTTTGGGGCTGTATATATTCTGAAGGGCCACTGATAGTTTCCAGGATTAAAGGAATATTTTCGAAAAACCGTACCTGCTCCAGGTAAAAATAAGCCCGCAGGAATTTAGCCTCAGCGATGGTTCTTTGTTTGAATTCATCACTCGCCTCAATGTCATCAATTACTTCAAGATACAGGTTTGCCCTGTAGACTCCTATGTAGTTTTTGATCCAGATGGAATGAGCCACCACGCTGGTGGTGGAAATATTCCATTGGTTGAGCTGATCAAAGTTAGCCCCGTCGTTGGCATCACCACCCCCTGCAAAAGCATCATCAGACAGTACGTCAGATACTGTTATAAAAGGAGCCCAGCTGACTCCCGGGGTACTTTGGTAAGTCAGCACGTCGTAAATAGCGACCAATGCCTGGTATGCTTCTTCCTGGGTGCGGTAAAAATTAGAAGTTACCTCCTCATCAAGAGGTTCGAGGTCGAGAAACTCTTCGCTGCATGAATAAAACAGTGAAGTAAACAGCAATGCTGCAACTGCGGCAAATATTTTATTTTTCATTGTTGTAGGCTATTTAATGAATTAAAACGAAATAGAAGTTCCCAATCTCCAGGTACGGGCATGAGGGTAAACTCCCCGGTCAATTCCGATATCAAAAGAGCTCATAGCTCCGATTTCAGGATCTGCACCACTATAGTTGGTGAGGGTAAAGAGGTTTTCAGCAGAAATATAGAATCTCCATGAATTAGATTTGATTCTGTTGAGAACACTCATAGGTAAGGTATATCCTATCTGGATGTTTTTTACCCTGAGGAAAGACCCGTCTTCAATATAAAGGTCAGAAACTCTTTCGTTATTGTTGGTATCGACCCATGTGTAGCGGGGGGTAGTATTGGAGGTTCCTTCGCCGGTCCAGCGGTCTAAAGCGTCCACTGTACGGTTGGTGTAACGTAGGTCACGGCGCTGAATGCCGTTGAACACATCATTTCCATAACTTCCTATCAGGAGGAAACTAAAATCAAACTGTCTGTAGTCGAAACTTCCGTTTACACCCAATGTCCAGTCTGGAGTGGGGCTCCCTATCATGGTGCGATCTTCAGGAGTAATTCTTCCATCGCCATCCACATCCACAAATCTCACATCCCCGGGTTTGGCATTGGGTTGTAATACCTGGCCAGTGCTGCTGACATGCTGAAATACCTCGGCCTGATTCTGGAAAATTCCATCGGTAACATAGCCATAAAAATAGGCAATGGGTAAACCCAGTTCTGCACGGGTAACCATACCGGCAATGGACCAGGACGCACCGGGCAGTACACCCTCTTCGTTACCAATTTTAATCATTTCGTTGTGATTGTAGGTGGCATTGGCTCCAATGGAATAGTTAAAATCGCCGGAAGAATTTCTCCAGTCAAGACTCATTTCAACACCCCGGTTTCTGACACTTCCCACATTGGCAAACGAGGGATCATTGCCGACGTGGCCGGGGATATCAATAATCTCCAGCAGATCGCGGGTGGTTTTTACATAATAATCCACCGAACCGGTAAGCCGGTTATTGAACCAGCCAAAATCGAGCGCAATGTTGAGCTGCTCGGATTCTTCCCATTTGATATCTTCATTGGGGACAGAGACAGGAGAAGCACCAAAGGCTCTTCCTCCACCAAAGATATAGCCCCTGCTTTTATCGATTCTGGAGATATACTGATACAGACCAATTTTGTCATTTCCGTTGATACCCCAGGAAGCTCTCACCTTAAGAATATCGAGCTGGGATAGCTGGGGGAAAAAGTTTTCTTCACTGATAATCCATGTAGTCCCCACGGAAGGGAAAAAACCAAAGCGATAGTTGGACCCGAAATTGGATGAATAATCCCTTCTTAAACTTACATTTAAGGAGTAGCGACTCTCATAATCGTATAGAATTCTACCAAACTGGGAGTGCAACGCGTAATGACTGGCACCTCCACTGGCTGTCCAAACGGTATCAGTAGCCAGGTTAAGATATACATGATCAGGATCATCAACAGGAACATCGGCGTTGAACCCGGAAAGATCTTCAAAGAATTCCTGTCTCGCCGATACACCTGCCAGTAAGGATAGATTATGACCACCGAACTGACGGGTATAATTCACCGTATTTTCCCAATCCCAGGCACGGGTACGGAACATGCTTTTCGTGACAGAGGTTTTTTGGGTATTGTTTTGAGCATCATTGAGGAAAAATAAAGGAACATGCGAATCATTGACGCCGTAGCCCAAATCCAGACCTGCGCTGGTTCTTAATTTCAATCCTTCAACGAGTTCCAGTTCTCCCCAGATATTTCCGATTAGCTTATCGCCCCTGAATTCGGGATGTTGTGTTTCCAGTAAGGCCAAAGGATTAACAATCTCTGCTCCCACATAATCAGATATGCCATATACGTTTCCGTCATCATCGGTAACGACGGGTTCAGAATCATAGGGGTATTGACTAAGGATATCTTCATCCTCCTGATAAACAGGTGTTAGAGGGTCGATATTCAGGGCACTGCTGTAAGCTCCATTGAAGGAGGTATTGCTGGCAATTCCCCGGCGGGTAATATGTGAATAGGAAAGACTGCTTCCGAAATTGATAAATTCGGTTACTTCATGGGTAGCATTCAGACGTGCTGTAATCCTATCGAACAGAGATTTATCCCCGCCAATAATTCCCTCTTGAGAAAAATAGGCCAGGGAAGAAGCGTAGGTAGATCGCTCACTACCCCCGGTTACTGAGATCTCATGATTAGACATGGGAGCATTGGATACAAACAATTCATCCTGCCAGTTGGTATCATGTTCAATCACTTCGTTCATATCAAAGGGTTCTGTAAGTCCGGCATTACGGGCTCCTTCATTCATCAGCATCCGGTATTGTTCGGCATTGAGCATTTCCAGGGGAGAAGCCACATTCTGTATGGCCTGATACCCCGAATAGGTAATACTCATTTTTCCTTTTTCACCTGATTTGGTAGTAATAAGGACAACACCGTTGGCCGCTCTCGAACCATAGATGGCAGCTGATGCTGCATCTTTTAATACATCCATAGATTCGATATCTCCGGGATTGAGATAATCAATTCCATCAACCACCATTCCATCCACTACATAAAGGGGCTCTGCATTGCGGGTGGTACCTGCACCCCTGATTCGCACGGTAGGAGCTTCTCCCGGCTGACCAGAAAGATTGGTAACCTGCACTCCGGCTGTACGCCCCTGCATGGCCTGCTCAATCCGTAAAATGGGGGTTTCGGTCATTTGTTCAGCATCCACAGTGGCAATAGCACCGGTAGCTACTTTTTTCTTCTGGGTACCGTAACCGATTACCACAAATTCTTCAAAAGTAGTAATATCAGGACTGAGCGCTACATCCAGTGTGCGGGTTTCTCCCTCAGAGAGTTCAACCACAATTTCTTCAGAAACATATCCCAGGTAGGAGAAAATGAGCGTTGTTTCACCCGGAGAAAGACTCAGGGAATATTTTCCGTCAAAGTCGCTCACCGTACCCTGAGTGGTGCCTTCCACTACAATATTGGCACCGGGCAATGACTCGCCGGTAATTTGATCGGTGATGTTGCCCCTGATTTCCTGCCCGTACAGGGAACTTCCGGCCAACAGCCCGAAAATGACAAGAAGCAAACAAAATACGTTTTTTTTCATGATTTAGGTTTTTAGTGATAAACTGTCAAAAAATAGGGTATGTAAAGGATCTTATGCGTTTTATTTTACTGGCCAAATGGAAAAGATCATTCTGCAGGCTGGAAAACCCGAACATAATCCACCTTCATTTGCTGTGGGAAAACAGTGGTTTCATCGGGATAGCCCGGCCAGTTTCCACCTACTGCAACATTAAACAACAAGAAGAATTCCTGATGAAATTCTGTCATGTGGGAAGGGGTAATATCTATTTCATGGAAAGGCACATCATTGACCAGCCACTGGATAGAATTTTCATCCCATAAAATAGAGAACACATGGTATTCGCTTCCAAAGGTTCCGGAAGAAAGGGTATAGGACCCTCCAGTATGGTTATGCCCGTTGTTATCCCAATGTAAGGTGCCATGGGTAGTATTTTCTCTTCCACTGCCACCAATCATTTCCATGATGTCAATTTCTCCACATTTGGGCCATCCTGCGGAAGTAATATCATCACCCAACATCCACAAGGCAGGCCAGATTCCTTGTCCTTTAGGCAGCAGTGCCCTGATATCAATTCTTCCGTACTGAAACGATTTTTTGCCCTGGGTCTTCATCCGGGTGGAGGTATACTGGCTGTTGCCAAAATTTTCACGACGGGCCTCAATGGTCAGGACATTCTCGTCCTGATCTATCCAGGCATTTTCCTGCCTGTAATACTGCCATTCATTATTGCCCCATCCGCAAAGATTGGGGCAACCATCACCTGTTTCAAATACCCAGTAATCGGGATTAATGGAACTACCTTCAAATTCATCGTGCCAGACAAGATCATAACCTTCATAGGCAAGGGGTGAGGAATATCCCATATCTACAGTAACTATTTCGTCACTGATTACAATGGAAAAATAGACATCCTTTCGCAGGTATCTGCCGTTGGCACCATGAGCCCTCACCTCAATTTGGTAATTTCCGCTTTCAAAATAACTATGCTCAAAAGTTCCCGTGCTATTCACTTCATGAGGTTCTGACTCATTGCCAAGCCAAAAAGAGTATTCAACTGTATTCAGGGCATTGGCCTGAAGCACAACCGTTGTCTCTTCAACAATATTAACTTCAACCTGTAGATTCCGGGGATCCGTATTATTTTCTTCCGTCTTGTCCGAGCATGATAAATTCACCACAGCAAGCGCCATCATCAGAATAATCATGATAGGCCGGGGATTCTTTCGCGTCATAGTATTGTAAATTAATAAGATGGGATAAAGTTGTGTTGCCTGAAGCGGCTGTCTTAAAGGCAAGACAACCGCTTCAACAACACCCTCGTCGCTTCAGGCACAACTAATTCGCTGTGCAGGCAAGAAAAATAGTACTATTCAAAAATGAGATTACGAACATAAAAAACACCTTCTGCCTCATGGCCGCCGCCACCAATACCAAGATAAATCATATCCAGGTCTTCGCGTTCTTTCACGTCGGTAAGGTCAAAGGTATAGGTGGTCCATTCGCCTACAACAAAATCTTCTCCTTCGGTAAGAAACTGAACGGGACTGTTCCACCATTCTTCTGTTGCGCTTAGGTCAGCAAAACCAAACACAAATTGTCTTTGCAGTTCACCTTCAGCAAATTCGGTATCAGCAGGAACGAAAATATCAATTTTAGCTTCCGTAAAGTTGTCAAACTGGATGTCATAGAGATCCGGAGTAGTCCTGAACTGAAGCTCCTGATACTGTACTCCACCTGTTCTGATAAATTGGCCTGCAAGTTCTTCTGCGTCGGTTGGATCTTCAACACCGAAAATAACGGAAGAACCGGAAGGTACTGTATCAATAGTAGCCATATTTTCCGCATCTTTGGCTGCGAAAGTAACAAAGATTTCCTCAGGGGTAATATCGGGAAGGTCTTCGCCATATTCCTGGGGTTCTTCCTCCACCGGAGGCTCAAGAGAAGGATCCGAATAGCTCGCATAAGAGAAATCCCAGTAAAGATCTGCATAGGCATAAGAAACAATCATCAAATCGTATCCCTCGTGTTGCTCAATATCAATCTGGAAGGATTTAGAAGTTTCAGGCACATTGCTTTCACCGGTAGTACCCAAATGAGGCAGGCCCATCCATGCACCTGATCCATTAAGGGTAACAGTATTGCTGGTGGGATCGAATTCAAAGGCATGTGTGCCGCTCAACCAGGCACTCACATCTGCGCCTTCATTGTTTACCATATTGGCAGCAGTAGCCTCAAAGCAGGTACCGTGCACATCGGTTGGATTGTCTCCGCCAAAAATTGCGTCTTCACCCCAGAAAGAACCATTGTCCTCAAAGATGAACTCACCCTCTCTGTTAAAGGTAAATTCGTGGTAATACACACATGGGCGACTTCCGTCGTTTTCCAGTGACCACCAGTCGCGGGGATTATCCACATCGGGACCAACGCCCATGCTGGTTTCAACTCTGTAAAGACGCCATGTTTTGGACGTTTCTCCGGCAAGTAATGCCAGGGCTTCGTCCGGATCTTTAATTTCTATTACCTGTGCAAAATTTGCAGAAACACCGTCACTGTTGGTGGCTGTGAGAACCACTTCGTAATCTCCATGCGTTTCATAAACATGTACTGGGTTTTCTTCTGTTGAGGTGTTGCCATCACCGAAATCCCACAGATAGGTTTCTGCATTTTGTGAGAAGTTCATGAAAGTTACCTGCAGGTAATTCTCTTCATCTATTTCCACCTGGAAGGAAGCAATGGGATCCTCTGCCGGATCTTCTTCCTTCTCGCACGAATTAAAAGTAAACATTGCAAATGCTCCTACGACAATCATGGTCATTGTCAGGAACAAGTTTGATTTTTTCTTTTTCATGTTGATGTTGTTTTAGTTGATTAAAATGGAAAAAAGATTAATTAAATTCTGTCTGGATTATGCCTGGCAGAAGATTTTTCTTAATCAATTTGCAAAGGAAACCGCAAACGTTACCGGTGCCAAATTTTTGGGCACATCAACAATACAACATCAGCGAAAACGACTACATCAAAAATACATCACAGTAATTATTATTGACTGATTATTATTTATTTAAAAAATTATTTTGGCCATTTCTGAGTTTCTCATTTATGTATTTTTTAGAAAGGAAAACCGGCTCACTTTTTTAAAAAAAAGAACCTTACGAGTGGCGAAAAGAAGGTGTAAAAATCATTTTCTTAACCCCCTGTTGGTCTTTAAGCTAAGCAGTGGGTTGTTTAGTAAGACAACAGATAGTCGGTAAGATTGACATTGTGACCAAGCCCGAGTTTTTTTCTGAGCCGATATCGGCTGATTTCAACTCCTCTCACGCTAATATTCATCAGGGGAGCGATTTCCTTGGAAGAAAGATTCATTCGCAGGTAGGCACACAAGCGAAGCTCTTTGGGTGAAAGATCGGGACACTCGTTTTTAAGTCGGGTAATAAAATCCTGGTGCACATCGTCGAAATAGCTGTTGAACAATTCCCAGTTTTTTTCATTGCGCAAATCACGATTTACTTTTTTCAATAAATTGGTGACGCTATGCTTTTCAGGATTATCTGAAGACAAACTTTTCTGCAGTTTGGTGAGATCATTTTTTAAGTAGGTGAGGGTTTTGTTTTTCTGAATCAGGTGCAGGGTTGCATTAGCAAGTTCCTGATTTTTATGCTTCATCTCACTCTGAAGGCTCTCGTTGCGCAATTGCACTATTTCATTTTCGCTCAGTGCTGTTTGTTCTTCAAATAATTTTTCGCGCTGCGCCAACCTGTTCTCGTGTCTTATTTTTTCCTTGAGCCTTATTTTCAACATTCTCTTCCTTATGAAGTGAATATTTCCGGCAATTATCAGAAACAGAATGATGGTATAGACAAAATAGGCGATAGAAGATCGGTAGAAAGGGGGTTTTACCGAAAAGGAAAAAGTGGCAATATTGCTTTCTACACCAAAAGCATTAAGCGCTTTCACTTCAAAGGTGTAATCTCCTTCCCTCAGGTTGGTATATTCTTTAAAATTGAGCACATCCCAGTCAGACCATTGAAGATCAAACCCTTTCAAATGATAGGAAAACCTTACTGCTGCCGGATTTTCATAAACCGGAGTAGTAAAGCGAAAGGTAACCGAATTTTGAGAAAAAGGAACCTCGGGGGAGCTCTTCTCATTATTTATTATCAAAGGATTAAACGATTGCAGGGTCTGTGAGGCATCATTTCCGTAAAAGGTAATCTCTTTGAGGTACACATCATCAGCAACACGGTAATCGTTGATGATAGAAGGATTATAATGAACCAACCCGGATTCGGAGCCGACAAAAACATTGTAATTGTCGTGTACGTATATATTCTGAAAGGCAGGCATCAGGAAAGGGTTCACCCTGGAGAATGGAGCCTTGATATCACGAAAGGAGCCATCTTCCAGTAAACGCATGATGCCTAGTTGTTCATCGGTGTAATACCACAAATTCCCGGCGGTGTCTTCAAAAATTTTATCAATAAACCCGTGTGAGGCAAAAAGATCGTTGTAAAACTCATCGGGCACAAAACGATTCTTACTAAAATCGTATTGCAAAATGCCCTCACGGGTCGTAACCATCATTTTATCTTTAACTCGCTGAATATTGTAAGGTAATTCGCGGGGTAAGCCTGCTTCGTCGCGAAACAGCCTCACGCTCCTGACTTCTGAAAAATCTTCATTGAGTACCAGTTTGAACAAACCCCGGTATCCATGGGAAATCCAAAACTGATTTTTCTTATCTACAAATATATTGCGGCTGGATTCGCGGAACCCTTTCACCTCATCCAGAAAAACCCATTCGCCATTTCTTTTCCCCAGTCTAACCATCCCTGTGTAGGTGCCTGCAATAAGAATATCAGCAGAAAGGGGGGAAGGGAAAAATGACCAGTAGCCCCTGACATCGGAAATCTGTTTTGCATCATACCCTTCTATCACAAAAGCCCCGTAGTTGTTGCCGCAAAACAGGGTGTTCGCGATGATTTCAAGGCTCCAGACCTGCCCTTCTGTTCCTTTCACCAATTCAAATCTGCTGATATCCTCATCGAAGTGGCTGATAGCTTCAAGAGGTGCGGCAAACAATCCCTGATTGGTTCCTACGTACAAAATATCATTATAAACAACGGAAGCATAAGTGCTTTCAAGATTGTATATATGGTTGAGCATGGAAATAGGTGAACTGATTTCAACATAATCAATTCCATTGTCAAGTCCCAGCCATAAATTCTGGTGCCGGTCTTCAAATAATGCCAGAATAGTATTGTTTTGCAACCCTTTCATACGGTTGAGGTGTTGAAGAATTTCCCCTTCCGGGTTGGTGATAAACAAACCATTTCCGATAGAGCCAAAAGCAAAATTGCCTCCCGAGAGCCTTACTCCTGAAAATATATTAAATTGCTGCAAAAAATTATTCACCGGCGTTTGCCAGGGCTGCAACCGGTAATCTGAGAGGATAAACAACCCTTCATTGGATGTTCCCACCACAATATCATCATTTTCATGGGGGAGCATAAAGGATATTTCATTTCGGAAAAATACCGGGTTTTCGCTCACCAATGAAAGGGTATCATTGTGAAGGTTCATAAGCCCTTTCCCCGTATCAACCACATAAAACCGATCATTGATCTGGTGCATAAAACTGAATCTTTTCAGGGGTTCAATGATTTTCATGCGGTTATCCTCAAGGATAAAAATATAAGAAAACGACTGAAAGATCATCCTTCCTTTTTCATCCCTGAAAATGCGCCATATTTCATCGAATCCCCGAAAAGTTTCAGGAATAAATTCTACAAGCGAATTCCAAACAAGAGCACCGGTAGTGTCTGGAGCAAGATAACCGAGTTCCTCAAAAGCACCGGCAAAAATAGTGTCACCGGAGGCATAAACAGAACGCACGACTGAAGCATTGGGGACGGTATGAATGGTCCATCCTGACCCATCATATTGCAGTATCCCGTCGTTATTTCCAAAATACATATACCCTCTGTCACTTTGTGCAACGGACCAGTTTTGCGTGCTGGCCTGATACACGTCCCTCTGATGATTTACAATAAATGGCAAACCAATGTCTTTAATGTTGGCACCGTTACCATTGGCACAAACCAGGAGAAGAAATAACAGGGTAAAAGTAATTTTCATAACTAAAGACAATATTCCTGAAATAAATCCTGAAAGACTGTTCATCTTTATGCAGAAGATGAACTCCGGTCTTCAGCGGCCATTTCAACCAGACCTGCCATCGAGCAATAGTTCAAGTTTTTTAAGCTCATAACCTGATTTTTCAGAAACCTCACGTGCCTGAACCAAGAATTGTATACTTTCCTGTATCAAATAATCCAGTGTTTTCTTTTCTGCAAGGGAAAGGTTTTCATCCTGCAGGGTGAAATAATTAAGTATTGATAAGGTAAAAAGCCAGTCAATAAGCTCTTCATAACTTTCTTTGCTGAAATACACAATTCCCTGATGCTCGTTTACTCCAATAAAACTTTTTACAACATCAAAACCGAGCATGGCGGCTGCATCCCTGGCTTTTTCCACCATCACCCTT
Source organism: uncultured Bacteroidales bacterium (assembly GCA_964491395.1). Classification (GTDB taxonomy): domain Bacteria; phylum Bacteroidota; class Bacteroidia; order Bacteroidales; family UBA7960; genus SKVR01. The sequence continues at coordinate 21,215 of CAZBGI010000012.1, read as the reverse complement.
TTCCGGTGTGAGGAACTTTCTTCCAGCCGGCTCTCAGTCATTCTCAGGGTAGAAAAATCAAACAAATCATTGTGCTGCTGAATAAGAATAGTAATAAGACTGATATCCCTGCTTACCGAATAATCGCCCCTGCCGGTTCGCAACAAAACATTGCGCAAGGGCCACTGCAACATTAACTTCTGGTCGAGTTCATTCCGTGTATCCTCGGCCATTTCTTCGTATAACGATTGCAGGGCAAATACACCCAGCAACACGATCATATTTTCGCGATACACTGCACGTTTTCCAATGGTCAACAACTCATCTACCGAGGTAAATCCATAACGCAGCAAGAATTCTTTACGGTCGGTTTTTTCATCAGCCAGAAAAGAGGTTACATTTTCAATACTTTTTATCCGGGCTGCAAAAGCTTCCGTTCTCTCCTGTACATTCATATTTTCCAAATGGAAGAATTGGGCCGTCTGTGAAAGGAATTCTGCGAAACGCCCTTTTAAGAGCTTATAACCCAGCTTTTCAGTAATCTTTTGACTTTTATCTGTCGTTCTGTTTATCAGAAAATTGATAATATCTTCAGCAAAAATGGCCTCAAAGCATTGGTGCAGCGGCTGCAAGCGCATTTCATCAAGGGCTTTTTCTATGGAGGGAACCCCGTCGCCGGTTTTCCAGAACAATTGCTCGTATTCACCCTGTTGGTCATATACCTCACGGAATTCCCAGAACAGTTTGTACTCAAACCCATTGAGTCCCCATTGCAATCCATCGTGACATAAATCTTTCCCTCTCCTGATATATTCAAGCCCTGAGAAATGCTCCCTGAAAATGTAATATATATTATCATCCTCTTTTAAACCCAGTGCCTGCCCCAGGCTGACGCTTACGGGTTCTTTTCCTGAATCGGAGCGTGTAAGCTTAGGGGCCGAAAAGTGAATCCGGCCTGCGGCTTGCTCATACTTATTATTGTAAAGCACCAATGCCTTTTCATCCCGGAAGCGATTGGTAAAGGCAAACACATTCTCATTGACATTGCCATACCCATCAATATAGTCAAAGATGTTGAAATTGTCCACCTCACTGAAAAGATACCTTTTGCGGGTAATGGGAAAAATCTGCTTTTCGTGTTTTTCCACCAGCCACTCCTGAGGATCCTCATTGTAGTAGGCACGTTGATATTCCATCCCGTATTTTTCAGTGTATCCCTCAATTTGCCCATGGGCAAACATGGGCAATCCGGGAAGGGTATTCATCAGCACACACACGCCGAAGTATTTATCGTCGGTACCAAACTGGCGAATGGCTGTTTCCTCATCAGGGTTACTCATGAAGTTTACATACCGTTTGAGTATTTCAGGTTCAAACTCCAGTGTGTTGGTTATCAGGTCGCGATACTTTTCATTTTCTTCGTTTTTGAGCATGTGCATAAAAGCCGAGTTGTACACGCGATGCATCCCCAGGGTGCGTACAAAATAGCCTTCCATAAACCAGAACGCTTCTGCCAGCAGCAGGGTTTCGGGCATTTCGGCATTCATGCGATCTACGACTTCACGCCAGAATTCCACAGGAAACAACTCGTCGAACTGTCTTTGAGACATCGCGTAATCGGCACGGGAGGGAATATCTCCGCCAGTACCCGGCCGTGGATACCACAAACGGGAGAAGTGCTTCTTGGCCAGGGTCATGGCAGCATCAAACCGAATGATGGAAAACTTGCGAGCCACCTCAAAAATCTTATCAATAACTGCCTGCCGCACCTCATGTTTGAGCATATCCAGCTGGGCTGTATCATTCCAGGGCATATTGGTGCCATCATTGCCATGATAAATATACCGCACCTGTCCGTTTTGCTTGTTGACCCACTGGAAAACCACCGCAGCATCGGTTTTACTAAAATAACCATCTTCCAGCCGGATTTCGATATCAGGATGCCGGGAGAGGTTTTCTCCTGTAAACTTATATCCGGGGAAAGGTGGGTTGGCAGCCTGGATATAATAGTCAGGATGTTCTACGATCCATTTTGAGAAAAGCCCCGTGTGGTTAGGTACCATGTCCGATGCCAGTCGCACCCCCCTGGCCTTTGCTCTTTCGTTAAGATTGTTATACGCTTCTTCGCCTCCCAGATCATGAGCAATCACATAATCGTACAATGAGTAAGCCGAAGAAACAGCATCCACATTCCCCATGATATGTTTGATTCGTTTTGAAGCTTCACTTCTTTCCCATAACCCGATAAGCCATAAACCGGTAAAATTCCAGCGACGCAGCAGGTCCAGCTCTTCATCCGGGATCTGATCAAGCCGACGAATTTCGCGCTGGTATTTTTTGGTGAGCTGATCAAGCCACACATACGTATTTTTGGCAATCATTACCACTGAGGGCATCCAATGCACATCGGGGGTAAAAGCTTCGATTTCCTCATAATCTTTCACCGCATCTTCCACATACCTGTAACCCGATTTCCCCATGGCAAACATACCCGCATCATCGGCCATCCCTTTGTATTTGGGGGCAACCGTGGGCGCTCCCCCTCCACCGGCAGTGTCAAAACGCACATCCTCTTTCAGTAAATCTTTGCTTCTGAGCAATTGCTCGCGAATATTTTCGGGTAAAAGGGTTTCCCATTTTTCCCTGATATAATCCAGCTGTTTGCTGATATCATCCGGCGACATGAGAATAGGAGTTTTGAGCAAACTGAAAACATCCTGATTGTCAGGGCCAAAAGGAGGTTGATCTTCAAAAAAATCTTCCAGATGATCCATCATCATTCGAAAATCATAGGCATGTGAGAGGTGAGTTTCATCGAAAAGCTCTTTGATCTTTTTATTGGCCGGATTAAAATTAGCGAAAAAAATCATGATGGCTTCTTCCAGTATCAACAGCGTATTGGGCCGATCAACGGTATGCTCTTCGAGATATTTCCCCACCGATATACTGCCCTGAAAAACGGCTGTCGGAGGAAACTTATCCACCAAATCGTACAGTACTGCCTGCAGTTTCTCCTGACCTAAATTTTTCAATACATATTGATAGGCCATTGACATGACCTTTTTATTTACCTGTTCCTCGTACAGGCGTAGTATAAAGTGAAAAATCTCCTCCAGCATGCCCGTAGCGTTCACCTCTCCGGGGTAAACATGCAGCCGGGGATCGCGTTTGGCATTAAGCTTGTGTACAAATGACCTTACAGCACCAAAATCGGTAAAAATTACATTCCCCTGCTGGGAGAAAAAACTCTCTTCAATCTGGTACTTGCTTCGCAGGCTGCGTTCTACATGAAATTCAAATATGGGCACCTGTTGCCCTGCTATAAATGACTTTTTCTTTTCTTGCATTTTCGTCCTTCTTTTCAAAAAAGTTATATTCGTGTTTCTGTTCTTTTGATCTTCCTGAAAACTGCCTTGTATGGGTTGCGAACCTCTCCCGCTTTTTCTTCAGGATAAATCGCCAATAATATCCGTATAGTAGTATGTTTTACGTTGTTGCGAAATCCTAACCATCCGCGTATATCCAGTGTATTGTCATGGCCTTGTTGGTATAAACCCTGCCATACACGCCTTTTTACGGGGTTAGATGCGCAATTAAGAAATCAATACTATTTTTACAAAGGTAATCAAACATGATTGCATCACCTACAAAGAGGAGCATGCGTTAAAAATACGCAATATTTAGCAGTCAGATAGAGACAGAAGTAATATTTTTTGGGGTATCGTATATTCTTCCCGGTCAAGAAGGTAGAATGCACATGACTATTTTTGCACATTACGGCCGGCAGAGCCAGGAAATAAGACCAATATCAGGTAAGGATTTCATATTTCATCGCTTTCTCGTCCAGCGTTTTACAAATAAGCTGCAATTGGGAAGTATCCTGCAGGTTGAATGTAATAGTCACCATTACAAAACCGACAGGAACACTGGTGATGGATCGTTCGTGTGAAATATCATAAATATTGGCCCGAAGTTTTTCCAGGATACTCACTATGGCTTTCAATTCGCCGGCCATATCGGGAATTAATACCGCAATGCGGGCACGCAAACCTTCTTCCATCATTCCTTTTTCAAGAATCTGCTCCAGAATTCCCATGTTGGCATTTCCACCACTGATTATGGGAATGACATTCCGGTTTTTCAGGTTGGTTTTTTGGTGTAAAACAGCCGCCATTGCTGCTGCTCCTGAAGGCTCAGTAAGTATTTTGGCGCGCTGCAGCAGCAGGTAAGCGGTATGGGCAATTTCAGCATCATTTACCACCAGCAATTCATCCACATATTTCTTGGTGGCTTCATAATTAAGTTTGCCGGGCGTTTTCACTGCAATACCATCGGCAATGGTGCTTATGGAAGTAAGCGTGCTGGGTTTGCCTTCGGTCATAGATTGTTTCATGGACTGTGCTCCGGCAGCTTCTACACCAATAATGCGTATATCCGGGTTCATTTCTTTGAGCGCGATGGCAATACCGGCTATCATTCCGCCACCCCCAATGGGCACCAGTACATCGTCGATGGTATCGAGCTGGTGAAAAAGCTCCAGCCCCATGGTTCCCTGCCCGGCAATGATCATTGGGTCATCAAAAGGGTGAACAAATGTAGCACCAGACTCTTCTTTGAACTTCATGGCAGCAGCAAAGGCATCATCAAATGTTTCTCCCTCAAGTACTACTTCAGCACCGTAAGCACGGGTGGCTATTACTTTGAGCGGGGGAGTGAAGACCGGCATAAAGACAGTTGCTTTCACTCCTTTGCTGTGGGCTGCATAGGCAACTCCCTGTGCATGGTTGCCTGCGGAAGCGCATACTACTCCTTTGTTCAGTTCTTCCTGTGTAAGGCAACTGAGCTTGTTGTAAGCACCCCGCACCTTGAAAGATCCTGTAGATTGCATGTTTTCGAGTTTCATGAACACATTGGCTCCCGACATGGCGGAAAAAGACTTGGTGTGTTCCAGGGGAGTAACTTTTACAACGCCTTTCAGGCGGGTTTGCGCTTTGATGATATCAGATAATCCGGGTAGTTTGCTCATGTTCCTCTTTTGTTTGGATATAGGACACAAAAATAGACAAAAAGATGCATCTCCAAATAAAATCAGGAGGCCCGAAATACATTCGAAAGTTTACCTTGGAGTTATTTCTGAATCATTGCCGATGCGACTAACCGCGGAAATCCAGTACTTACAAGTGGTTCACCAAAGGCGGCGATGGTTGGAAAAAGCGACAATAAATATTTCATATCCCATCTCTTCCAGCTGATGCGAAACGGAAAAGGCATCACCCAGATTTTCATATACACCCACTGTGTACTTGTGCAGTTTATCGCAGTCTCTGTATTGTATGATTTCTTGAAGCTGAAGTGTTTCAATGGCTGCATCAAAATAACCCTCCGGAACCGAACGGGCTGTTGCCAGCAATTGAATCGTGTAAAACTGCTCCGGCCCTATATCAAGTAATTCTTTGGTGAGGTAATTATAAAACGTAATGGCTTTCCCGGGCTGACTATTGTCCGGCGTTTCATCGCGCTGGCCGCCCAATGCAGTTTTTGTAACAATATTCTCTTTCTCTTCCCGGGTATCAGGATAGTCGGAGGAAGATGATGCAACCGGGTCTGTTGCTTTCTGTCCAGACGAATCGGAGTTTAGTGGCATTTCCTTCCCATCGTTATCTTTTGGGGGCTGTTCTGCCGAAGCTTCTCTGTCAGCAATCATGTGCAACTGCTCAGGTTGTTCCGTCAGCGATTGAATATATTCAAAAAAGCTCTCCGGATATTCAAAAGCTACACCCAGAGAATCTTTGAATAAATTCTGCGCTTTGGCTGAAAATATCTTTACATTGCTGCGATAGTATTCAAAATCATGAACGCCGGCATCATAAAAAACGATTGCCACCGGATCCTTAAAAAACTCTCTCCGGGCGTAGGGGCTATCCTCAAAAAGCTCTACCTCAAACTGAAAAAAATAGTAAAACAAAGAATCAGGTTCAACCGGCGTTTGGGTGTCAATAATGACATTTTTGGTGATATGTCCTTCCCTGGAGAAGCTTACTTGATATTCTTTCTGAAAAGGGACAAACAGGGAAAAACTTCCGGCAAAATTGGTTTTCATGGCAGAAAGTACCTCCCCGTCTTCTGAGATAGTGATTTGTACATTCGACAGGGGTTGGTCATCTTTTACTACCCACCCTGTAACATGCAGATAATTGGAGGGGTTATCCTGCATCGCCTTTAATGGTGCTGTAACACCCATAAGAACAGCGCATACCGTAAAATACAAGCAACTCTTAACTACAGAAAATCCTTTGAAGGCAAATGGCATACTGATAAAGCAGTTACTTAAACCATCGTGGGGAAAACAATTCTTACCACAAGTGAAATGATTTTTGCTACTTCTATATACGCCTTTACAGGGGTTAGGTTACATTGATTCAAATTACACCGGGGATGATAGCAGAATTATTGCAATTCGTCGAGTTTGTCATTGTTGTTGGGGGAATCAGTGTATTCATCCGGTCTGCTGTTAAGAATATCAAAAGCTTGCTGAAGTTTTCCAAAGAGTCTTTCCCTTTCGGCACCACGCATTCTCCGACCTTTGAATTCTCCCTGTACCTTGATAAGGAAAGCTTTTGCTTTTTTAATCTCTCCGGCAGACTGGGATAGCTGAAACGCCTCATCCACAAGCTGTTGGAGATAGTGATAGTTTTCGTCGGCTTCTTTGTCAAAATCAGCCTGATCTTTGTTTTGCTCACTTTTCAACCGATGAAACAACTTCTGTAACTGACCGTAAAGCAACTGCCGCGTATCTTTTTCGAGTTTTCGTTTGCTGAACTCCTTTTGAATCGCCAGGAGCAACTCCCACTTTTCTTTGAAAACCTCGTTGTTGTCGAGCTCCCAGGCTGCCAGTTTCAATTTTTCACGGATGGCATCCGCGTTAGCCCTCGAGGCTTTGGCGAAATTTTCCCATCTTTCTTCTTTGCGTATTTTTACTACTTCAAACCCTTCCTGCAACTTGTCCATCAATCGCTTGCGATGAATGTGTGTCAAATGAGCATTGACAACCTTGTCTTTGGTTTCCAGCAACATCGCCCATGCTTTATCCATATCTGCGGTTTCACTTTGCGATACCACAATGGCTACTTCATCATCGAGCTTGTCGTAATGTTGAGAAGAAAATTTCTCCTGTTCTTTAAGGGCTTCTTCCCTGCGCTTTTTGGCTAAATCGAACAACTTTTGCAGGGTATCGTACAATTGTTCGCGTTGTTCTGTAAGCAGTTTTATCCCTTTGAAATAGTGCTGCACCTCCAGGAGTTTTTGCCAGATAGCATCATGATCGTTGATGTTTTGCTGTGTAAAATCAATGGCCTCTACAATTTTGTTTTTCAGGTGGGTGAAATTTTCCACCAATTCAGCTTCATGGGCCTTCTGATCTTGTTGCTGAAACAACTTCACCTTTTCAAACAGGGCACCGACAAGTTCATTGAGTTCGGCCCGATGCATGGATATCAAATCTCCGGTTGAAATTTGTTTCTGTATTTCAATAAGCTGTTGCCTGATTTCTTTGTGATTGGTTTTGTTGACCTTAGAGGCTAATTGCTTTAACCGCGCTTTGATAGGTTCATAGGACATAAGGCTTTCCTTTTGCAAAATTTCACATCATCCTTTGGTTTGAGTTGCTTTATAGCACAATAATGCCTTCAAACAACAACTCTGTTTCCGCTTCTGTTACGAAATTAGTGTATTTTTACAAAACGGAAAAGCAAATCAATCTTCCCGGTTCTTTTCGCCCTATTCACTTTTTACAACCTTCCTTTCTCACTTTTTATTCCTTCCAGGCAACCTATAACAAGATTTCTGCACACCTTACCGGCTTATTGTTTATAAGTTATACCTTGCAGCCAGGGCATTAAAGCGCATTAAAACAAAACTTCGCAGAAAAAAACAGCCATCATGGATGCAATGTATCCATCACCGAAAGACCTATGCCCTTTTTTGAGCCAGAAATTTTTATATTTGCGGTGACTCGAAATAGCGCTAAACTCAATAAAAGATTTGATGAAAAAAAAGAGTTAGCTTCTTTAAAGAAAGAACGAATCTGCAAATGAGTGGGGAGAGAAAAAAAGCGGGATATAGCCGGAGGCAACCCAACAAAACAAATCGAAACAGAACAAAAGATATACAAATCAATTTAGCGACATGCTTTTGAAACAATAATGCATGGAATGACAGCCATGGATAATTGCTCCCACAAACAGTAAATGGAAAACAAAGGATATCAAGGACTTCTTAATATAGCTCCTTTTGGATACGCATATCACCGGGTTATTCTTGATGAAAAAGGGTGCCCATGTGATTATGAGTTTCTGGAAGTCAATGTTGCTTTCGAAACCCTTACCGGTCTGAACGCCCATAACATCATTGGGAAAAAGATTTCAGAAATATTACCGGATATATACAACAATGGTTTTGACTGGATCGCGTTTTATGGTGAACTGGCCCTGCAGGGTGGCCAAAAAGAAATTGAACAATATTCGCAACCGCTCAATAAGTGGTTTAAAATACAGGCAACCTCCACAGAGAAACATTATTTCGCTACCTTTTTTACCGATGTATCTCATCATCATTATCTAATTGATGCAGTAAAAACTTTGTATCAATATTCATCCGAAAACCTTGATTACAATGAAATTACCGAAAACATACGGAAAATTTCGGGGGCCCGGTTTGCTGCATTCAACTGTTTCGAAGAAGGGGGTAAAGAATTCACCACCAAAGCCATCAGTGGCTTGCAACCAATCATAGAAAAAGCAACACAATTATTGGGTTTCGCCCTTTCAGGCAAAAGATGGAAATACGACCCCGAAAGAGAACGAAAAACAAAACATAACAAAACCACACATTTTAACCGCATGGAAGAACTTACCGGTAAGGTTTTACCTAAAAAACTGGTAAGAATGCTCGAACAAAAATTCAATATATCACATACTGTACTAATCAAAATCACGCGAGGTGATTTACATGTAGGTGATTTTACCCTGTTATTTGCAGACACTCCGGTACCAACGAAATTATCCATGGCTGAAAATTATGCAGATTCGGTGGGAATATTGTTGCACAGAATAACAGCCGAACAGGCCATGAATGCTCAAAAGCAGGTACTGGAAAACTTTTTCACTGTTAACCTTGACTTGCTATGCATTGCGGATCAGCAAGGCAATTTTATCAAAGTAAACCCTGAGTGGGAAACCCTGCTGGGATACCCGGTGGCATTGCTTGAAAAAAGTAATTATCTCGATTTTGTGCATCCTGATGACAGGGAAGCCACCAGGGAAGCAATGGCTCAAATGAATTCTCAGGGCATCATCACTGGTTTTACCAACCGTTACCGATGCAGGGATGGCTCATACCGCCATATCGAATGGCGCACCCAACTCCACAAAACACTTCAGTATGCCTCGGCACGAGACATTACTGATCGCATGCAAACTGAAGAAACCATCAGGAAAAGTGAACGAAAAATGCGGTCGCTTTTTGAGCAAACCAATGATGCGGTATTCATCATCGACCTCGATGGCAAGTACATAGAAACCAATCATAGAGCTGCTGAGATGTTTGGATACTCTCATGAAGAGATGCAGACTCTCTCTGTACAGCAACTTTCCTCAGAACCTGCCCAAAGTCAGGCCATTCTGGCAAAACTTCTCCAGGGAGAAAAGATCCCTCCGTACAACCGGCATTTATTAAAAAAAGACGGCACTTTATTTCCGGTCGAAATCAATGTCCGGCTGGTGTATGATAAGACTGGAGAACCCATTTACATCCAGAGTGTGGTAAGAGATATTACCCATCGTTATCAGGAAGAAGAGTTTATGCGTGCCCGTGATACTCTGCTCCAAAAGTTATCCCAACAAGTTCCGGGGGCAATTTATCAGTACCAGTTTTATCCCAGTGGAAAGTTTTCCTTTCCCTATGTTTCTGAAAACATACAACAATTATTTGAGCTGAGCGCAGAGGAGGCAAAAAAAGATCCTTCCGCTGTATTTTCACGCCTGCATCCTGACGATTACCCAACAGTGATGGATTCTATACTTGACTCCTACCTTAGCCTTTCAATTTGGGAACTTGAATACCGGGTAGTCCTTCCCGAAAAAGGAACCCGGTGGCTCAGCGGTATCGCCAACCCGGAAAAACAAACAGATGGCAGCGTTTTGTGGCATGGTTACACCTCAGATATTACGACACGCAAACAAGAAGAAAAACTGCTGCAAAAACTCAAAGAACAGTTTGAGCTGGCTATCGATGGCAGTAATGATGGTATCTGGGACTGGAACATCCGTACCAACGAATTGTTCCTCTCTGTACGATGGAAAGAGATGCTGGGCTACAGGGATGAAGAATTGAAGAATGAGTTCAATACCTTTGCATCCCTGATTTACCCTGAAGATTTCCCGGAAGTAATGAAATATGTCGATCGTTGTTTAACCGGTTCCACCGACTACTATGAGATCGATTTCAGAATGCTGCATAAAAATGGTTCCCTGCGCTGGATTTCTGCCAGGGGTGCTGCTGTGAGAGATGAAAGCGGGAAACCTTATCGGATGGCCGGTTCTCATACCGACATTACAGATCGCAAAATTGCAGAAGAAAACCTGCAACGAAGTGAAGAGAAGTTTCGCAACCTGGTAAACTCCATCAGCGATATCATTTTTACGCTTGATATCAATTTGCGGTATAGCGGAGTTTATGGCAAATGGATAAACACATTCGGATTTACCAAAGAAACCTTCCTGGGGAAAACCTGCACTGAAATTTTTGGGGAAGAAAAAGCCGAAGTACACCAAAAAGCAGCAGCAAAAGCACTAAAAGGACAGGTTGTTACTTATGAATGGGAAATGCAGACAGGAAGCGAAACTTTATATTTCCAAACTACCCTCTCTCCCATTTACAACCATGAAGGTGCAGTAATCGGCCTGTCGGGGTTAGGAAGAGATATCACTTCCACCAGAAGGGCTGCAGAACTGGAAAAAGAAATACAACTGACCCGCAATACCGTGGAATTCAAACAGAAATTTCTGGCCAGCATGAGCCATGAAATCCGCACTCCCCTCACCGGGGTAATGGGTATCACCGAATTGCTGAGAAGTACCCCTTTGGATAAAACACAAGAAGAATATCTCCGGATTCTTGAAAGCTCTTCGGAAAATCTACGGAAAATCATCGACCAGGTACTGGATTATTCAAGGATTGAGGCAGGAAAGGTAAGACTGAATATCCATGACTTTCCTTTAAGCGTCATCTGCCTTTCAGCAGAAAATCTTTTCAAAAGCATGTGTTGTAAACCCATTGCTTTTCACTGCACTATCGACCCGGCATTACCCGGTAAAATTAAGGCCGATCAGAAACGCATAACCCAGGTTATCAACAACATGCTCACCAATGCCATCAAATATACAGCCCAGGGAACCATAACACTTGGCATCAGGCTTCATTCATGGTTAAATGACGATGAATACCTGACGGAAGTATGCATCACCGACACCGGAGCAGGCATTGAGAAAGACAAGTTTGACAATATTTTCAAACCTTTTTCCAACGTCCACTCCATAGACAGTGCCAATTACGAAGGAGCAGGGCTGGGGCTTTCCATCTGCAAGGAACTGGTGGAGCTGCATGGAGGTACCATCGGCTTCGATAGTGAGCAAAGCAAAGGAAGCAGATTCTGGTTTACCTTTAAAACCGGAAAAGCTGTGAATACTGAATACCAGGAAAAACCATCCCGGAAAAATCAACCGGCAAAACCCTTAAACATACTGGTAGCAGAAGACAAAGACATGACCCGGAAAGTAGTGAAAATTCTTCTCAGCGGTATGGGCCATTCGGTATCCCTTGCCAATAATGGCAAGGAAGCTCTTGACCAGATAGCTCCCGGAAAATTCGATTTGGTACTCATGGATATACAGATGCCTGTGATGGATGGCATCACCGCCACGCAAAAACTGCGGGAGAAATTCCCCGCGGGGCTGCCTCCCATCGTAGGGTTCAGCGCCAACAACTTTGAAGGCGACAGGGAAAAATACATGGAAGAAGGTTTGGATGAATTTATTTCCAAGCCCTTGAAAAAAGAAAACTTTCAACGCATTACAGAAATATTCTCACTTACCGGGCATTAACAGTTGGCAAAAGCTTTCGGGTATTAACAATATTTCTTTGTAGTACCGAAAAAAATTGACAGGGGCATAAATAACAACTACATTTGTTGAAGAAACCTTAAAATCATACGCCATGAAACGTTTTTTACCCACGGTACTTCTGGTTGTATTATCTCTTTCCTGTGCACTTTCCCAATGGAAGCTGGATGCAGAAACAGGTCTGGCACTGCAAGGTTACAACGATGTCAGGATTCCCAATGATACAGGAACAGAATTCAACTTCAACGGAGACTTTGAGCTGCAAGGGCCGGTGATTCCCCTGCGGGTGCGACTTACCTGGACTTTCGGAGAAAAGAACCACATCTCTGCTTTGTTTGCTCCCCTGGTCCTCAACTATGAAGGACCGGCTCCCTTTGATATTCAATTCCAATCTACTCTTTTTGAGCAAGGGCAGTTTATTGACGGTTTATACAAATTCAACAGCTACCGGCTGGGTTATCGCCGCGATCTGATCACAACGAAAAACTGGACTTTAGGTCTGGGATTTACCGCCAAGATTAGAGATGCGAGGGTACAACTCACCACCGAAGGCAAAAGTGACAAAAAAGACGATTTGGGCTTTGTACCGCTCCTGAATCTCCATGCCGCATATCATGGGGAGTTCTTAACCCTTTTTCTGGATGGTGATGGTCTGGCAGGCGGCCCCGGCAGAGCGTTCGATATTTTTCTTGGCGGCAAAGCCCCTCTGGTTCAAAACAAACTCCATATCAAGGGGGGTTATCGTTTTCTGGAAGGGGGAGCCAATGTAAGTGAAGTGTATAATTTTACGCTGGTGAATTTTGCTGTACTGGGGGTTATATGGCAACTCAACTGACATAGAAATTGTACAATCCAATCATTATAAAAAAGCCTATGGATACCGAACTCAAAAACAGGTTTCTGAACCTATGGGAAAAATATTTTGGCAAGGCTGAATTGCCAATTGTATTCTATTACACCGAACAAGAAAAAGCGCCGGACCTTGAAACCGCAAAAAGTCCCTCAGGGTGGCGCTGCTTTATCGGCGAACTGGTAAAGGTGCGCAAGGGACAGTCAATGATGTTTTCAGACGAAAGCATAAGTTGTGGCGGAGGGAAGCGATACCTGGGGTATTCCAGCAAGCCCCGGCCGGGTTTTGAGTATTTCCTGTCGTGTGGCAACGCACAAATTGAGGGCGAACGCTACAAGCAATCACCGGAACTGGTGGAAGAGTTTCTGAGAAATGCTCCTGTTGTTGAATCCCATGGAAAAAACATAGTCTTTAAGCGATGGGATACACTCGAACAGGAAGATCAGCCTGAAGTGGTCATCTTCTTTGCAACTCCCGATGTGTTGTCTGCATTGTTTACCCTTTCGAACTTTGACCGCAAGGACTTGAACGGTGTTATCGCTCCTTTTGGTGCCGGTTGTGCAACCATCATTCAATACCCGCTGATGGAAAAGGAAAATGAACACCCCAGGACAGTAATGGGCATGTTCGATATTTCGGCCCGACCCTATGTCCCCGAAAACATCATCACCATGGCCATCCCGTTTCATCGGTTTACAGAGATTGTGAGCTTCATGGAGGAAAGCTTCCTGATTACAGAGTCGTGGAAGAAAGTAAAAAAAAGAATGGAAAGATAACACAAATTTGAAAAAAGTTTTGTTTTTAAAAAATAATCCCTACTTTTGCTGCATCAAAAAAGAAAAAATGAACTATTTCAACCACCATCATCATCACCAACCACTCATTCCCACGGAATAGAGTCGTGATGATCTTGTGTGTTGTACAAGCATAAAACGAACCGTGGGAAATCATCCCGCGGTTTTTTTTTTGAAATAAAACGTCATCGTTAAACATTCATGTAAAAAATCAGTTTAGTCATCCGTAACAAAATTTAAAAAAATGAAAGCAAACAAGGTCAACCGTTTTTCCGCCTTACATCATCATCTGCATCATCATCATGCAGTGAAACATCTGTGCAGAAAAATCTGAAGACCTAACATATATTGTCCCCAATGTAAAAGGCTCGCAGGTTTCTGCGGGCCTTTTTTCATTCTTACTACGCCCGTACACAACCCAACCAGTATAAGCAAATATCGTGAGCCTTTGACAGGAAATAAAACCAACAAATTCTAACTTTTCAAACGAAACAAAAAATGCAAAAATTAAGAATCGCCATTCAAAAATCAGGACGTCTGAGTGAAAAAAGTCTTCAATTGCTCAACGATTGCGGCATCAGTGTCAGCAACGGAAACCGCACCCTGCTGGCTTCAGGAAAAAACTTCCCTGTTGAAATTCTTTACCTGCGCGATGATGACATCCCCGGATACATCGAAGACGGTGTGGCCGATGTGGGCATCCTGGGAGAAAATGTAGTACTGGAAAAAGGAAATGATCTAAGCCTTATAAAACGTCTCAACTTTGCCCGTTGTCGCATGTCTGTTGCCATACCCCGTAACGAAGAATATACCGGGATACAATACCTGCAAGGCAAACGCATCGCGACCACTTACCCCCGAATTCTGAAAAATTTCCTGCAGGAAAACAACATAGAAGCAGACATTCACGAGATTCTTGGCTCCGTCGAAATTGCACCATCCATTGGGCTTTCCGGGGCCATTTTTGATATTGTAAGCACCGGAAGTACCCTTTTGAGCAATGGCCTTAAAGAGGTAGAAGTGGTTATGAAATCAGAAGCTGTACTGGTGTCAGGAAAAAAACTGGAACCGGAAAAGCAAGCCATTCTCGACAAAATCTTATTCCGGCTGAACTCTGTAATGAAAGCACGTACCAATCGTTACGTCTTGCTCAATGCCCCCAATGCAAGCCTCGACAAAATCATCAGCATCATCCCCGGCATGAAGAGTCCCACTGTGGTTCCCCTGGCAGAAGAAGGATGGAGTGCAGTTCATTCGGTTATTGGGGAAGAACGTTTCTGGGATGTGATAGATGAGCTCAAAGAGGCCGGTGCGCAGGGTTTGCTTGTAATTCCCATCGAAAAAATGGTGAATTAGTGCTTGCAACAACAGGAACCGCTGAGCGGAATTTGCAATTCCGCTCGAAACAAAGTTGAATTTAGCTTCGCAGAGATCCCTGCGGTCGGTTGCAATTCAACAAACAACAAAAAGAGCATTTAATAAAAAACAAAATGTTGATATACGTAAGCTGCATTTTGAATTCCTCAATCTAAATTCTGAATTTTAAAATCTAAAATACAAAAGATGAACCGAGCCATGATAATACTATTGACACACACGCGGATGATTATAATTCGTAGCATGGTAAAACATGCAGCCAAAGTATTGTTGGCGAGCTCCATCTGACCACATTAATCAAATTATAAACAGATGAAAACAAAAATCAACATCACCAAAAATCCTCCCCGCTCAGCATGGAATGAGTTACTAAAACGTCCAGCCATTGATGCTGATTACCTCGATCAGGCTGTGGAAGACATTTTCTTTGCTGTAAAACGCAAAGGAGACCAGGCTTTAAGAGATTTCACCCGTACATTTGATGGCATTCAGCTGGAAGAACTTCAGGTTCCGGCCGCTGACATTGAAAAATCGGGAAGCCTTGTGAGCCCGGAATTACAAAAAGCCATTGAAGATGCAGCGGAAAATATTGGCAAGTTTCACGCGGCCCAGAGATGTGAGCCTGTGAAGCTGGAAACCTCCCCGGGTGTAACATGCTGGCAAAAGCCGGTTCCCATTCAGAAAATAGGGCTGTACATACCCGGAGGAAGTGCCCCGCTTTTTTCTTCCGTATTAATGCTGGCCATACCTGCACAAATTGCAGGTTGCAGGGAAGTTGTCCTTTGCACCCCACCGGGAAAGGACGGAAAAGTTCACCCCGCCATTCTGTATGCTGCAAAAATATCAGGCGTCACCAGTTTATACACCGTTGGCGGGGCACAGGCCATTGCAGCCATGGCTTTTGGAACGGAGAGCATCCCGGAGGTGAATAAAATTTTCGGTCCCGGCAATCAGTTTGTAACTGCGGCCAAACAAGCCGTACAAAAACTGGGAATTGCCATCGACCTGCCTGCTGGCCCTTCCGAAGTGCTGGTGATGGCCGATGAAACAGCCAACCCCGCTTTTATTGCTTCCGACTTGCTCTCCCAGGCAGAACATGGTCCCGACAGCCAGGTTATCCTGTTGTCAACCCATGAAAAACTGGCGCAGGATACCATCACCGAAATGACCCGCCAGCTTTTACAGCTACCCAGAAGAGAGTTGATAGAACAAAGCCTGCAATCCTGTAAAATCATTGTCATGGAAGATCCCAAAGAAATGGTAGAAATGGTCAACGCATACGCCCCCGAGCACCTTATCATCGCCATGAAGAACAAAGATGAAACCGCAGAAGCCATCGTCAATGCAGGTTCGGTTTTTCTGGGCAATTTCACCCCCGAAAGCGCAGGTGACTATGCATCGGGTACCAACCACACCCTCCCGACCAATGGTTTTGCCAAAGCATACAGTGGGGTGAATCTGGATAGCTTTGTGAAGAAAATCACTTTCCAGGAAATCACTCCTTCCGGATTAAAAGGATTAGGAGACACCCTGCTCCAAATGTCGGAAGCCGAAAACCTGCAGGCTCACAAACTGGCGGTGAGCGTGAGGCTGGATTCGTTATAACTGCTCACTGAGCCTGTCGAAGTGACGATGGTAGTGCCTTCGACAGGCTCAGGCACCAGATTGTCGGTCACTGAGCTTGTCGAAGTGCTCAGGCACCAGGCTTCCGGTCACTGAGCTTGTCGAAGTGAGCCTTTAGAACTGAACATCATTAAAAAAAGAAAAAGTAATGAACGAAAATATTGCACAAAAGCTGGCCCGCCCAACCATACTGAACCTGAAGCCCTACAGCTCGGCCCGGGAGGAGTTTACCGGCAATGAAGGAATTTTCCTCGATGCCAATGAAAGTCCTTACAACAAACCCCTGAACCGCTATCCTGACCCCTTTCAGCAAAAACTGAGAAACAGAATTGCACAGCTTAGACAAGTTGAAAAGGACAACATCATCTTAGGCAACGGTTCTGATGAAACCATTGACATGCTTTTTCGCACCTTCTGCGAACCGGGCAAAGACAAGGTTTTGTCCATTGCTCCCACTTATGGCATGTACAAGGTAAGTGCCGGCATCAATGGCGTGGAGTATGAAACGGTTTTGCTCAATGAGGATTTCAGCCTTCCGGTAAATTCCATCCTCGAAAAAGCGACAGACAACACCAAACTGCTTTTCCTGTGTTCACCCAACAACCCCACGGGCAACCGTTTTGACGATGAAGCGATGGCGGAATTGCTGGAAAATTTCCCGGGGCTTGTGGTGGTGGATGAAGCTTATGTGGATTTCAGCCGGCAAGGTTCCTGGGTGAATGCCCTGGACAAGTATCCCAATCTCGTGGTGCTGCAAACCCTCTCCAAAGCATGGGGGTTGGCAGCCATCAGGCTGGGAATGGCTTTCGCCTCCCCTGACATTATTCAGTTGATGATGAAGGTAAAGCCACCCTACAACGTCAACACGCTCACGCAGGAAAAAGCGCTGCAATCACTCACAGAACCTGAAGTTACGGTTGCCCGGGTTCAGCAGATCATTTCCGAAAGGGACAGTTTGATGCAGTCACTGGGAAAAGTACCCACCATTAAAAAGGTTTTTGCTTCCGATGCCAACTTTTTCCTCATCCGGGTGGATGACCCCGGGGCTATGTACAGCTATCTGATTGAGCGGGGCATAATTGTACGCAACCGTTCTCGCGAACCGCTTTGCGAAGGCTGCCTGCGCATCTCTGTGGGCACTCCCGCTCAAAACCAATACCTGCTGGAAGCCCTCAAAAACTATCCTGCCGGCAAAGCAGAGGATGCACCGACCAGCAACTGGACCTCTGTGGCAGATTACCTGGTTACTCCCGAACGAAAAGCGGTAAAGGAGCGAAAAACCAAAGAAACAGATATTCGTGTGGAGATCAATCTGGATGGGAATGCCAAAGCCCATATCAGCACCGGCTTGGGTTTTTATGACCATATGCTGGAACAGATAGCCCGCCACAGCGGTTGCGACCTGAGCATTGACGTAAAAGGAGATCTGCACATCGACGAGCATCACACCCTCGAAGACACGGCCATTGCCCTGGGAGAAGCTTTTGCAGAGGCGTTGGGCAACAAAAGGGGCATAGAGCGCTATGGTTTTGCCCTGCCCATGGACGATTGTGCGGCCATGGTACTGCTCGATTTTGGCGGAAGACCCGAACTGGTATGGAAGGCAAGTTTCAAACGAGAAAAAATGGGAGAGCTCCCCACGGAAATGTTTGAACACATTTTCAAATCCTTCGCCGTAGGAGCCCGCTGTAATCTTTACATCAAAGCCAAAGGGAAAAATGAACATCACAAGATAGAAGCCATTTTCAAAGCCCTGGCCCGCGCCATCCGCATGGCCGTGAAAAGGGAAGCAGGAGCAGATTTTCTGCCCAGCACCAAAGGAATGTTATAAAGCTAACTAATCATCAAAGTTTGGCTGCGACTTTAAGTCGTGCCCGGACGAAAAGACGAAACCTATGAAAATCGCCATTATCAAATACAACGCCGGCAACATCAAATCCGTCAGCAATGCCCTGGGCCGGCTCAGCATTGAACACGCCATCACCGACCATCCCGACGAGATCCAAGCCGCCGATAAGGTCATCTTCCCCGGTGTTGGAGAAGCATCCACTACCATGGCCTATCTGCAAGAAAAAAAGCTGGACATCCTCATCCGCCAGTTGAAGCAACCCGTGCTGGGTATTTGCCTGGGCATGCAGCTTATGTGCAGCCACTCTGAAGAAGGAGACACCCCCTGCCTGGGGATTTTTGAACTGCCGGTGAAGAAATTTATTGTGGACCTGAAGATTCCCCACATGGGATGGAATAGCCTGCACGAAACCAAAGCCCCATTGCTGGATAGCAGCATGGAAGAAGAGTATGTATATTTTGTGCACAGCTACTATGTTCCGGTGGCCAAAGAAACAGCAGCCGTTACCCATTATGGAATACCCTTTAGTGCAGCATTGCAGAAAAACAACTTCTTTGCCACCCAGTTCCACCCCGAGAAAAGCGGTGAAGTGGGCGAACGAATCCTGAAAAGATTCCTTGAAACGAAAATCAGTGTATGACTATAGTTCATACCCTGGCTAAAAACTTACACCTAAATCTTAATCCCGCATCCCTCTGGTCGCGGGACTTCGCTAACGCTCAGCCTTTAACCTTAACCTTAATCTATGATACTTATACCCGCCATCGACCTTATGAACAATCAATGCGTGCGCCTCGAACAGGGCGACTTTA
>CAZBGI010000012.1:0-1655 GCA_964491395.1 uncultured Bacteroidales bacterium | reverse complement strand
CCCGCCATCGACCTTATGAACAATCAATGCGTGCGCCTCGAACAGGGCGACTTTAACGCGAAAACCATATACAGCGAAGACCCGGTGCTTAAGGCACAACACTTTGAAAAATCCGGCTTTACCCATCTGCACATGGTAGATCTGGACGGTGCAAAACAAAAAAATCCCGTTCATCTCTCCATTTTAAACCTGGTGAGCAAAGCAACAGGACTGTTTATTGACTTCAGTGGCGGCATCCGCAGCCTGGCGCAAGCCAGAGAAGCATTTGACAACGGAGCATCCGCCATCACCATCGGAAGCATGGCTGTTAACGACCCCGATACCACCCTTTCCATTTTGAAGGAATTTGGGGCAGAGAAAGTAATCCTGGGTGCCGACGTGAAAAACGAATTCATCGCCACGGCCGGCTGGCTGGAGCAAAGTGACAGGGATATCTTTTCATTCCTGGAGTTTTGGCTGGACAAAGGATTCAGTAAAGTGATGATCACCGATGTAGCCAGGGATGGCATGATGCAAGGCCCCTCTCTTGAGCTATATAAAAAGGTACTGAAACAATTTCCCGGCATCAGACTCATCGCCAGTGGAGGCATATCAGGTATGGAGGATATCAGGAAGCTTTCTCAGCTGAAATGTTATGGTGCCATTACAGGCAAAGCGCTCTATGAGGGAACCATTAACCCAGAAGAACTCAAAGACTATCTGAAAAAGAATTAAATCTTTACTGTCGGGAAAGTACCGGATTGCATTTAATTAACATGCTAACCACCCCTTGCAATTCCGGTACTCCCTCCCGCGGTTTTAACAAGTAAATCATGAACAATCTTGCCAAACGAATCATTCCCTGCCTGGACATCCGCGACGGACGCACGGTAAAAGGGATCAATTTTGTGGACATCCGCGATGCCGGCGACCCGGTGGAGCTGGCCCAACGCTACTCCGAACAGGGTGCCGATGAGCTGGTATTCCTGGACATTACGGCTTCGCATGAAAAACGCAAACTCCTTAAAGCCCTGGTGGAAAAAGTCGCTGCGGCCATCAGCATCCCCTTTACTGTGGGAGGCGGGGTGACCGAGCTGAAAGACGCCGAAGTGCTGCTTACAGCTGGTACAGATAAAATATCGGTCAATTCAGCGGCCATTCTTAATCCATCCCTTATCGATGAACTGGCAAAGCAATTTGGAAGCCAGTTTGTGGTGGTGGCCATCGATGCCCGCCTTGAGGGTGGACAATGGCAGGTGTATCGCAACGGAGGGCGAATTCCTGCTGGACGCGAGCTTTTTGAATATGCCCGTGAAATGCAGGAACGTGGTGCCGGAGAAATCCTCTGGACCTCCATGAACCACGATGGCACCCAAAACGGTTTTGCCAACGAAACGCTCAGCCGACTCAGCCGACAGCTTTCCATACCCCTGATTGCATCGGGCGGAGCAGGTACGAAGCAACACTTTGCCGATGCCTTCACCCTGGGACAGGCCGACGCAGCCCTGGCGGCAAGTGTATTTCACTACGATACCATTCCCATACCGGTGCTGAAGGATTTTCTGAAAAAGAGTGGAATACCGGTGAGAAGCTGACTCTTAACGTATTGAGACAATAATCTTTGACAGAAACTGCTTTGCAGAGATGAAAAACCTTGCTGGAAAACAGTATCTTTA
>CAZBGI010000011.1:75959-77724 GCA_964491395.1 uncultured Bacteroidales bacterium | reverse complement strand
CGTATACGAGAACCGTACGTACGGTGGTGTGAGAGGTCGGAAAATAAAGTAGGAGGAAAACTACTTTATTTTCCTCCTACTCGATCAGAGCAATAAGAAGGTTTGATCTGCCTTTGGTGTGATCATGATTTCTTTTTAACGTAAACTTCCCATTTTCTGAATTCTTCCTCTTTCATCACCCGGGGGATTTTCACCTGTCCACCCTTTTGTTTGGTTTCTTCCGTCCATTGCTGAAAGAGGCTTGCAGGAATTACCTTCACCTGCACTGATTTGAGTGCCTTGCTGCGGGCCACCTTGTAGTTTTTGTTGTTGTCCTGCAAAATGTTGTCAAGTTTGCTGGCAATTTCTTTTTCATCCACGTGGCTATCATCATCAGTACCCAGGTACCATCGGTGCAAGTATTCTTCCTCTTCCTTCAGGGCGGCAACGGTAAATTCTTTCACGTTCACGATATTTTCGTCTGCAAGTTGCTCCATGGCTCTGTTCATTTGAATAACGGATAGCTGTGAGCCCACCACGTTGAGGTAATGCACGGTGCGACCTGTGATTTTGATTTCAGCTCTTTTTTTGTCTGTAAATTTTATGGTATCTCCAATCATATACCTCCACGCTCCGGCCACTGTGCTGATGACAAGCACATAATCCACATCTTCTTCCACCTCCTCTATTTTTAAGGCTTTCACACCCTGGCGAATACTTCCGTCATCATTGATGTTTTCCCGGGTAAAGGGTACAAATTCAAAATATACTCCATTGTCAGTTATCAATGCCATGGCATCGGTTTCTTTGCGTATTTGGGTAGCCAGGTAACCTTCAGAGGCCAGGTAGGTGTCAATAATAACGATGGGTTTGCCACAAAGGCGTTCAAAGCTTTTTTTATACGGTTCAAATGCTACGCCCCCGGAGGTAAACACCATGAAATTGGGCCATATTTCATGGATATTCTTCAGGTTGTGGTAATCAATCACTTTTTTCAGCATAAGTTCTATCCAGGACGGAATGCCTGAGATAGTGCCGATATCCCAGTCGGGAGCTGCTTTTGCCAGGGCCTCCACACGCTCATCCCAATCGTCAATGGCCGATATTTCTTTGCCGGGCCTGTAATAGCCTTCAATCCAGAAAGGCAGCTGACTGGCACTGATGCCACTGATTTCACCTTCTTTGTGATCATTTACCTGTTTAAGATTGGTACTGCTGCCAAACATGAGCATTTCTTTCATAAAGAATTCTGCAGGCATGTCAAAGTCTGCAATTCCTTTTATCTGTTGAAGCCCTGCATTGCGAATAGATTTGAGCATATCATCTGTAACGGGTATATGCTTCTTATTGCTGGTGGTCCCACTGGAGACAGCAAAGTAATGGACTTTGCCGGGCCATGTTATGTCTTTGGCCCCTTCAATGACTTTTGCCCACCATCTTTCGCGTATCTGATCATAACTGTGGTAGGGTACTTCTGCTGCAAATGCATCACGGGGGTCTTCAAGAGATAAATGCTTTGAAAACTGATAATATTTGCCAAAAGAGGTGTCCTTTGCTTTGGATAGGAGTTGTTTCAATTCTTTAATCTGGGCTTCTGCCGGATTAGGATTGGTGATAATTTTGTCGGCCACTGCGACTACTTTTTTGAGTATTTCTCCAATTACTTGCATGTAGCTGTTATGATTATGGGTTTTGACCGTTATTTTCAACGATAAATGCTCTGCATATGTAACAATGAAATGGTGAGATTGTTAGTTTGCCAAAGATGTTTTGCAGGTACAATGCG
>CAZBGI010000011.1:0-75859 GCA_964491395.1 uncultured Bacteroidales bacterium | reverse complement strand
ACAATGAAATGGTGAGATTGTTAGTTTGCCAAAGATGTTTTGCAGGTACAATGCGTTGTAGTTGCTGTTTAAGCAATTCAAACCAGTATACTCCCTTTGGTGGGTCTTTGCAACATGTAATTTTTGTTTGTCGCCTGTAAATGCACTACAAACCATTGATGTAAAGGTACGAAATGATGATAAAACAGGGGTTGTAAAATCTTAGCTTCCCACTTAGCAATCGGCAAACCCGGGTGTTTATTGAAGTTGGTTCTTACAGGCAAGCCATAATTTGTTGCTGCCTGCCCATAGGATGAGCAATAAACATAAAACCACCATGGCCCATTTCGCAGAGGTTATCACTCCGGCTGCATGGGCAAGCCCTTCAAGTTTTTCAGGGTACTGAAAAAGCAAAACAACAACTACCGTATTCTCGGCATAATCCAGTGCAAGGACCAGGAATGGAAGCAGGGAAAGTGCAAATTTACCCGATAGTCTGAAAATGGAAAAACAAAGGAAAAGGCTGTACGCCCAGGGGTAGAGATAATCAAACAAAAGGGTTGTTTGCATATACAGAGCCCTGCCTTCCGCACTGTAAGCCGAGATTGAGTCATAAGCTTCTTCCGATGAAAAAAACAAGCGGGTATCAAGGATTTCACCTTCAATCTTGCCGAAAAAATAACCCATCGCCAGGTTGAATAAAACAATGACCACGGCCAGGATTAAAAAGTATTTACGCTTTGCGTGTTGTTGTATGAAACTTCTCATGTAAATAATGATTTGCCTGACTAAACCGGATTAAAGCTTAACGATGGATGTTTAATGGTTGTTCGTGTTTGGAGGTTCGTGTCAAACATACTTAAAACAAACGATTTCTTAGTGTTTTCTCTTCTTTTTTTTTATCCCTGTGAAGAAGACAAAAGTGTGGATTTTCGCAGTCAATGTGGGGAAGTTTTCCCCAAAGGGCCATTCTTACAATGAGGATTGACCCAATCAAACGATTGTTGAAAGTCAACAGGGAGTGTGTTTGGGTTTTTAGTTTGTAAAATAAACAAGTATGGCATAGTTATTTCATGGTTAAGATTAAAAAAGACAAAATTGAGTAATCAATTCTTTTTTTGCAGGGAATAAAGATATTAAAACTCTTCATGTTGTTTTGGTTAGATGATTGGTGCCTCGGCAAGTTTTTGCCGGGGTTTCTTTTTGCTTTTTAGTATATTCGCAAATCAATAGTAGTTAATTCTTGTTGAATACAAAGGTATTTTGCTTTCCTTATGGTTTCTTCGCCTGTTTTACAAATTAAAAATGTGGAAATCGGTTTTCACACCGATGAAGGGAATACCCGTGCGGTGGACAATGTCAGCTTTTCCATTTCTCGTGGGAGTACGCTGGGGCTTGTAGGTGAGTCGGGAAGTGGAAAGTCTGTGACGGCCCTTTCTGTCATGAGACTCTTGCCCGGCAAAACCGCCCGCATTTCAAAGGGTGAGATTCTCTTTTCTCATCCCGGGCGGGGAGTGATAGATTTGTTGCGGCAGAGCGAAAAAGAGATGCAGGAGATCAGAGGAAATCATATTGGGATGATTTTTCAGGAACCCATGACTTCGCTTAATCCGGTGAAGAGATGCGGTGTCCAGGTAATGGAAAGTATTTTATGGCATCGTCATGCGGGAGAAAAACAAGCACGACAGAGGGTTCTTAAACTTTTCGATGAAGTAAAACTCCCTGAACCCGAAAAGGTGTTTCGCAAGTATCCCCATGAGCTCTCCGGAGGCCAGCGTCAGCGGGTCATGATTGCCATGGCCATTGCATGCAATCCGGTTTTGCTCATCGCTGATGAACCTACTACAGCCCTTGATGTTACAGTGCAGAAAAATATCCTGGAACTCTTGCGGGAATTGCAGGTAAAACATCGCATGAGTGTTTTGTTTATTTCTCACGATCTGGGCGTCATCAGCCAAGTTGCCCATGAAACTGCCATCATGCGCAAAGGCAGTATTGTTGAATACGATAAGGTAGAGAAAGTTTTTAGCCAACCTGTTCATCCTTATTCAAAAGGATTGGTTGCCTGCCGCCCACGCACTGATATCAGACTTTTAAAATTGCCTGTGGTAAGTGATTTTGAAAAGCAGGAAATTGCCCTTGATGATAAATTGGTAACCGAGTCAGGGGCTGACAGAACCAGGCGACATGCTTTGCTCTATCGTCAAAAGCCTTTGCTGGAAATAAAAAGACTACAAGCCAGTTATGTGGTGAAAAAGAATTTTCTGGGAAAGCCCTTGCAATGGTTTCATGCTGTGAATGATGTAAGTTTTTCTGTTTATGAAGGTGAAACCCTGGGTTTGGTGGGTGAATCGGGTTGTGGAAAAACGACACTGGGCAGGAGTTTGCTCCGTTTGTTTAATTTTCAGCAGGGAGATGTGTGGTATAAGGGAACCAATCTTGCCAGCCTTGCGGGGGAAGAGCTGCGCAAAATGCGCCCCCGGATTCAGATTATTTTTCAGGATCCCTATTCTTCTCTTACCCCGGGAATACAGGTGGGCAAAGCCATTCTTGAGCCCATGCAAGTGCATGGAATAGGGGAGAATGATATTCTGCGAAAGCAAAAAATTATGGAGTTGCTGCAAAGGGTAGGATTGGAGCCCAGGCACTATTATCGTTATCCTCATGAATTTTCCGGTGGCCAGCGCCAGAGAATCTGTATCGCGCGTGCACTGGCGCTCAACCCTGAGTTTATTATCTGCGATGAATCGGTTTCAGCCCTGGATGTGTCTGTACAGGCGCAGGTTCTCAATCTGCTCAATGAACTCAAAAGAGAGTATGGACTTACCTATATTTTTATTTCCCACGATCTGTCAGTGGTAAAATTCATGTCAGACCGCATTATGGTAATGGAAAAGGGAAAAATCGTGGAAAGCGGAGAGGCTGACGAACTTTACAATGCCCCCCAAAATGATTACACCAGGAGGTTGATTGCTTCGGTTGTGTAAAAAACACAAGTTTAGTGCGCATAAAAAAAGGACCTGCCAAAACAAGTCCTTTTTTGTAACCATACCAGGATAATAGTTTACTTTACAAGTACAATCTTAATTTTGGCTTCCATGTTGGGGAATTCATCGAAATAGGCCATATCTTCTTCATCCATTTCTGCCAATTCTGCCATTTCTTCTTTGGTCAGGGTTTGTTCACCAACCAACCTGGAATCGGTTTTGGTAGTAAGATTAAGGCTTAAATCCATTTCGTCCATTTCGCTGTAAGAAATGGTCAAAACGTCGCCTGTCAGGGTCCAGTTGAAGGTATCTGTACCTTCAGCATGGGTGGCACTTCCTGTGCCGTCTTCATTGAAGGTAATGGTGACATCTTCGTCTTCCTGTTCGTCAATTATCATGTCATCCATGTCGGGAACTCCTAAATCTACGGCCATTACAATGGATTCCTGCTGCCAGGTTCCTACAATGTTAAAATCGTCATCATCATCATCTTTACTGCATCCACTGAAGGCAATGGCAAAAGCCATCATTGCCAGAAACATTAATTTTGTCTTTTTCATAAGGTTGTTTTTTGTGTTGTTTATAATCAAAATAATTGAATACTATCAAATATACGAAAATCTGCCCAGGTAAACAATAAGGGAATCACCTAAAAAAACGGGAGTTCTCAAGGGTATATGGTATTTAACAGCAGCATTAAGAGAATTCCGGGAAAAAGATCCCCCGGTTTATACCTTGCTGTAGCATTTTCTGCACAAGGGCTCATAGGATTCTGTTTCTCCGAGCATGACCAGTTTTTCATCGCCCACGGTACGATGAGAGAAATGTGCCAGGCTGCCACATTTTACGCAAATGGCATGCACCTTGGTGATGTATTCGGCTACTGCCAGCAATTGGGGAATCGGGCCGAAAGGTTTTCCCTTAAAATCCATATCCAGGCCTGCCACAACCACCCTGATTCCCGCGTTGGCCAGATGAGAACATACATTGGGGAGTTCAGCATCAAAAAACTGTGCCTCATCAATACCCACAACATCTACATCATTGGCCAGCAACATGATGTTGGATGAGGATGGAACCGGGGTAGACATGATTTCGTTGGCATCATGCGATATTACCTTTTCTTCGTCGTATCGCACATCAATGGCTGGCTTAAAAATCTCCACCCGCTGCCGAGCTATCCTGGCCCGTTTCAGGCGGCGGATCAATTCTTCTGTTTTGCCCGAAAACATACTACCACAAATAACTTCTATCCAACCACGGCCACTGGATATGTCAATATCTTTTTCAAGAAACATGAAGGGGTGTTTACTTTTCTTTGTTAATTTTACAGGTTTTACCTCAGGAAGGTGACTTGCCTTTTTCCTGAAAACATTTGCAAATATAAATCTTGTATCACAATAAGAATTCAATTTTTTCGCTTTTATTTTTTATCCCTAAAAACCGAATCCTGTTATGAGCATTGCCCAAGCAAAGGAAAATATTATCACGCTTCTGGAGAACATAATAAAAAGGTCTGAATATATCGAAAAACAAAAAGGTAGCAAAAACCTTCTCGAGATTGATTTGGCCATGGAAGATGTCAGAATGTTGTATCGTGAAATGGACCGACTGAGGAAATATACCGAGGCTGAATCTGTAAATGCACCACTTGAGATTAGAGAAAGAAACCTGTCGGGCAGGAAGAGCGAAAATCATATCCCGGAGACAGAAAAACAGGTTACCCCAGGGCCGGTCGAATCTCCCGTTCAACCCGCTCCTGAGGAAGCACAAAAGAAAGACCCTACACCCTTGAAGCATCCCGATCCGGTTTCGCCTTCAGGGGTTGAAGAGCCACCGGTTGCTCCTGCGGCTGCGGAACCGCAAGCCCCCCTGAAGAGTGAAACAAAGGAAGAGTCTCCGGCTGCTTCAACTTCAGATGAAGAGGTAAATCCTCATGAAGAAACTTCACCTTTTGAAAACCAGAAAGAAACCCCAACCGGTGTGGAGGAAACCGTTGTTCCCCGGGCTAAGAGCGAGCAGTCACCCCCGGAGACCAGGAGGCAGGAGCCCCGGAAGGAAATTTCAGGTAAGAGCAAACCCATTGTGGAATTGCTGGATACCAAAAAAACGGTGGTTGGTGAAAGTTTTACCAACCACAAAAGCTCGGTACATGAACGCCTGGCGCAAATCAAAGATGACAAGAGTATCGGTACCCGAATGCAATACAAGCCTGTTCCCAATATGAAAGATGCTATTGGGATCAATGATAAGTTTGTTTTTATCAATGAACTCTTCAATGGAGATCTCAATGCTTACAGTGAAGCTGTGAATCAACTCAATTCCTGTCCCTCCATTCATGAAGCCTTTGAGTTGCTCAACAAACTCACCATCGAGTTTCAGTGGGATGGACAACGCTCAGCCGAAACCATTGAGAAATTCGCCAACCTGGTACAAAGAAGGTACATGTAATCATTAATCTGACCCCATAACCCACTGCCATGTCCAGACTGTATGTGATTCCCACCCCGGTGGGGAACCTTGATGATATAACCTTTCGGGCTGTCAAAGTGCTTAAATCTGTTGATTTTCTTCTTGCCGAGGATACGCGAAAAACGGGGCTGCTGCTCAACCACCTGGGCATAAAAGTGAAGATGATGTCTCACCACCTGTTTAATGAGCACAAGACATTACAACCGGTAATTGAAAAGTTGCTGGCTGGTGCTGAAATGGGGCTGGTAAGCGATGCCGGTACGCCGGCCATATCCGATCCCGGGTTTTTGCTCGTGCGTGAATGCATTAAAAACAATATTCCTGTTGAGTGTTTGCCCGGCGCAACAGCATTTGTTCCTGCTTTGGTAAACAGTGGGTTGCCCGCCGACCGGTTTTGTTTTGAAGGTTTTTTACCCGTAAAAAAGGGACGGAAAACAAGGCTTGAAGCGTTGAGCGAAGAGCCCCGTACCCTGGTTTTTTATGAATCACCGCATAAATTGCTCAAGACACTTGGCGACTTGTCCGGTGTTTTTGGTCCTGATAGGCAAGCCTGTGTGTGCCGCGAAATTTCCAAAATACACGAAGAAAACGTGAGAGGAAGCCTGCATGAATTAATCCTGTATTATACCACGCACACGCTAAAGGGAGAAATCAGCCTGGTTGTCGCAGGCAAAAGCCCTGAAGGGAAAAGAGAAAAGAAAATAATGGGCAGAGAGGAGATGTAGGGATAAGAAGGTAAATCGTAGAGAAGAACGTGAAAAATTAAATTTTCCATCTTCCAAACCGAAAACCTTCAATCCAACAATCTTCATTCGTATAATCCGATAATCTTTACTCTGATAAGCAGGAAAGATTAGTCATCCAGTTTCAGTACCGCCATAAACGCCGACTGTGGCACCTCAACATTTCCAACCTGACGCATTCGTTTTTTCCCTTTTTTCTGCTTTTCCAGAAGCTTACGTTTACGCGTTATGTCTCCACCATAGCATTTGGCTGTAACATCTTTGCGCAGTGCTTTGACGGTTTCACGGGCAATTATTTTGGCTCCTATACCTGCCTGAATGGCAATATCATACTGTTGCCGTGGAATAAGTTTGCGCAGTTTTTCACAAATTTTCTTCCCGAAATCATAGGCATTTTCACGATGAATCAATGCAGATAAAGCGTCTACATGGTCTCCATTGAGCAGAATGTCAAGCTTCACCAGGTTGGATTCGCGGTATCCAATGGGGTGGTAATCAAACGAAGCGTAGCCGCGGGAAATGGTTTTAAGCCGGTCGTAAAAGTCAAACACAATTTCGGAAAGAGGCATCTCAAAGGTGAGTTCTACCCGGTCAGTGGAAAGATATACCTGGTTTTTGATAATCCCTCTTTTGTCCATGCACAGTTTCATAACCGCTCCGATATACTCAGATTTCGTAATGATTTGTGCGCGAATATAGGGTTCTTCAATTTTTTCCAGATGATTGGGGTCAGGCATATCCGAAGGGTTATTGACGATAGTCATTCCCTCTTTTTTGGTAAACGCATGGTAGGAAACGTTGGGGACGGTGGTAATAACGGTCATCTCAAACTCCCGCTCCAGGCGTTCCTGTACAATTTCCATGTGAAGCATGCCCAGGAAGCCGCAACGGAATCCAAATCCAAGGGCTGCTGATGACTCGGGTTCAAATGTCAGCGAAGCATCATTGAGTTGCAGTTTTTCCATTGCTGTGCGCAGCTCTTCAAAATCATCATTCTCTACCGGGTAAATCCCGGCAAACACCATGGGCTTTACATTCTCAAATCCCTGGATGGGAGTGGAGGTTCCGCCCTTTATATGAGTTATGGTATCACCTACTTTCACCTCCTTGGCCTCTTTGATGCCTGAAATGATATACCCCACATCACCGGCATAGATGGTTTTTTTGGGAACCTGGCTCATTTTCAAAACGCCTACTTCGTCGGCTATGTATTCCTTACGGGTATTCATAAACTTTACCTGGTCATACTGCGAGATCTTGCCGTTAAATACCCTGAAATAGGCTATAACCCCGCGAAACGAGTTGAAAACGGAATCAAAAATCAGGGCCTGCAAGGGTTCCCCGGGGTCTCCGGCAGGAGGGGGTACCCGTGATACGATGGCTTCCAGTATCTTATCCACGCCAAATCCGGTTTTTCCACTGGCAGGGATAATTTCATCCTCATCACACCCAATCAAGTCAATGATCTGATCTGATACCTCTTCGGGCATGGCACTGTCCAGATCCATTTTGTTCAATACCGGAATGATGGTAAGATCGTGTTCGAGAGCAAGATAAAGGTTGGATATGGTTTGGGCTTCTATGCCCTGGGTAGCGTCAACAATGAGCAAGGCTCCCTCGCAGGCAGCAATACTGCGGGATACTTCATAACTAAAATCCACGTGGCCCGGGGTATCTATCAGGTTCAGCACATATTTCTCACCGTCCTGTTCATAATCCATTTGAATGGCATGGCTTTTTATGGTAATGCCTCTTTCGCGCTCAAGATCCATGTTGTCGAGCATTTGCTCCTGAAACTGACGCGTGGAAATGGTATTGGTAAGCTGCAGAAGTCTGTCGGCCAAAGTGCTCTTACCGTGGTCGATATGAGCAATGATGCAAAAATTTCGGATGTTTTTCATAGCCTGCAAAATTACAACTAAATTTGATATCTTTTCGGGGAAAGCGACGGATTATTATCGTGCAGTTCCCTGGAAATTAAATAACGTATATGAAGGGGTTCTCAATTATGCTGTCAGCGCATTTTACCTGTATGAAATGTGCTGCTATTGATTGCTTGTTCAACAATCCGTAACTCTTTTTGTTATAACGTTGGCATCAAAAAATAAAAAGATTATTTTTGCTGCAAACCATTGAAATTCAAAATTAAAACAACAATTCATATGTTTACAATCACAGAAAAAGCCATATCAGAATTAAAAAATGTGCTCAACGGACCCGATATGCCCAAAGAAGGAGCCATTAGAGTATTTGCAAGGAGTGGTGGCTGCTGCTCCTCCAATCAGCTGGGGGTAGAAATTGCGGATTTATCCAGGCTGGGAGTTGAGGGTGAAGATTTTAACGGGTTGAAAGTGCTGGTAGATGAAGATGCCCGTGAAGTGGCCGACAATGCCACCATTGATTTTTACGACCACCAGGAAAATCCCGGTTTCCGGGTGCTTTGGCAAAAGCAAACGGAAGGGGGAGGTTGCGGGTGCCACTAAAGTAAAGTATTTTTAATTTTTAAATGGAGCAGGAGGAAAATGAAATAGTTTTCTGCCTGTTTTTTTCTGGCCTCTCACATAAGCTTACGTAGCGTGCCATATAATAAGGCGAAGCCATAGTGGACTTTCAATACCAGGTTATAAGCCATGGCATCAAAAAAAAGAGGCTGTCGTGATCATGACAGCCTCTTCAAACATTTGTAATCTATTTTTAGAAATTGTAGCTGAGAGAGAAATTCCAGGTTCTTCCAAAACCAAACCAAACTGAGTTACGTACATCGACTCCTTCCCAGGTCACTGAATCCTGGTCGGTATGAATGTTTGTCTCTGATTCAGAAATGTATACTTTGTCAAGGACATTGTTTACATTAACTCTGAATATTGCAAAATTACCAAGAAGTTTAAAGCGTGCACTAACACCAGCATCAAGCAATCCAAACGCAGGCAGTTTTAGAGCTCCCGGGTTATCCTCTTCGGTAAAGATAGCGTCGGTTATGGAGTAATCTGCATATAAATTATCTACATACCTATAACCCAGATCGATGTTAAAATTTCTGATCCTGTAATCTGCTGCAAGGTAAGTTACGAACTGGGCAGCATCCCCAACTTTGGCATCTTTTAGGTAGAGCGTACCGGTACCAATTTCATTCTGGTCTGCATCAAACAAGGTAGATGTGAAGTTATTGGTATATTTCCAATCTCCGGCAGAAACCATACCTGTCAGTTTTAAAGCACTTAGAGGTCTGTAATCTACCTCCAGTTCAACACCTTTATGGTTGACGTCAATATCTTTGAACTGTGCTGTTCCCTCATCACCCTGTGCATTGAACAAGGCACGCGAGATGAAACGGTTTCCCCAATTAGTGCTGTATGCATTAATATTTACAGTAAGATTATTGGTAATATATCCGTATCCCAATTCAAAGGAAATGATTTCCTCATTCTGAAGGTCTTCGTTAATTGTGTTTGCATAATTAGGAAATACAGCATCAAAATTAGGCTGACGCGAGATATACCCACTATTAAAAAAGACATTGGAACTTGCAGAAAGGTTATAGTTTGCACCACCTTTAACGTATCCACCTCCTACATTTTTTGTGTCAGAAATAGGATTTGAAGTTTGGTCAAAATAATCTATCCTTTGGAATGACTGATTAGATAATCCGCCTTGAATAACAGCAGTAAGTTTAGAGTGATCATTATACTCTATCAAGCCGTTTACACCAGACCAGCCAACAACACCAATACTGTAGTAGTCAATTTTTGGACCATTCAAACCTGTATCGCTAAATGGGTTAGCATCAATGGTTGTGTTGATAATCATTCCTGCTGAATTTTTGTTTCCTGTTGAGTAATAACCATCAAGGCCCATCAGGTTATTAATTACGCGGTAATGAAATCCTTTATAGTGCCTAAAGTCAACACCCAAAGAGGCTCTGAAATTACCAAATTGGCCTTCGAGGTTGGAAATGGCTCCTACCCAGTTGTGTGAGTTCATGGAAGAACGTCTGATGAGTACTGCTCTATTCACATTGTCGTCATTGAAACCGTTGGATCCAATAAGCTGACCGGCAAATCCACTGATAGACCCATCTTCACTATAGGGATCAGTAGTTGATTGGTTAATATTAACTACTGCATCAAAATCTACGAAACCATCTGCGTCTCTTGTGCCATTTCCTTCCTCAAGATAATGGGTTGTGAGATCTTTTCTGTAAGGGTACATGTCAATATCAGGGTTACGAAAGTTGTTGCCTCGTGGTCCTGTACCACCGCCTCTACCGGCTGAACCATATAAAGAGGTGTTTAATGTGAAGGTTGGATTGATGTCGTAATCCCAGTTGAGGGTTGCGAGAGGTTTGTTGTAGTGGTTTCTTCTCATATTGAATTCTTCACCATTCAGGAAACCTGCATCAGTGTTCCACCTTCTGTCAAGGCCTTCTTCACCGAAGTTCTGGTAATCCCTGATAGATACCCATGAACTTCTCTGATGGTGCCATTGTCCGGCTCCGAGAACCGACAAGTTAAGTGCATGTCTGGATCCTTCCGGCTCATAACCAACTGCTGCAAAATAGGTATATCCTTCTCCTGAAGTTCCATAGGCATAACCATCACCCGCCCACCTGGAGAGCAGAAAAGAAGAAGCCCAGCCTGATTCATTGATGCCTGTATTATATGCAACAGCAGTTTTCAGGTAGCCATCGTTGCCCAGTATTTGAGAAACCATGCCGCCTGCTTCTTTTTTAGCTGCCTTTGTAAAAATCGAAACAGTACCTCCAACGGAAGGAACTGCCAATCTTGAAGCTCCCAAACCTCTCTGAATCTGGATGCCACTTGCCACATCGGTTAAGCCCTGCCAGTTAGACCAGTAAACCCAACCATTTTCCATGTCATTAACGGGTTGTCCATTAATAAGGAAAGAGGTATTTCTCTGGTCGAAACCTCTAAGACTTATACGTGAATCTCCATAACCACCTGCTTGTTTGGTGGCATAAACACCCGGAGTCCTATTCATTATTTCCGGGAATTCAAGGTTTCCCACTTTTTGAGCAATTTCCGCAGGTCCTATGGATGAAACTGCTACTGGTGTTTCTCTCTCCTTGGCAAAGTCAACAACACCTGCGATGACTACAACCTCTTCCAGCTCAAGACTGGCAACCATCTCAATAATGCCAAGGTCTGCTGAACTACTGGTAAAAGGAACGCTTACGGGCTGGTAACCTACATAGGATACAACAATACTCCCGCTTGAAGCTCGTGTAGTCAATTCAAATGCCCCGTTGGCATTAGAAATGGTTCCGTTTTCAGTGCCTTTTTCAACTATGCTGGCACCGGGAAGCGTTAAACCTGTTTGTTTATCCTGCACCGTGCCCGAAACTGTAACACCCTTAGAATCTGTTGCGGCCCCCTGGGCAGATATTTTTTGGCTCAGTCCAATGGAAAGGAATAAACCCACCACAAAGATCAATAATTTCATTTTTTTCATTTTAAATAGTTTAAGTTTGTTTTTGTTTGTTTAAGAAATCAGAACTATTGATTAATAATTATTCAATGCAAAATCAGTTTCGCCTGTGGGCATGCAAAATTAATAAGCCTATGTTTCATCTGCACCTCTCCGGGGTTATCTTTATTTTAGGATTATATTAAGTTAATGTTATTAAAAGCAGGAAATCTGCCAGCCACGTTAAAAATTGAGAGATTTAGCGAAAGCAATGTGTTAACTTCTTATGTTTCGAGAGCTTTTGGTCGTTTTTTTCAGGGTTGAAGCCGACCATTTACTTTTGGAGTGGGTAGAGAATCCAGGCTTCATTCTGTCAGGGTCAGATACTTGTTCTTTGTTAGAAGATAAACGTGCTTTTTCGTGCGGCAGGATGCGTTTTGCCTTTTGTAAGGGTAAAGGCAAAAGTTGAGCCTATACCCAGGGTGCTTCTTACATTGATGGTTTGGTTATGGGCTTCAATAATGTGTTTAACAATGGCCAGTCCAAGGCCCGAGCCGCCTTCGCCGGTTTTTCTTGCGCGGCTCTTGTCACCTCGATAAAAGCGTTCAAAAACCCTGGGTAACTCTTCCCTGGGGATTCCTGTGCCACTATCTGTAACTTCTACCAGAATCCTTTCATCCATATCAAAAAAGCTGATTTTGGTTCGGCCATGCTCTGTTCCATACTTAATGGAGTTTACCACCAGGTTGGTAATAACCTGCTGGATGCGTTTCCGGTCGGCTATCACATAGATAGGATTCTCATAATTCTGTGCCAGGAACAACCTGATGTTTTTCTTGTCAGCTTTTATCTCCAGCAAGTCAATCACTTCTGAACACAAAGCAACAATGTCAAATCGTTCCTCCTTCAGTTTCATTTCTCCGGCTTCAAATTTGGAAATGGCCTCCAGATCTTCAATGATTGAAATCATGCGTTCCACACTTTTCTCCGTTCTTTCCAGGTACTTGCGGTTGATGGCCGGATCATCCATGCCACCATCAAGTAAGGTTAAAACATATCCCTGGATATTGAAAATAGGGGTTTTCAACTCATGGGAAACATTCCCCAGGAATTCACGCCGGTAAGCTTCCAGCTTTTTCAAATCGTCAATTTCCTGGGTTTTTTTCTCCGCCCATTCCACTACCTCCAGATTGGTCTGTTCTATGATGTCTGTTTTGCTCAGTATTGCTGTCTTTTGCTCGCGACGGGGCGCTTTTAGCTCATGAATAGTTTTATATATCAACCTGATTTTTTCGTAAATAAATTTATCGAGAATATATTTGTAAACAATAAACGAAACCGGTAAAATGACCAGGTTGGTAATAATAAATACGGAGGCATTCCAATGGGTCTGCGAAAGGAAGCTGGCAAGGCTATAAACAACGGAAAATGCAAGCATAATAACCAGGGATGCCAGCAATGATAATCGTTGGGAAGTGGAAAGGTTCATTGAATAATCAAATTACACATAAAATAATGGAAGTCAGGTTGACTGTAAATTTATGACTTTCAAAACTTTTGGGAAGGGTTTTCAGTTAGAAGAGTTATATTTCAAATTTGTATCCAACACCTTTGACGGTTTTGATGTGTTCTATCCCGATTTTTTCTCGCAGTTTTCTCACGTGAACATCAATGGTTCGATCGCCCACCACCACATTGTTGCCCCATACTTTGGAGAATATTTCTTCTCTTGAGAAAACTTTATTGGGCTTGGAGGTCAATAGCGTGAGCAGCTCAAATTCTTTTTTGGGAAGTACAATTTCCTGATTCGATTTGATAACAACATATCTTTCTTTATCAATAACGATGTTTCCCACTTCTACCGTGCCGTCTTCTTCTTGTTCATGGTTTCCCACATACCTGCGCAGCAAAGCTTTTACACGGCTTATGAGCAAGGCCGGTTTTATGGGTTTGGCAACATAGTCGTCTGCACCGGCATCAAACCCAGCCATTTGTGAGTAATCTTCGCTTCGGGCCGTAAGGAAGATGATGATACTGTTGCTAAGTTGTGGGATTTTTTTCAATTCCTGGCACGTTTCCATCCCGTCCATGCCAGGCATCATTACATCCAGTATAATCAGGTGAGGTTGGGTTTTCCGGGCGGTTTCAATGGCGCTCAATCCATTGTTTTCCGTATAAACCTCGTAGCCTTCTTTTCGCAGATTGTAGCCAATAAATTCCAGGATATCCGGTTCGTCATCTACCAGAAGAATTTTGTAATCACTGTTTTTCATGCAGAACATTTTTATGAAGTGAAACAAGAGAATTTGTGCGGGGTTGCTGTTTATGGAGCACTTTCAAGGGCCGGATTTTCCTGCCAGCCCTGAGGCGCCTTACAACACGGGGCAAAGGTAAGGATATTTTCCCTGGATTAATGCTGCATGTGCAACCTTAATGGCTAACAATCAGTATAATTAAATTACAATTAATAATTTGTTAACAGAAAATTAACGTGAAAGGATACTATATTAGTTGCAATGAGATAAATTCCAATTAATATGGCGTGTGTTCTATGTTTTAGTATCTTTAATTCGACGAATCTACCCTGTCAAAGAACCGCGCACACAGTAATAAACACATATTCAAGATATTAACCATGAAAAAAAGACACAAAGCCATAGTGGGTTTAATTGTTGTTATCGTGGGAGTGCCATTTGTTCTCTGGCTTGCCTGGCTATTGACAACTCCCAGGGCTATTTCCGTTTTTATCATGGACAAAACATCCTACACGGATTATAAAATAAGCCACAGGGCCATCAATTGGGTATTGAAACATTATCGCTTTGTCAAGCCCAATGGAAAGGAATATGTTGCAGAAGTTGATTATTACGGGTTTTACCCGGAACCTGATGCCAGCTATTCCATCAGGGATTTGTCCGGGATGAGTCCGCTTGAAATAAACCGGCTTGCCATTGAGTATCATGCGGCCTATTACGGAGATAGTTATGGGGTTTACACGAATATGTGGCCGGAAGAAAATGCTGAAGTAACTCCTGTTGAAAAAATTTATGGCGGATTGGCCCAGGAGGACTTGCTGTTTCTTGAGCAAATGCTGAAAGCTGATAAGCTCATCATGGCCGAATTTATTTTTCTGGCACCCCCCACAAAGCCCCCTCAAAGAAAAAGAGCTGAAGAATTGCTTGGCATTGAATGGCAGGGGTGGTCCGGCCGGTATTTCTATTCATTGGATAAGGATCATCACAACAGGTTTTTGCCGGCATGGATTCCGGATTTGTACCAGACACAGTATGGAAAACCCTGGGATTTTTCCGGGCCGGGAATTGTATTTGTACACGAAAATCAAACCCTGGTGGTGCTTGAGCAGGGCCTTCACCTTGCGAATGCTTTGCCGCATATTCACACTGAGGAAGACATGCGTAAAAAATACGAGGTGAGCGATAAAATAAGTTATCCCGGATGGTTTGATGTAACCCTTCCTGTAAGGCCCACTGCAAAGGCTCTGTCGTGGTACCATATTGATCTTACCCCTGCCGGAGAGGCTGTACTTGAAAAATTTGACATTCCTCCAAGATTTCCGGCAGTAATTTTTGATGAGTCACAGGGATCCATGTTTTATTTCGCTGGTGATTTCGGGCATAACCCGGTATCGCGACGTTTCGTAAGGTTTAAGGGATCTCGTTACTTTGAACTGTTCCTGGCCGATCTCAATGATCCTACCAATAAAAGTGGTTTTTTCCTGGCATATTACCTGCCATTGGTAAAAAATATTCTTGCGGATTATCAGGTAGAAGTGGTTGCCTTATGAGGGGCTTTCACCCCAGGGATTATATTGCATGGCAAGTATTTTGTTGTTTTCCTCAAACATGGGGAAGGGGCTGCTGTTTACAATCCTGATTATTTGATCCTCAAGGCCGGATATTGAGGCTGTGGTATTGTTAAGAACCACCAGTAACGTATTTTCGGGCAAGCGAACATAAGCAGTTCTGTATCCTTTCCACCAACCGTTATGATATATGATGTTCTCGTTGCGTTTGTTTTTTATTCTGAATCCAAATCCGTAGTTTACTTTGTATCCACTGCGCAACTGCCCGTTTTCAAACGCCAGAGCTTTGGTTTCTTCCGAAACAAGCAGGTTGTTCTCCAGCGCATTGTCCCATTTGAGCAAATCTTCAGTGGTAGAAAAAATACCTTTATCACCGGTGATTCCATCATTGTAATCCACGGGCATTTCTCTCAACCATCTGCCTGCTCTTTCATGTCCTTTGGCCAGGCTTGTTCGCGTTGCAATATCATCCAAATCTACCCCCGGGTGGTAAACAAAAGAGTTTTCCATATTCAACGGAGTAAAGATGTTGTTGTGAATGAAGTCCGCAAAACTTTCGCCACTGATTCTTTCTACCAGCATTGCAAGAAAAGCATAACCCGTGTTGGAATAGCTGAATCTGCTGCCCGGAGTAAAATTGAGCGAAAGAGAATGATCAATCATCAAATCGAGCATATCCTGGTGAACGGGTAAGCGAACTTCTTTCCAGTAATTGTCGATGATATAAAAATAATTTTGCAGACCGGAGGTATGATTTAACAGATGCCTTATGGTGATATCCGGGTAAGGAAATTCCAGAATATAATCGCAAACTTTATCATCCAATTCTACCAACCCTTTTTCATGAAGCATGAGCATGGAAAAAGCAGTAAACTGCTTGCCGGCAGAGGCCAATTGAAAGACATTGTTTTCGGGTGCGAAAGGCGTTTTCCCGTGAAACCGGGCGTGCCCGCGACTCTTGTTATATACTGCTTCTCCCTGATGGGCAAGAAGCAGGCTTCCGTTGAAGCCTCTCCGCTTTAATAAATTGTCAATCGAATGTTCTATATATGACTGATAGTCAGGGTTGAACTGGATTTTTGGAGTTAAGTACCAGCTCAATTCTTCTTCAATGGGTCTCCCGTCAGGTTGTTTCTCTACAGCCTGATGGTAATTGCCTATCAGGAGAAACAGGACAATAAAAACTACACTGCGCAGTGAGGTGAAAGCGGATAATATAGCAGAAAGAAAAGACTTCATTTTAGAACCGTGGATTTTGGTAATGTTATAAGCATGTTGCAAAGACGCTCAGATGATTTTGAAAGTACTC
Source organism: uncultured Bacteroidales bacterium (assembly GCA_964491395.1). GTDB lineage: Bacteria > Bacteroidota > Bacteroidia > Bacteroidales > UBA7960 > SKVR01. The sequence continues at coordinate 59,122 of CAZBGI010000011.1, read as the reverse complement.
TGTCATGCGTTTCAAAAGCAAAATTAAGTAAATCGAAAGGATTGTTTTTTGCGTGTTTTACGGTAATCTTGCAGGTGAATTAGACCATGTAATTTTGATTGTTTACCGAGGGTTGACAGGCGGCAATAACACATCGGTTAAACGCATTTTTATGTCGTTAAGTTTTAAAGATTCCCTTTTTGTCTCATTTTTCAGGCAGTTGATATGCAGGTTATTTTGTGAAATGTTAAGTAAGTTTAACGCTTTGGCCTTTTGTTTATGGGGCTTCTGTGAGCAGTATTGCCGGGGAAGCGCCTGTTTTTACCAAAAAACATATGCCAAGCCAAATGTCCACAGGGTATTGTATTGTCCGCGGTTATACCATATCTTGCCTCCTCCTGCATGAGGCCGGATGGGTGTAAGAGAATTGGAGAATCCAAAATTAAAATCCAGTGAATTGTTTAGGGGGAAAGATATTCCCATCAGCAAGTTGAGTTCTGCAGGATGAAAATCCTCTCTTTCGGAAGGTGGAACAAGAGTTCCCATGTCCAATTCCTGCTGATCTACCAATACCGATACAGAGAGACCTGCATTAACTTTAAGCTGATCTACAAAGTTCATGTCGGTGAACCGGCTTATGTCTATTCTGTAATGAACCGGAACTTCTACGTATTGAAGAGAAAACTGATACTCATAAAACTGGTTGCGTTCACTGGGAACCGATTTGCTGCCTTTTCGAATATACATGATTTCAAGCATCAAATCCGAAAACTCAGTAATTTCAATAAAGGTAAAAGCGGTAGAAAACCATCCCAGCTTATTGGGACCTCCAAGGTTGTCCCCCGCTACTTCCGATGCAACCAGTCCGCCCCGTAAGCCTCCGCGGAATCTTTGACCGTTAACAAGCTGGGAAACCATCAGAAAAAGTATCAGTAGGGTTATTTTTTTGCTCATTTATATATCCTTTTTCAATTCATAGCGTATAATTTACCGGTTATGGAAAAAATCTTCGCTAAAGTAAAAATAATAAACGATATTCTTTGAGAAACCTCCCGGGGCGATTAACTTTTTTGAGTAAATGTACCAAGCCATTACCATAGCATTTGATATACCCGGGTGATGATTATTTCGCAACAAGGTAATACACGTAAGACGAAGACCTTTTGGCGATTTATCCCTGTTTTGCAAAGGAGCTCCCACAAAAAAACTGGCCCTGCTATCAGACAGAATTACTCAAATATAAAACAAATAAACATAAATTGGTAGCTCCGTACTCATACTAATGCTCGAAGATGTAATTTTATTCATTCTGTTCAGGGTGCGTATGCCATTTGTAATTAACTTTACTTGTGATGCAAAATAGCTATTTATTTACAGATGCGTGGCAACACAAATTATCATTTTCAGCACTATTTGAAGCTATTCAGATATGATTTCTAATAAAATTTTATAATTTAGCAAAGATTCAAAGAAGCTTACATAATCAATGTAAAAACTTAATAAATTCACGATAAACACTCCCAACGGAATTTTTAACACCAAATTTTCTCCAAACGATGATTCAACACTTACACGATTATATCCCTGTAAATTCCGTAAAAGAATTAAACGTATATCAAAAAATTCTTGACAACACTGCCATCCTTGTGCTGGCAGATGAAGACAAGCAAATTATATTTGTAAATCAGAAATTCTGTGAGAAGTCAGGATTAAAACGCGAAGAGGTGCTGGGAAAGCCAATGGATGCATTACGTTCTCCGGATTTTAAACCCGAGGTACTGGAAGAGATGTGGCGAATCCTCGACAGGGGAGAGGTTTGGCAAGGGGAGTTGCTCAATGTCAGACTAAATGATCAAACCTATTGGGAAGAAGCGGTTATTTATCCCTTTTGCGATAACGAAGGAAAACCCTATCAGTATTTGTCTATAGGTTCTGATGTAACCCCATTTAAAGATGCGGTAAAAATAAAAGAACAATTCCTTGCCAATATGAGCCATGAGCTTCGTACCCCATTGCATAGCATATACAGCCTTACGAACTTGCTCGAAGAAACTCCCCTTTCTGAGGAACAATCCAATTATGTGGAAAATATACTCAATGCTACAGATATTCTCATGCGCATGGTTGAGGATATGTTGGATTTAAATAAAATTGAAAAAGGAGAGATACGCTTTGAAAACAAAATATTTAATCCACAAGTTATTGTCAATTCCCTGGCCAAAATGTACAAGATAAAAACCGGGGAGAAGAGGCTGAATTTTGAGCTGATGTATGATCCTGCCATGCCGGAATTCGTGATGGGCGACCCTTACCGGTTGAAGCAAATCCTGGTGCATTTGACAGAAAACGCCATTAAGTACACTCAGAAAGGAGACATACAGCTACAATGTAAACTGGCAGACAAAAATGCTCACGGCTTCGTTTTCGAATTTGTTGTTTCTGATACCGGCATCGGAATAGCCAAAGAAAACCTGGCGCTGATTCAGGAGAAATTCCAGCAGGAAAAGATGGATGATAAACGAGTATATAAAGGACAAGGTCTGGGTTTATCAATTGTAAAGCAATTGATAGAATTGCAGCAAGGGGAATTTACCATTTCGAGTCAGGAAAATCAGGGTACCCGGGTGCAATTCCTTATACCCTATCAACTTCCGCAAAACAGCCATCCGGGTACTACCCTGTCAGTCACTGCTGGAAACAACACCCCAAAAGTGGAAAGCATGAACGTATTGATAGCTGAGGATGTAGATATCAATCAATTGGTTATCAAAAAGCATATGCAGAAGTTTGGGTTCAAAGCTGATTTTGCAGAAAACGGAAAAATTGCGGTTGAAAAACTGCGTACCGGGCATTATGATATTGTACTTATGGATATGCAAATGCCTGTAATGGATGGGTACGATGCCATCCGCATTATTCGAAATGAATTCCCTGAACCGGTAAGACATATTCCCATTATTTCCATCACCGCGAGTGTTATGGGCGAAGCTCCGATGAAATGCCTGGAGGCAGGAGCAAACGACTATGTTCCCAAGCCCTACGACATCAAAGATTTAAGAAAGAAAATGGAAAAATGGGTGAACACAACTACTAACCATCAAATTACCCCTGATATGAAAGAAGACGAAAAAAAGAACGAATCGCTCATAGACCTGGATTACCTGGAACAGTTGAGCGAGGGGGATGATGATTTCACCATCAGTATGCTCTCTTATTTTCTGGAGAACACCCCGGGCGTATTAAATGACATGAAACAATTCTATAAGGAAGAAGACTGGAAAAGCCTTAGAAATGTTGCCCATAAATTTAAACCGCAGTTGACATTTATGGGGATTAAATCTGTTTTCAATGAAGTGGAAACTATTGAGCAGAATGCAGCTCATGTTAACCATACAGATGAAATCCCCGGGTTAATCGAGACAGTAGAAAAAGTTTGTATTAAAGCCATGGAGGAAATAAAAGCGGAACTTGAGAAGATTCTGGATAAAAACCAGGACTGACCCCCGGATACTCTCGGATTTCCCAAGGGCACGGGATGTACCTGCTCGTGTTATTATTATAGATGATTCGTGATTTTTTTTCAACAAATAGCGCTTTTAAATTGCTTTTTTGCTTGTTTGGCTTTTTTTTTTGTTATTTTTGGGACACTTTATATAAGAAGTTGGTCTTAATAGGATAAATTATTGGTAATTGACAGATTTATTATCCGCTTAGCATTGATTTACAGGCAATTAAAAACTAAAAACATAAGAAATGAAAATTCTGGTATGTGAAGACGACTTCATGATGATAAAAGCCATAGAGCACAAACTTCAGCGTGAAGGTTATCAGGTGGATGTGGCCAATGACGGACGGGTGGCTACGGAAAAGATTAAAGGGGGAGAATATGACCTTATTATTACCGACCTCTTGATGCCTTTCACCGGAGGGTTGGAGTTGATCAACCTTACGCGTAATGAACTGGAAAAAACAACTCCTATTATTGTGCTTTCAAAAGTGGGCAACGAAGAAACCATCATCGAAGCTTTTAAGCTTGGAGCCGACGATTATCTTACCAAGCCTTTCAGCCCTAATGAGTTGTCTATAAGAGTAAAACGATTTCTTCTTAAAAGATAAGATCGAAAATAATTTTGCACACCTCCAATATATTTTTCGCTTCCACGTGCTGGTAAGTCTGTGGATTTTTTAGCCAAATATAATTACAGAACTTGTAAAGATGATACGCTCTAAAAATGATAAATAAAAACATTCTCAAACAAGTTCAATTTGATCCATTCATTAAAACTAATTGATTTTCTGATGAAAGAACCCAACAGGTATTTTTTATTTTTACCTCCCCCAATAGTTCCCGGTATTGTTTTGTTCTTATGGCTTGTTTTGCATGGAGCGCTAATGGCTCAGCCTCCTGTAGAGGAAGATCCTGACGGATGGTACTTCAGGGCCCGGGAACTGGCATTCGAGGGTAAAAATGAAGAAGCAAGAGAGATTTGCCGTCAGATTCTTGAAATTTATCCCGGTTACCACGATGTTAAAATTCTGAAAGCCAGAACCTATTCCTGGGAAGGAGAATTTGTCCGGGCCAATGATTTATTACGTGAAGTACTCCAGGAAGACCCTTCCAATAAACAAGCCCTCAAAGCTCTCATTGATTTGCAAATCTGGTACGAAGATTATGAGGAAGCCCTTAAATTTCTGGATATTGCCCTGGCCGATGAACCTAATAATACAGAACTTTTATATCATAAAGCCCGTGCTCTTAAAGAAACAGATGATGAGCTGGCGGCCGCAGTGTTACTGAATCAAATTCTTGATCTTGACCCCACGCATACAGAAGCCAAGGAGCTGCTTGAATCCATTAAATCCGGCCGATTGCTGAATCATGTGGGTATTGGCTACAGAGGTTCCTATTTTTTGGAGAGCGATGTAGATATTGATCCCTGGCACCTCTACTATGCTGAAATTGGCAGACGTACACGGGGATTAGGTCCCGTCATGTTGAGAGCAAACTATGCCTCAAGATATGATATTAACAGTCTGCAGATTGAAGCCGATGCATATCCTACCGTAAGGCCTGGCACCTATCTGTATCTCAATGTCGGATACTCACCCGATCGCAGGTTGTTTCCTATCACCCGATTTGGATTTGAAGTCTATCAAACCCTTCCGGCTACCTGGGAGTTTTCAGGGGGATTCAGAATCCTTAATTTCGATGAAAGAGAAAGCCTTATCATCACCAAAGACCTGCTCATTATTACAGGCTCTCTGAGTAAGTATTACAAAAAATACTACTTCTCATTCAGGCCCTATTTTACTTTCTCCTCCGTTGCCGATGACCCCAGCTCCAACTCTTATTTTCTGACCATGCGCCGTTTTTTCTCTTCTACCGAACACTACCTCTCGCTGATAGTGGGAAGGGGGTTCTCAGCTGATTTTGATAAATTGGCCGGAGCACAGGTATATGATTTGAGTGGCACCCTGTTGGAATCAATGTTATTGTATCAGCAACCCCTTTCCACCAGGTTTATGTTCAAGCTAGGTGTGGGATATAAAATTTATGAAGAAGTTGAAGATGTAGATGTGCCTTTTGGTAATCCCGCCGTATTTGAAGGAGGATTGATTTACCGATTCTAAGCCATACATGATTATGAACTAATAATCTCTAACGAATGATTTATGTAAAAAAACATCTTTTGTTTGCTATAGTAGTTTTTAGCGGGCTATTTATGGTCGGCATTAGTCAAACAAAAGGAAACGATATAATCACAGGAAACCTATTGCAGTTGTCTCCTGCAGAAGGGGGATTTATTGGACAAAGCGGCAATTTCGGGTTTTTCAACATACTGAAACCTGAAAACGGTTCTCTCCTTTTCAACTATATTTTGGTGAATGATGAGCCCGTAAGTGCATCCAATGGCTCTTCAACCAGCACGCTGGAAACCATGCGTCAACGCTTTACAGAAGCCACCTTAAAAGTAAAAATACTGGTGGCGGTATTGATCTATTTGGTTCTCAGTATTCTTGTGCTTTTTGTCAGTATCCTGATAAACCGGCATATAAAAACAAGAAAACGACGAAAAACCAAAGAGCTGAGAAATGAGTACCAGGAACAACTTGCCAGTTTTCTCTTTGATGATGAAGTTGAGAGAATCGAAGTAAGAGGAATCAATAAAAAAGACAACCGCCAGCTCTTTATTGATGAATTGATGGAATTGCACAATAACCTGCATGGTGAAGTGGCTGGCAAACTAAGGGATTTATATTTTAACCTGGAATTGCATAAAGACTCCTTGCAAAAAGTATACAAGGGAAAATGGTATCAAAAGGCCAAAGGATTTGGCGAACTTGCCCAAATGGACGTAAAAGATGCCAATGAAGAAATTGAGCAATATACCAATACAGATAATCCTATATTGCGCATGGGAGCCCAGGTAGCCATGGTAAAGCTTGCTGAAGAGCGCCCTTTGAGTTTTCTGGATAACCTCAAACATGAATTGTCTTACTGGGAACAAATTAATATCTATGACACCTTGATTTTTCATCAAATCTCCATCGATTCGTTTGAAGAGTGGCTTGATAATGATAACCCTTCAGTGGTAATTTTCTGCCTGAGAATGATTGAACTTTTTAAGCATGTGCATTCAGGAGCCAAAGTAAGGGAATTGCTGTTTAATGAAAATCCGGAAATCTCCCTGGCTGCTGTAAAAGCTATGGGTGCACTGGAGATTACTGAATATTCAGACGATCTGAAAATGCTCTACAAAAGCGAAACCCTGAAACTTGTCAATATTCTCGAAACCCAAAGAAAAGATAAGGACGAAAAAGAAATCCGTAGTCTGGATGATTTGTTGCCCCGAAAAATACGCTATGAGATTGTACGGGCCATTTCTCCCATTGCTTCATCGGAAGATGTTTCCTTCCTGGAGCAAGTGGTTCTGGAACCCGAAAACTCATATAAGCTTAGGCTTTTGGCCATATCTGTTTTGCTTTCATTAAAGCCTGAAGGTGAAAATCGTATCCATGCTATGCTGGATGGAGATGATGAGTTGGTAAAGAAAATGATTAATAACGTAAAACAAAACCAGGAGTCATGATAGAATTTTTCAGATCCCTTCAGTTTGTTGTCGAAAATGGAATTATTGTCATCACCATATTCATTTTTGGATCGTACGTAACACTTTCCGTGTTTTCGGCGTTATCCATGCTTAAATATATAAGGACAAATTCTTTTGTTGACTACAAAGTATTGCTCTCTTCCCCGCTGGCTCCTTCCATTTCTGTTATTGCTCCTGCATATAATGAAGGAAAGACCATTATTGATAATATCCGTAGTTTGCTCTCGTTGCACTACAATGATTTTGAGGTAATAATCGTCAATGATGGGAGTAGCGACAATTCCATGGAGAAAATCATCAAGGCTTATGATTTGGAACTTGTGGAATTTGTTTATGATGAGAAAATCAAAACACAAAGAATCAGGGGAATATATAAATCGCGCAACAAAGCCTTCAACAAGCTGATTGTTATTGACAAAGAGAATGGAGGAAAAGCTGACGCCCTTAATGCAGGGATAAACTTTTCTCAAATGGACTATATTTCGGTAGTGGATGTAGACTCTGTTTTGGTGGAAGATGCTTTGCTTATTATGGCCAAGCCCTTCCTGGAAGAAACCGACCGGAGAATCATTGCCTCCGGAGGGGTTATACGGATTGCCAATTCCTGTAAAATTGAAGACGGGAAAATTACTGAAGTAAAATTGCCCCGCAAATTTTTGCCCCGTGTTCAGGTTCTGGAATATACCCGTTCGTTTCTGATGGGACGCATGGCCTGGAGTAAACTCAATGGTCTGTTGCTGGTGTCAGGTGCTTTTGGGATGTTTAACAGAGACATCGTCACCAAAGTGGGTGGATATAACACCAACCTGGTGGGTGAAGATATGGAGCTGATTGTGCGGATGAGAAGGTATATGTCTGAGCAAAAAGAAAAATACAAGGTGATTTATATTCCGGACCCCTTATGCTGGACGGAAGTTCCTGCTTCTCTCAAGGTGCTGGGAAGACAACGCGACCGCTGGACCCGGGGTACCATGGAAAGTCTTTTTATTCATTTCAAGCTTTTCTTCAACCCCAAATTCAAAAGCCTTGGATTGATGGGTCACCCTTATTGGTTCTTCTTTGAGTGGCTGGCTCCTATCCTTGAATTTGTCGGGATTATTTACTTCATCATTATTGCCCTTCTGGGCATACCCAACTGGCCATTCTTCTTCCTGCTGCTGGGAGTGGTCTACTTCTTTGCTGTAACCCTTACCCATTGGGCCATCTTGTTTGAAGAACTATCTTTTCACCGATACCAGAGAAAGCGGGAAGTCGTGAAAATGCTCTTCACTTCTATGCTTGAGCCCATCTTTTATCATCCGTTTATCCTTATTTTCAGTATCCGTGGAAATTTTAAATATTTCATCGGTGAAAAAACCTGGGGAAAGATGGACAGGGTAGGCTTTGCCGAGGAGGAAAAAACAGACGATAATAAATAGGCTCCCCGTGCCATAGCTATGATTGAAATACCAAAAAAAGGGGGTGCACTAATCATGGCCCCCTTTTGCATCGGGCAGGTGGTAAACCAATCCTCTCCAGGGAATATCAGATAAGAGCGTTGTAAAGGAAATTCTGTGTTATCTTTGCATGGGGTATAGAGTTCATGCCCTTTTTTGGGCATTTTTTTAACAAGAGAATAACAACAAAAGAAAAGATATGATTGTATCCATGACCGGGTTTGGTAAAGCCAGTACAACACTGACGGACAGAACCATCAAAGCTGAAATCCGAACCCTCAATAGTAAAAATCTTGATCTGAGCCTTAAAATCCCCTCTGTTTACAGAGAGCGTGAAAATACCTTGCGAGGTATGCTGGGACATCTTCTGGAGAGAGGCAAAGTAGAACTTATAGTTACCCTGGAATGTACAGATGAGAATGCATCGTATGCCATTAACACCCCTTTGTTGTTGCACTACTTTAAGGAGATGAAAAACGCGGCAAGTCTGGCTGAAGTTGAACTCTCAGATAATTTCTTTCCTGATCTGTTGCGGCTGCCCGAAGTGCTAAAACCTCAGCAGGAAGAACCCGATTCTTCCGAATGGTCTGCACTGGAGGAGTGTGTTAAGGAGGCCGCGCAACAAGTGGTTCAGTTTCGACAGTCCGAAGGAAAACATTTGTTTGATGATATACTGGCAAGAGAAATCACCATCAGGAACCTGCTTGAAAGTATTGAACCTTTCGAAAAGCAGCGAATCGAGAACATCAGGGATCGAATTATCCGCTCACTAAAAGAAATATCAGAGGATGTGCGCATTGATCAGAATCGCTTTGAACAGGAAGTAATTTTCTATTTAGAAAAGCTTGATGTTACTGAAGAAAAGGTAAGACTGGAAAAACACCTTGACTATTTCAACGAAACGCTTAACAGTCATGGAGCAGGAGGGAAGAAGCTTGTTTTTATCGCCCAGGAAATCGGACGCGAAATCAATACCATTGGAAGCAAAGCCAATGACGCTTCTATTCAGAAAATCGTTGTGCAAATGAAAGATGAGCTGGAAAAGATAAAAGAACAATTGATGAATGTATTATAAACTATGAGTAATACAAAAGGTAAGTTAATCATCATCTGTGCCCCATCAGGTACAGGTAAAACCACCATCGTTAAATCTGTACTGCCTGACTTCCCTCAACTTGAGTTTTCTGTTTCTGCCTGTAGCAGGCCTCCTAGAAATGGTGAAGTACATGGAAAGGATTATTATTTCCTGACTGAAAAGGAGTTTAGGCAGAAAATTGCCGAAGATGCCTTCCTGGAATGGGAGGAGGTCTATCCGGGCAGTTTCTATGGGACGCTCCGGTCAGAGGTACAACGGATATGGAACAACGGCAAACATGTTGTTTTTGATGTTGATGTGGTGGGAGGGTTAAATATCAAACGACAATATCCCGAAAACGCTCTGGCACTCTTCATTATGCCTCCCTCGGTTGATGAGTTGCGAAACAGGCTTTGCGAACGAGGAACCGAAAACCAGGAAAGCATGGATAAAAGAATCAATAAAGCTGAGTTTGAAATGGGATTTGCTCCCCGGTTTGATGCAACCGTTGTAAATGATGACCTGGAAATGGCCATCCATCTCACGAGGGAAATATTTACCAGTTTCCTGCACTCTGCATAAAAGTCTGCTCCTATGGGTAAAACCGCGCTTTTTTTTGGATCTTACGACCCTGTGCATACAGGCCATCTTGTTATTGCGGAGTATTTTCTTAATTTGCCTGAGATAGACGAACTGTGGTTCGTAATCTCTCCGCAAAATCCCTTTAAGGCCGATAAAAAACTTACCCATGAGAGCTTGCGGAAGGCTATGCTTGAACTTGCTGTTGAAGGTTTCAAGGGCTTCAGGGTTTGCGATACAGAGTTCGACATGCCCAGGCCCACCTATACTCATAAAACCCTGCTCAGGCTGCACGAGGAATATCCTGATAAAAGCTTTGCTTTGTTAATAGGTGCTGACAATTTGCAGGAGTTTGATAAATGGAAAAACTGGGAGGAAATACTGGAAATGCTTCCTGTGTATGTGTATCCACGGTTGGGATATGAAAGTACCCGGTTTGATCATTACCCCAATATGCACATAACCCATGCTCCGGTAGTGGAGATCTCCTCCACGGATATAAGAAAAAATCTTGCCGAAGGCTTGTCGGCAAGATTTAGGGTTCCTGAAAAGGTGTATGACTTTATTTGCAAAAACAAACTTTATCAGAGGCCAAATTCAGACTTAATCTGATCAATATAGTCTGTTTTTTCCCATGCAAAGAACTCAGCTTTTTTGAAAATGAGTTCTTTTCCGTCCACTACTTTTTTGTAAGTTTCATTGTCTTCGTATGCCACCTGAATTTCTTTGGTAAAAGGAGTTCTTCCAAAATGACCATAGGTGGTGGTGGGAAGGAAAACAGGATTCTTAAGGCCAAATCGTTTAATAATAGCGAAGGGCCTCAAATCAAATATCTGATTTATTTTTTCAGCAATTTGTTTGTCATTGAGGTTTACTTTCGCAGTTCCAAAAGTATTTACATATATGCCCACCGGTTGGGCTACGCCAATAGCATATGCTACCTGAACCAGGATTTCGTTGGCAATGCCTGCAGCCACGATGTTTTTGGCGATATGGCGTGTGGCATAAGCGGCCGACCGGTCCACTTTACTGGAATCTTTGCCGGAAAAAGCTCCTCCACCGTGGGCTCCTTTCCCTCCGTAAGTATCTACAATGATTTTCCGACCTGTCAGGCCACTATCTCCATGAGGACCCCCAATAACAAACTTCCCTGTGGGATTGACCAGCAACCTGAAGCCATTGGTAAACAAGGGGCGTAAGCGATCGGGCAATACTTCGGCAGCCCGGGGAATGATGTATTTCTCGATGTCTTCTTTTATGCGGGTCTGCATCTTTGATTCTGCCGTTCTTCTTGCCAGGAGAGTACCGTTTTCCGGAAGAATGAATTCATCATGTTGAGTTGATATTACAATGGTATCTATGCGAACAGGTTTGTGATCATCGTCATACTCTACAGTAACCTGGGCTTTAGAATCAGGCCTCAGGTAAGTCATTAACTCTCCTTCTTTCCTGATAGCTGCAAGTTCCTGTAACAAAATGTGAGATAAATCAAGGGTTAGGGGCATATATTCATCAGTTTCCCTTGATGCATATCCAAACATCATTCCCTGGTCTCCCGCTCCTTGTTCCTCTTCTGTTTCTCTTACCACACCCTGGCTGATGTCGGGTGACTGTTCATGAATGGCAGAAATAACACCACAGGAATCTGCTTCGAACTTATAGGCAGAGTCGGTATAGCCAATATCTTTTAATACTTCTCTTACAACATTTTGAATATCTACCCATGCACGGGTTTTTACTTCCCCGCTGCAAACAACCAAACCGGTAGTAACCATGGTTTCACATGCTACTTTTGATTCGGGGTCCTGGCGCAAAAACTCATCGAGCAGTGCATCGGAAATTTGATCCGCTATTTTATCCGGATGTCCTTCTGATACGGATTCAGACGTAAACAAATAGCCCATATTATTGAAAATAATTATAGTTAAAATAAATAATTTAAAATTTCGCCCGGCAAAGGTAAGCATTAATTGTTTAACAAAAGCTTTAAACTTCAAATGTCAGCTGCCTGAATACCTGCTCAATGCTTTGATCTTCATATCCCATAGCAACAATTACCCATTCATGGGAAACGGCAAATCTGAAGAGATCTCCCCGCATATCTTTATTACTTTGGGTGAATATTTTGGCTGTCTTTTCACTCTGTTGCTGAACATCAAGTATTTCGGGTAGTGTTTTCAACACTTCAAAATCCCTGGCTTGCTCCAGTTCAATTGTGATTACCCGATTGCTTTTGTTGAGCAACTGCAATTCATGAGTAGGGGCATCTGCCACTATTTTCCCCTTATTGATGATGATTACCCTGTCGCAAACCGCTTCTACTTCCTGCATGATGTGGGTAGACAAAAGCACTGTTTTATGCCTGCCGGTTTCCCTGATCAGTTCTCTGATATCTACCAATTGATTAGGGTCAAGCCCGGAAGTGGGTTCATCCAAAATGAGTACACGGGGATCGTGAATAAGGGCTTGAGCGATGCCTACCCTTTGGCGGTAGCCTTTAGACAAAGCACCAATTTTTTTGTGCTGCTCCACAGTAAGTCCTGTTTGTTCGATCATTTGATCAACTCTTTCCCGGGTTTTTTTACCTAATTTATGCAGGCCGGCAACAAATGTCAGATATTCACGTACGTACATGTCAGGATACAACGGGTTGTTTTCGGGTAAATAGCCCACCTGTTCGCGTACCTTTAAGGAATCCGTAACCACATTATGGTTATATACCCATACATCACCCTGATTTTGGGGTATGTAACAGGTAATGATTTTCATCATCGTGCTTTTACCGGCCCCGTTGGGGCCGAGCAATGCCACAATTTCACCCTGCTTTACTTCCAGGGATACATCGTTGAGTGCCTTTTGTGTACCGTATGTTTTGGTAACATTTTTTACTGTTAAAGTCATGTGTCTTTGTTTTTTGATTTACTCATTACCGGATGCCGAATTAACCATTTCATCCAATATGCGGCTGGTTCGGGCAGCACTTACTCCTTTACTGGGACATTCTCCTGTTCCGTGCAGTTCGTTTACAATGCTTTGAATTAAATTCTGCTGCACATGTTGAGGACGTTTGTTGACAAAGTAGCGTGAGCGTCCGTTTATAATCAATCGTGTGTGAGTGAAGCCAAAGCATGAAAAAGTTATTTTTCCTTTATCTCCGATAATCTCCATATAATCTTCTGTAGCATGGTCAGGTGCTGCAAAGCTCCATATTCCATGCCCTGTTATCTTGTTTTGGCCGGTAAAACCGGCAGAAATAAAATCGTCGGGTTCATAAAGGTTATGTTGGTTAACCGCCAGTGCCGTAACCTTCTCCAGGGGGCCCAGCAGGTAATCAATCAAATCGAGATGATGACTACCCAGGTCATGAAGGTATCCGCCTCCTGATTTTTCAGGAATTACCCGCCAGGGCAAAGGAGTGGTTGAGTCTGTCTTGCTGGCAGGAGAAAAGTAGCGGATGGCAAAATATAAAGGTTTCCCGATTGTGCCGGAATCTATTAGTTCTTTGATTTTTACAAAACCCGGCAGTCTTCGTCTGTAATATGCTACAAATAGCGGAATGCCGGTTTCTTCTGATACTTTTATCATCTCCAGGCATTGCGCATGATTAAGTGCCATGGGCTTTTCCACATAAACCGGTTTCCCTGCTTTCATGGCACTTATGGCATAATCTTTATGAGAATCGGGAGGCGTGGCAACATAAACTGCATTTACTTCGGGATCCTGGATCAAATCCTGGGCATGATCATAAAAGCGGGGGACTTTGTGGCGAAGCGCGTAGTCCATCGCTTTGTCCCTGTCACGGCGCATGACGGCCATTAGTTTCGAACCCTTGACTTTGTTGAAGGCCGGACCACTTTTCTTCTCGGTTACTGCTCCACAGCCTATAATGCCCCAATTGATAGTATTGGCCATTCTGTATAATTAAAAATGTATGAAAAAGCTTTCTTTTATCTGAAAATAAATGGCTAAAAAGAACAAACAATGAGCTTTGTCCGGAATACTTGTCAAAGATAAAAAAAGACAGCCACCCTGCTTCTATTAAATAGGAATCAAACTTCTTAATATAGTAAAAAAAGAAGGCAACGAAAAACAAATTGTCCTGAAGCCTTGATAAGTTCTGTATATTTTTTCTAATTTTAATTTTTTATTGCATAGACAAACAATAATCACCAAACTCAATACTATCTTTGAAAGGAACAGTAATAAAATCTACCGGAAGCTGGTACAAGGTGCTGGATGAAGACGGACATACCCTTGATTGCCGGCTCAGGGGCAAATTCAAAATGGAAGGCTCACGTGCTACAAATCCCGTGGCAGTAGGAGATAGGGTGATTTATGCACCAGAACCTGATCAGCAAACCGGAATCATTACCCAGATTCTGGATCGCAAAAACCACATTATCCGTAAATCCACCAACCTTAGTCGCAAAAGCCAGGTAATAGCTGCCAATCTTGATCAGGCTGTTTTAATTGCCACATTGTATGTTCCCCGAACCTCAACGGGTTTTATTGATCGATTTCTGGTAAATTGTGAAGCCTATAGCGTGAAAGCCTGCATCGTTTTCAATAAAACAGATTTATATGAGGAGGAAGAGCTTGCCATGCTGGATGAACTGATATCCGTTTATGCTCCTTTGGGATACGAATGTCTGAAGGTCAGTGCCTTGAAAAAGCACAATCTTGGAGCGTTTCGCGAGCTGATCAAGGATAAAACATCCTTGCTTTCAGGACACTCGGGAGTAGGAAAATCAACCCTCATCAATGCCATTGAACCTGGTCTGACATTGAAAACGGCTCAAATATCTCTCACACATCTCAAAGGAAAACACACCACTACGTTTGCGGAAATGTTTCCCTTGTCAGAGGGGGGATTTATTATTGATACTCCCGGCATAAAGGAGTTTGGGCTTGTGGATTTTGAAGATTGGGAGCTTTGCCATTATTTCCCTGAAATGCGTGATTTGTTAAATCAGTGCAGGTTTGACAATTGCACTCACGCACACGAACCTGGTTGCGCAGTAAAAGAGAAAGTGGAGAAGGGTGAGATCAATTACAAACGCTACCTCAACTACCTGAATATTTTATCGGGAGAAGATACCAGGGCCTGATTAATAAACGTACCCTATTGAAACAGGTCAATAACCCCATCAAATACAATCAAAATTTTTCATGTAATAGCGATTGAAGGGCTGTTGCAAGATAGGATAAATGGTAAATTATAAGGGAAAAGATTATGCGAATAGTTATACAAAGAGTAACCGAAGCTTCTGTAACCATTGACAATGAGGTGTACGCATCGATAGGCAATGGTATGCTTGTGTTGCTGGGTATAGAAGAATCGGATGGAAAAGAAGATGTTGAGTGGTTGTGTGGCAAAGTTTCCCGTCTCAGGGTCTTTGATGATGCCGAGGGGATTATGAATCTCTCTTTGAAGGATGTTCAGGGAGAAGTATTGCTGATCAGCCAGTTTACCTTACATGCCAGTAGCAAAAAAGGAAACAGACCTTCCTACATCAGGGCAGCCAGGCCTGAAACAGCCATACCGCTTTATGAAGAATTTGCAGAGGTATTGTCTTCTTATTTAGGCAAAGAAGTGAAAACCGGTATCTTTGGTGCAATGATGCAGGTTTCTCTGGTGAATGATGGTCCTGTTACGATAATAATTGATAGTAAAAACAGAGAATAGCATATATGGAACTGAAAGAAGCCCAATTAATAGTTGATGAATGGATAAAATCCACCGGTGTACGCTATTTTAATGAGTTGACCAATATGGCCATGCTTACCGAAGAAGTGGGAGAAGTAGCAAGAATAATTGCCCGGAAGTATGGAGAGCAATCCTTCAAACCCGGAGAAAAGGACAAAGATCTGGCCGATGAACTGGCAGATGTGCTTTTTGTGCTTATCTGTCTTGCCAACCAAACCGGTACAGATTTGACTGCTGCTTTGGAGAAAAACCTGCAGAAGAAAACAAATCGTGATGGTTCACGGCATAAGAACAACAGGAAATTGCGGGAATAGGCGATTCTTTATTTGGGGTCGTAAGCCCATTTGAGCCAGATAGACCCCCAGGTAAATCCACCTCCGAAGGCAGCAAGCACTATGTTGTCACCTTTTCTTAGCTTACTTTCCC
Organism: uncultured Bacteroidales bacterium; assembly: GCA_964491395.1. Classification (GTDB taxonomy): domain Bacteria; phylum Bacteroidota; class Bacteroidia; order Bacteroidales; family UBA7960; genus SKVR01. The sequence goes on along the minus strand of CAZBGI010000011.1, from coordinate 42,808 downwards.
ATTCCCACAGGCAAAGAGGAATCGTGGCGTTGGTAGTATTGCCATACTTTTGGATGTTTATCATTACTTTATCCATAGGAACGCCGCTTCTTCTTGAAACCGCTTCAATAATGCGCATGTTGGCCTGATGAGGTACCAGCCAGGCGATGTCTTCGGGAGTGAGGTTGTTTCTTTCTATGACTTCTGCAGCAACATCTGCCATGTTTTTTACTGCAAATTTATATACTGCCTGTCCTTCCTGATATACGTAATGTTCACGGGCATCAATATTCTCGTGGGTGGGGGGATACGCAGAACCACCGGCTTTCATGTGAAGATGTACATGACCACAACCATCAGACTGAAAGATATGATCCATTACTCCGGTTTCTTCTTCGGTGGGTTCGAGCAATACAGCAGCGGCTCCATCTCCGAATATGACGCAGGTTTGGCGGTCGGTATAATCTACTATAGACGACATTTTGTCGGCACCTACCACAATTACTTTCTTGTATCTGCCGGATTCTACAAACTGGGCTGCAGTAACCAGGGTATAAATAAAACCTGAGCAAGCAGCATTGGTGTCAAAGCTAAAGGCGTTTTTTATGCCGGTTTTGTGACAAATCAGGTTGGCTGTAGCCGGAAATTTCATGTCAGGCGTTACCGTAGCGCAAATAAGTAAATCTACCTCTTCAGGTTGGGTACCGCTTTTTTTCAGTAAACCCTGCACTGCTTTTGTTCCCATAACCGAAGTTCCCTGTCCTTCTCCTTTTAAAATTCTTCTCTCCTTAATTCCTGTTCGGGTGGTTATCCATTCATCGGTTGTGTCAACCATTTTTTCTAATTCTGCATTGGTAAGAATGTTCTCCGGAACAAAGCCGTGTATTGCGGTAATTGCTGCCCTTGTTTTTGTCATAAATCCTGGTAATTAGATGAACGCAGGTGCTGTCGTTCTTTTTATTAAATGTTTTTTGTTTGCGTGTAGCTGCTTAATCGTGCATTTATTTTTTCAGCCAGTTTAGCCTCATAAACGCCTCTGGAGAGTAAAATCATATTTTTGGTGGCAATATCGTTGGATATTCCGTGGCCGATAATTACGGTGCCATTGACACCTAAAATGGGGGTGCCGCCGTAATTTTCATAATTCATTCGATCAAAAAACTCATCCTGGATTTTCCGTTTCTTAATCAATCGGAACATCGCCTCTGCCTGCTTCAGTACAATATTTCCTGTGAACCCATCACATACAATTACATCAGCCTTGTCATTAAACAAATCCCGGCTTTCAATATTGCCAATAAAATGGTAATCTGAGGTATCATGCATCAACCGGAAAGCGGAATGAGTAAGCAGGTTTCCCTTTTCTTCTTCTTCACCAATATTGAGGAGTGCGACCTTGGGCTTTTTTATGCCATAAACAAATTCTGCATATACCGAACCCAGCAGTCCAAACTGGTGCAACACATCGGGCTTGCTGTCAGGATTGGTCCCCACATCAATGAGTACTCCAAGGCCCCCGTTTTCTTTGGGTAAAACCGAGGTTGTGGCAGGTCTGATAATTCCCTGGACTACATTCACGCTGTAAATTGAACCTACGAGCATGGCCCCGGTGTTGCCCGCGCTGGCGAAAGAATCTATTTTTCCCGATTTGAGGTAGTGAAAACCTTTGGAAATGCTTGAATCCGGCTTTTGTGTAAATGCTCTGGTGGGTTGTTCGGCCATCCCGATCACTTCGGTGGCATTGACAATGTGGAAGGCTGCAGGGTCTGCACCAAACTCCTCCAGCTTTGCCAGGATGGTTTCTTCCAAACCAAAAAGAACCAGATGATCTTTTTCGGGTAATTCTTTGCGGGCAAGAATCGCTCCTTTAATAATGCTGTCAGGAGCATAATCACCACCCATTACATCTAAACCGATTTTCATCTGCTTAAAATTTTAATAAGTCGGTCAGATGGAGCTCGCCAACAATTGCTACAGGGTCATTTTCACCTCGTTGCGAAAGCATCAACCTCCGCATGGGGTTCAATGGGATTGTCAAGACTCGGTTCATCTGTTTGATTTTTTAGAAACAGGCCGCATGGAACGAGCCATAGAAATTGTATGGCTCGTTCCATCCGGATATTTTTATTCAAATACAATTCAGTGCCATGGGCGAATGGTGCAAAAACAAGTGAATTTTTAGCAGCACTCAGCATCTGGCAAATGTATTTAATTATACTGCGGCTGCTTTTTCTATCGCTACCTGGCCTCTGTAGTAACCGCATTCAGGGCATACCCTGTGCATTAATTTAGTTGCACCACAGTTGGAGCAAGCAGACAATGCAGGCTCTGTAGCTTTGTAGTGAGTACGTCTTTTATCTCTGCGGGTTTTGGAGATTTTACTCTTAGGATGTGCCATAATCTTAGCAAATATTATTTATGAATGTTCTAATTAAACTTGATGTTTTTCAATGCATCCCATCTGGCATCAGTGGGCTTCTCGTCTTTATTTTCAGCATTTCCGCCCTTTTGGGGCATATATTTCTCTAATTGGTTGATAATTTCCGGATCGCAAGTGGGTTTTCCGGTTTCATCATCTTTATGAACTCTTCTCACGGGCAACCCCAGGGTAATAAATTCATAAAAGTACTGAGCAACATCAATATGACTCTCGGTTGCAGGAATTATTATGATATCGTCGTCCTGTTCTTCGTGATGGTCTCCAAATTTCACATACAATGTTTTGTGAATATCCATTGTTTGCCAAAAAGATTCCAGGCATCTGTCGCATTCTTGCTCTACCTCTCCGGTGACGTAGAAGTCTAAATCCATCATGTTGGTTTTTTTATTCAAAACCAAAGTGCCTTTAAGCCTGGCATTGACAATCTCAGCGCCTTCAAAACAGGCGAAAAAATCATCGTCGAGCTCGAAACCGAATTCATGTTCTCCTCCGGAAAGCCCTACAAATGCTATATTAAAAGGTTTCAATGCTTTCAAAGTACTTCCTTTTTTCAAAGGCTGCAAAGATACAACTAATGTTGTAAAATAAAAAATTAAATTGCAATTTTACAAATAGCAGTATAAGGCTGTTTTAAAATTTGCCAAACCTGTATCTCAGCTTACTTGAAAGCCTTCTCAAGCAAGGCATCACCCTCTAATTTCAGCCGGCTGAAATAGTCAGGAACGGGTTTTCCTGTGAGTTGATCAACATATAATTTGGCCAGGTACTGAGCAAGCATGAAACCTTGACCGCGCAGGCCAAGGAACAAACCTTTCTCCGGGTCAATAATCATTCGGGGTTCAATGTAGTAACCTGCCCAGAGTGCCTGGAATCCTGCTGCAGAAATCTCCGGAATCCAATCTACGAATATTTCAGAAACAATTTCTGCAAAATCTTTCGAGTTGACTTTTAGATCTTTATCCGTTTCTCTGGGTTCAATAGCAGGAGATGCACAGCCAATAATCTGGCCCGTTTCTCCAAGTTGCTGTCCATAGACGGCTGTAAATCCTTTGTAATTACGACGGTCTATGAGCATGTCCAGTGGTCTTCCGTCAATGCCCAGCATGGGAAGCCTACGGGTAATAAATGCCTGGTGTTTAACAGGAAACAGTCCGGTTTCAATGCCCAAACTCCTGGCAAATTTATCCCCTTCTGCGCCCAGTGCATTTATAAATACCGGGGTGTGGTATTCAATATACCTCCCTTCATGATTTTTGACGATGGCAATATATTTATCATCTTTTTTTTCAATATCGATAAGCCGGGTGTCTTCCAACAGGTTACCTCCGTTGGCAACACCTTTTTTACGGAGAGCTTCAATTACTTTTCCCGGGGTTGCCTGCCAGCATTCACTGGTTTTTAAGGCCGCAATGTATTTTTCCTGGGAAGTGTTAAAATATGGCGATATCTGTTTTTTGAATTCTGAGGGAGCAAGCATTATTGCTTTTTGCCAGGCCATGGATTCTTCCAATGCTTTATACATGGTTTCATCATGTGCAAAGGTAATGTAGTTGATAAGCCTGAAATCTATATCATGTTCTTTGGAGAGTGCCTCAAACAACTCAAGATTGTGTTTGGCAATATCGGTTAGTTCAGGCAGGCTGAAAACAGGTCTTCCACCGGCAATATTTCGCCAGGAACCCCCATAACCATGATTAATCATCACCGGTTGGTACCCTTCCCCGGCAAGAAACCGGAACAGGGAACTGCCACCAATGCCTCCTCCTGCAACAAGTACTTTCACCTCAACCACCGGTCTTTTTTGGTGGGTAACGGAGGTAATTATTTTCTCATGGAAATCTGTGGGGTACATTTCTCCCATACCTATCTGGTTAGACATGGGAGCCCTGGGAGTACTGCTTCCGATAAGCTGAATGCCCATGGGACGCAGGTTCTGCTTGAGTCGTTGTATACATCTTTTTCCGCGGCATGGCCCCATTCCCAGGTGGGTGGTATGCTTAATTTCATCCACAGAAACAAATTTCCGATCTCCTACCACTTCCATTACCTGATCCAAACTTACATCGTCACAATGACACATAAAAACATCGCTCATGAATGATTCTTCGTGTGGGGTAAGTTCTGGCTTTTGCGGGTAATCTCTTTTGAGGATAAAACCCCGGACTTTGATTTTGTCCTCATCGTTCATCTCTTCTGCTTTCACCCGGGCCACGTGGGTTTTGTTCTTTTTGTGCAGAATTTTGGCAATGGTTCCTTCACCCAGAATGTTGGCATGGTTATCTACCAGGAATACTTCTTCTCCTTCGTCCATGTCAAATTCAATGGGGAGGAAAAATATTCCTTTGGGGATGTTGTATCCGAATATGGCAAGACCGGGACACTGATAAACGCACTCCATGCAACCCACGCATTTGTCAAAATCAATATGGGGCACCGTGCTGGTGGATGATTTGGTGATAGCCCCATAGTTGCATGCAAAAGCACAGGGATTGCAGGCGAAACCATAAAGGCAGTCAATCAGCACAAAGGGTTTTTGCATCCTCTCTTTTTCGGGCATGAAAGGCTCTTCAATTACCCGGGTGGGATGCTGCTGAGAATCAATGTATTCTTTTGAAACCTGCAAATAATCGTCGTAACGGAAAGGTTTCTGTATGATATCCAGAATTTCGTAAGCGGCCTGTTTCCCTCTGAGAACGGCACTGGTACCTTCGCCAATCCGTACGGCATCTCCGGCTCCCATGCATTTTCGGCCAAACATTTCACGCCCTTTTATCAATAGCAAATCATCGGGCATCAGTCCGGTGCAGATATTGATGGCATCAATCCCTCCAATGTATTTCTCTGTTCCGGGAATGGCTTTAAAGTTTTCTGCTTCTGCAATCACTGCTCCCTTTATGCCATCTCCCTTTTCGTTGGGAACGGCCTCAAGGATTAGGTGAGAGAGCATAATGGGTATGCCTAATCGCCGAACCCTGTTGGCCTGAACCGGGAATCCTCCTTCGTGATCTTGAGCTTCGATGATTGCTTTTACATGCGCTCCGGCCTGGGTAAGTTGATAGGAGGTCAGATAGCCAATATTGCCAGCTCCCACGGTTAGAATGTTCTTGCCCAGCAGTGTGAGCTCTACATTCATCATCTTTTGAATTACCGCAGCCGTATATACGCCGGGCAAATCGTCGTTGTGAAAAGTGGGCAGAAAAGGGACCGCTCCGGAGGCCACAACAAAGAATTCGCAATCGATGTAATATATCTCACCGGTTTTGATGTTTTTTGCGGCTACCCTTTTGTTCTCAAAAATATCCCAGACTGTAGAGTCGAGCATGATGCCGTCATGATTCTCTCCGGCAAGCATGCTGGAAATTTCAAAACCTCTCAATCCTCCATATTTTTTCTCCTTTTCAAAAAAGAAAAACTGGTGGGTTTGCATATTGAACTGACCCCCGATTTCAGCATTGCTGTCTACCACAATGTTGCTTACTCCATGCTCATTGAGGATCTCGCGGGTGGCAAGTCCTGCAGGACCTGCCCCTATAATTACTACCTGGGTTTTGTATATTTTCAGGGCTTCCTTTTTCTGGTACCGGGTAGCTTCTGCAACATAATCACGGGGGATTTCCGCCACCTCCTTAACATTGTCGCATAAGGTGATGCAAATTCGCTGCACCTCTCCGTCTACAAGCATCTCGCAGGCTCCGCATTTGCCAATACCACATTCAAGACTGCGGCTGCGATTTTTTAAACTATGGCTGTGAATGGGATAACCGGCCTGGTGAAGTGCCGCAGCAATGGTAAAGCCTTTTTCCCCCCTTACTTTTTGCCCTTTATAATTAAAACTGGTTTCTTCTGGTGTTTTGATATCAAGGATTGGGTGTTGAGAAATTTTTTGCATGGAATCCAAAGATTGTTTTATAACTAATTTTGACAGCTTAGTGATAATTATCTAGTAAAAACATGTTTCTTTTGCCTGAATAGCAGGGTTTTGATAGGGCAAAGATAACTTTTTTGGTATATTCTCATTTCGTTTTACGCTATTTAAAACCATTCTAAATATCGGGTTATAAAATGATTTGAATACATTCACTTTTCCGGGCTTTAGAATAGGTTAATTATCCCGATTTGTTTTGGCAGTGATACTAAATTGCTCTATTTTTGGTATGTTTGCTACAGGATAATTATGATTGAAGACCAATTATTCTTCACGCTTCGTTATCGTTAAGCAGAGAATGGTGAATGGTTCCTGCCTTTTGTTGAATAATTAACTCTCCCATTTATGGGAACAAACTATATTTTATGAGAAAAGTTACCTACATGCTGGCTATTTTCGGGTTTATTATTTTGGGTGGTGCACTATTCTTTTTTATTTTTAAGGGAATAACACCGGGAACCAGTAGTTCTTCGAATCCATCATTTTCTGCACAACAAAATGAAATTATCATGGAGAAAAATAAAGTACAATTACCTGAACCCCTGAAAGAAGGAGGGATGAGTTTAACCAAAGCACTAACCCTAAGAAGATCGGTGCGAAGTTACAGCCGGGAACCTATGAATGTGAGCGAGGTTTCGCAACTGCTATGGAGTGCGCAGGGGGTGACCCATGAAAAGGGCTTCCGTACGGCACCTTCAGCTGGTGCCACTTTCCCCCTGGAAATGTACGTAATGATAAATAAAGTTACGGGTCTGGAGAAAGGGGTATATCATTATAATCCATTTGAAAACACGCTGGAAAGGGTGATGGAGGAAGATGTATCGGCAGCTTTGGCAAGGGCTTCCCTGAGCCAGTCAATGATTACAGAAGGAGCCGTGGTGTTCATCTTTGGGGCAGTTATCGAGCGTACGCAAGCCCGTTATGGTGAGCGGGCCGAAAGATATGTTTACAATGAAATTGGTCATGCTTCACAAAATGTGCATCTTCAGGCAGCAGCCATGAATCTGGGTACTGTGGTAATCGGAGCCTACCGCGATGACGAAGTAGAAGAAATCCTGCAGCTGGGGGAGGATGTCAGGGTTTTGTACATGATGCCTGTAGGAAAGATGAACTAATCCTTACTGCCGGTTTTCCCCTGTTGTTGCAAATATTGACGGTACTAAAGCTTATAGGACAATCCCATCATTACAGACCAGCTGTAAGGGTGTGTTTCACGGGTAAGATTTCTGACATTACCCATAGGAGTTAAAAACATGCTTGCAGTAGGCTCCAGGCTCATGCTTACCTTTGACAAAACAGGGTAACTGAATACCAAACCAGCCATACCTGAAAGATTCAGTGTATTTACTCCTACTACCTTTCCTATAGGAGTCCCCTGGGTTTGTTCGGGAAGAAATACTTTTCCGGATAGCAGGTAATTGGCAGATAACCCTGCTTTGGCAGATATTTCAAAACCTTGTTGCCAGAGCTTATACCGGACATTAACAGGCATTTCAAGATATTCAAAATGCTGAATAAGTCCGGTTCCTGTTTTATTCAGAAGGTTTACGATGCTTTCGTCGTAACTACCCTTGAGGGTGATGATTCGTGAAGAGCTGATATCTGCAAAATACAATCGCTGGTCAGTAAATACCACTCCTCCCATTGAAGTGTTCATACTTTGAGGGTGCTCGGTGATAGGGGCTCCGTCAGTTGAGTAAAGGGCCATTTTTGAAGGATGGCTGAAAGCAGCAATGTCTTTGATTCTTTGTCCTATTCTGTTGAAACCCAGACCGCTCTGTATTTCCCAGCGGTTGTTGATACGATAATTTACCTGCAACCCTGCTGCAAAAGTCATGATCTCGCTTTCAAGGGCTTGCATGGGATGAGAAGCATTTCTGTTTTGATAACGGTATGCTTGCTGTGGAGCAAAATAAGTTGACAGAGAGTATGACGACGGTGTATCGTGATGATTATTTGCAAGATGTACGTCGATTTGCCGGACATCATAGTTCTCTTTCCCGTTTTTGTTTTTTGCTGATAACTTTATACTGACTTCTTCCAAACCGGGGTGCAGTGATAGCAGAGATCCGGTTTCTGCATAAAGTGCAGGCATTGTTGAGCTGGCAGCAATATCCGAAAATATAATTTGGGTGTTAATGGGGGAGTCCTCAGTTTCATACCCCTTTTCTTCCCGGGCAAGGAGAGGAGTATGTTGTTCGGTTAAATCAGATGATTTAACGTCTGCCTTCAACTCGTTATCCCGGTTATTCGTTGCCGGTTCGATTGATTCCGTGGAAAGTGGAGGGGTTCGGAAAACATCATTATTTTCCTGGTCTTGAGAAGAAGAAGTTGATGTTTGCTGGGCTACGGGTACAATGCGAAGCCCAAACTGGTTAAGCAGCAGGCCTGCGGTAGAAATCAGAAACAGCAAAACAGCTGCTGCAATCGCTGTGATTCTTCTCCTTTTATAGCCTGTTCTAACTGCATCCTTCGCATCAAGACGGCTTTCAATAGAAGACCATAGCTCCGCAGGAGGGGACGCTTCAAAATTGTCAAATCGTTTTTTTATGTCTTTTTCCAACTTGTCCATCTTATTATCAGATAGCTTTTTCAATCCATTGGGATTGATAATCAATTTTTTCTTTTAATATGGTTTTGGCTCTTGCAAGGTTTGACCTTGAAGTGGATACGCCTATATCAAGAATTTGTGCAATCTCATTGTGTGAATGACCATCGAGTACATAAAGGTTAAATACCAATCTGTATTGATCCGGTAATTGCCTGATCAGGGCCAGAATCTCCTTTTCCGACATGGTGTCAAGTGCAGAGGCCTCCTTGTTGGTTAAGTCCTGATTTTCGTTCACATCATCAACCGAAAGGGTGGTGATTCTGCTCCTGTATTTGTCAAGTGCAAGATTGACGAAAATGCGTTTCATCCATCCTTCCAGCGATCCATCTCCTTTAAAACTCTTCAGGTTGTCAAATACCTTTACAAATCCATCCTGCAATATGTCCTGTGCGTCAAAACTGTTGCCTGCATAGCGCAAGCAAACTCCATACATTTTCGATGCAAACATCTTGTAGAGTTCACTCTGGCTTTGCCGGTTGTTTTTTATACAACCACGCACGATTTCTTTTAATCTTTCCACACGGATCTGTGTTGGTACTGTAAACAAAAGTAAAAAAAAAACTTATAGGAACAGTTACGCACAAATTATGCCGCATTGGGCAAGAATAAAAAGCAAAAAATTAAGAACGTTTGGTGTTCAACAGAGATAGTATCTCTTACATGATATATCTTTCTCCTCTTGTATTGAAAAGTCTCAACTGAATATCACTCTGGTCGTATTCACCCATAATCCTGTTAAATGTCTTTGTCAATACTTCCAGAGGCTTATCAAACTTAAAATGGAACGTTTGGATTTCCTGCTTCAGGTTTTCAAAATATATTTCGTTATTCTTAGCGGTAAAATAATAGTAAAAGCCGTCCTGGAGCAACAACTCTTCGGCCCCTTCTTCTTTAAAGGCCTCCATTATCTCGTCCATGATGTTGTTTTTGTTTTCCTCGTTCTGGCCAAATACAACATATCCCCAAACGGTATTTTCCGGGATGCGCATGAGGGAATCAAAAGTAAAAAACAAGTGGTTCTCGAAAGGAGTTTTTTCCTCTATGGTAATGAGATGATCTTGAACAACAACAGCAAAATCATGTCTTTTATCATTGACCCATAAGGTAAACCCGGGAGTTATATCTTCGGCAGGGCCTAATTCTACCTGCTGTGTAGCCGGCCCCAGGGTCGTAATGCAAACATCTGGCACGTCAATGTCCATAATTTGAATATCGGTATGCACTGATGTAGGTTCCACGTTAACTTCAAGGGAGAAATTATTGCAAGGAAAAGTTTCTACAGTTTGCAGGGTAAAATTGATAAAAGAGTTGTCGGAGGAGAAGTGTTCGTAAAATTCAAGGTCAATATAGTTAAAAGCATAATCCTTTTCTTCATCCTGTGTGCAGGAAGATATGAAAGCGAACATGAAAATAATACCGGCAAAAAAAGCTATTCTATTCTTCATTGAAATGGTTGAAATCCTTTTGTTTTGTAAGTTTCTGTTGTATATGTAGGCTGGTTATTCGGTGTCGTTTGGTCTGTTGACCGGGTTTAGCCGGGGTAATCGTAAAAGTTAAATATATAATAAAATGCATATATAGAGAACGATAGAAAAAAAAGACAGGCTAAATTTGGCTGTGCAGGGGTGACCAAATCAAAGCCTGCCACTACAAAATATCATGCAGGAAAAACTGTAATAATGTACGTTTTTGACCCAGGGTGTATGGCCGCGCAGGATAGCTGAAATGGTTAATGTTGGTGCCTGCTTTGTTGTTTTAGTGGAAAAAGCAAAAACTTGCGGCCATTACATTAACCCTGAAATCAAAACGTACAATGGAAAAATACGAACAAATGATTGGGTTGACCATTCGGACAGGTTTTTCCTGTTAAAGTTTTGTTACCAATAATACAAAGAACAATAAATGTCTATATTGTGATGGAGTTATTGTCAAGAAAAAAACCGGAGTACCTTCCAATGGACAAGCTATGATTGTTGGGGAGTCTTGGTTCAATTAAAAAAGTCTGATATTTAAGGCAGAAAGGCGAGAACCCCGGTTTTTATAAGAGCGTTATATTACAAAGACGCAGCATGGGAGTAAAACGCTGCGTCTTTGAGAAAAAAAAGTTGTTTTATTTTTGAAAAAAATGTAAATATCGGATAACCAACAGAAAAGGATATTAAGGTTACTCTCCTGATTTGAGAAATTCTATCATAAGATCAATGTCAAATTCATCAATTCCCTGTTTGAGCATATGCTTCTTGTCTTCCAGGAAAGATGATTCAAATTTGCTGAAGTTTTTAAAGTTTGTCACACTTTTTTTATAGGCTTCCAGTGCTTTTTCCTCTTCTTTTTGGCACCAGAGGGCATGGCCCAAAATGAGAAGGTCAAATCGATTGTCAGTATCCCCGGCCAACAGGCGGTTAAGATAATCTACCGCGGTATCAAACTTTCCTGTTACAAAGGAGCACCATGCCAGGGGACGGCGAATTTTATGGTTCTCGGGTGCAAGTACTTCTACTTTAAAATAGTATTGCAATGCCTCTTCGTATTGCTCCAGGTGTATAAGGCATTGCCCGATGTTGGCCTGAATTTTCATGTCATCAGGATTTTTCTTCTCGGCAATTCTGTAATAGGAGAGCGCTTCATCCCATCGGTTAAGGAACTTGGAGCAGAAGGCGATCTTTTTTATGATCCATGTTCTTCCCGTTTCTATAAGTTCTGCCTTTTTATAATAATCGAGTGCATTCTGAAAGTCGCCGGTTTTTTCATAGCAAAAGGCAATTTTTTCAAAGAGTTCAATATCCTTATTGTTTCTTTCCAGCAACGAAAGAAAAATGTTGAGTGCATAAGGGTAAAATTGCTTATCGAAATAAAACTCGGCAATGTTACGGGTGGTTTTGGTATCTGTAATGATGCTTTTAATGAAGGCAGTATTGAAAATATCAGGTTCCCACAAGAAGATGTCTTCGAATTCGTTCTTCCACGGATGGAGTTTATAGAAACGGTATAAGTCCTGCAGGTATTGGGTGTAAATACTTTTGGTGGTTGCAAAATCGTTAATGAGTTCTTCCGACTTCTCAATCTCTGAAACGTTCTCCATCTCTGCATTGGCCATATTAAGCATCATTCCCTTTTGCTGTTCCGGTATCAGGCTCAGGTTGATGCAGAAAGAGTATTTGTCGCTGTTACACATGAAATAGGTTTTTTCAAGTTTTTCCACCAACGGGCTGAGATCGATTTGGCTGTCGGCACTTTTAAGAAAAGGTTGAATGGCCTGATTTCCTCTGTAAAAAGGGACAAACCAGTTGCTGATTTTCTGGAAAAAAGGAAAATTTTTCAACTGTGAAAAGGCACTCATGAAAACATCCATTCCTTCCATCTGCATCTCTGTAAACTCCTGAAGCTTATCCAGAAGATCCGGAGCATCCTCAAAGACGGTTTCCCATTCAGGATTTTTTTCCTCCCCAAACTCATCTTTGAAAATATTTTCCAGATCCAGCTTTTCTTCCAGTTTGGGCCTGAGTTTCATCATGGCCGGTAATATTTCATCCTTCCATTTCTTGCTTACACTTTCCGTTTCCCTGGTTTTGGTAAATTGTATCAGGATGGCTTCCAGGTTTTTCTGGGTGTCTCCCTGCTCCGACAATTCGAGGGTCTTCTCTTCCAGCACGGGATATAAATAAAAGCGATCGTTATATTTCAGGAAACACAGGAATAAACCGACCAGTGCCCTTTGCCAGGTAAACTGTTCCCGGGCATTTACAAAACGGAAGAGCAATAAAAACTTATTTACATCAAAATAGCGCAGCAGGCTTAAGGTTAGTGCGCTAACGATTAAGCTCTTGTCGTGCCATGGGAAATGTTCTGACTCGCATACAGCATCGAGCAGTTTTATTTCTGATTCAGAGTACTTATCAGATAACCATATGATATTGAAGATTTTGATGAGAGCATCTTCGCGGGCAGGGGCCGATTGTTCTTCTGACAGGCTAACTCCTTCCAGGAGGGAGGAAAGTTCTTTGTTGAATGCCAGGCTCTCAAGATAGGCCAGGGCCTGGTTTCTTTCTGCACTCCGGGTGCGGTCGAACTGTTTTTTCTGATGATACACGTTTTCTACGGCAATGTCTGTCAGGATTATTTCCTGCAGTTCGTCCGCCAGTTCCAGAAGATTGCGTTTCAGATACAGGTAAATGGTGGTTCTCTGGGGATCTTTGATCTTCCCAAATGAATGGCGAAGAATATTTTCGTAAGTAAGAGAATGCTGGTCCAGCTGATCCCCATAATATTCCCTGCCCGATTGGGCGATGAGTTTTTTGATTCCTTCAATGGCATCCAGAACTCTTCTGTTGTGAATACTCTCACTGATCTTGTTGTACGTTTTCTTTACTGAAGTGCTGTCCATGGTATGATATTTCCCTTAACAATGGTTGCTTAAATGAAGTAAAAATAAAGGGAGAAAAGAAAAAAATGCTTTTTGAAATGATCCCTGTAAATAAACATTAAAACAGGAGAACCGGGGCATTGTTTACAATATTATTCTTTCTGCGTTGTAGGGATCGGACAGGCTGAATTTTACTACTGCCAGTTCGGGCCCTTCGTAAGCGGCAGAAATAGAAACAGTTCCTTCTTCTTTCTCTTTCCATACACCTGTTAAGCGCGATGATTCGTGGATATGGCCATGCAATGTGAGCAACGGTTTTTGAGATGTAATAAATGTTTTAATGGCTTTACTCCCAACATAGATATCGGCCTGGTTATTTTCAATGGTCACACCGTCCATGGCAATCCGATCCAATCCGGTATGGTAGGGGGGTGAATGGAACAAACAAATGGTGCGAGCTGGCTCGATACGGGAAGAAAGTTTTTCGAGCTCATCCTTGATGGTTATTTCGTAATCGTTGGTTTCAGTTTGAAAGGTGTGAAAGCCATCTTCGGGTTTCACACAACCGGGTTGAATGGTTGAATCTATATCGTATTTTTCCCAGTCCTTCAGTATAAAGGGCGTAGGAGGTACATATGAATATCCCATAACCTGGTAAGAATCCAGGGTAACAACTTTGCCATGGATATACTCCCACAAACCTTTTTTCCCGAAGTTGATCAATGTATCTTCCTCAATTTTGGGATCATCGTTTCCCATTATGATAAAAACCCTGGGATAAAGCTTGCCAAGTTTGTCTTTTAATGCCTTAAATTTGGGTGCCAGATAATCGGTAACAAAATCCGGTTTGTTCTCTCCGGCTCTGAAACTATGCAATACACTCGAGGGCAGAATATCGCCACCTATAAACAAAGCAGTTGCTTGTTCTTCTTCCAGGTATGCAAAAAGCTTTTCGTAGCGATTAACCTTGCCATGCAAATCTGATACAAATAGACAAAAGTCGCTCATTTTCTTCTGGTTTTCAGAGTTTTTCTCAAAAAAAACCGGCATGCTTTTCTTTTAAAGCATGCCGGAAAGGGTTTTTATTATTTACTGAAATCTTCTATCAGCAAAGTATTTTCAGATAATAAATCTTCTGCGGAGCTTTCTTCTGTTTCTGTTACTTCTGAAGTTGTTGTGTCACCTTCATAATATATGGGGCCTTCGATACCCAGGGGTAATCCCAGCCAAATCCAGATGATAAACATAGGAATCCTTGCCGCCATGAAAGCCACTGCATAAGGTAGCATCATGGAAATCAACGTTCCTATTCCAGCTGTTTTGTCGTATTTTTGAGCAAAAACGATTACCAGCGGGAAATAGGGGAGCAGGGGTGTGAGGATGTTGGAATATGAGTCACCAATACGGTAAGCAGCCTGTGTAACCTCGGGGGCATACCCCATAAGCATGAGCATGGGAACGAAAATGGGAGCCAACAGTGCCCATTTTGCAGATGCACTGCCCATGATAAGGTTAACAAGTGATGCAATTATAATAAAGGCTACCAACAGTGGAATTCCTGTAAAACCAATGGCATTGAGCCCGTCTGATCCTTTTACAGCCAGTACACTTCCCAGGTTGGACCAGTTGAAGTAAGCTACAAATTGGGCTGCAACAAAAGCAATGACAATATACAGCCCCATGGTTGACATGGACTTGGCGGTCATGTCGGATACATCTTTGTCATTTTTGATGGTTTTGGAAACGATACCATAAACCAGGCCTGCCACGAAAAAGATGATGAACATAATCGGTACGAGAGAATCATAAAATGGGCGGAAGCTATTGCTGCCGGTATTTTCATCAAATTCACCCCGCAACAAACCCTCGGAAGGGATAATGGCTACCGCGACCAATACAAGAACCAAAAATACAGCAAAGAAAGACCATTTCAAAGCTTTCTTCTCTCTTGGAGTCACCTCATTGGATTCAGGAGCCAGCAATTCGCCTCCGGGTTTGTATTCTCCCAGGCGGGGAACCACAATTTTTTCTGTTACCCATGTACCGGCAATACCTACCAAAGGAACAGATGCAGCCATCAGGTACCAGTTGGATAAGGGATTTACAGTGTAGGATGCGTCAATAATCTGGGCAGCAGGCTCAGTAAAAGCGGCAATCATTGGGTCGAGACCCGTGGGTAAGAAGTTGGCTCCAAACCCTCCCGATACCCCGGCAAATGCTGCTGCAATTCCGGCAAGAGGATGACGACCCATCCCCATAAATAAAGCAGCTCCCATGGGTATCAGTACCACGTAACCGGCATCGGCTGCGACCGAGCTAATCATACCAGCTACTACAATAGAGAAGGTAATTAAATACTTGGGGATTTTAGAAACAAACAATCTCAAAGCAACGGCTATCATACCGGTATGTTCGGCTACCCCGATACCCAGCATTACTACCAGCACCAAACCCAGCGGGGGGAAAGTAGCAAAAACATTTACCATGCTGGTAAAGATTCTCTGAATACCCTCTTTGGTCAGTAGATTCTCAACGACGATAAAATCTGCTGCTACATCGGTTTCTCCTCCGGTACCGGGTTTCAGTACACTGACTCCTCCAAATATCCAGGAAAGAACCAGCACTATTGCCATTAAGATGGCAAATAAAGTAACCGGTTGGGGTAGTTTATTCCCAACAACTTCTACTTTATCCAGTATTTTTTTAAAAACACCATCTTTCTTTGAATTGTCTTTTTCGCTCATAATTTTGTTATTGAAAGTCAATAGATTGGTTTATGTTTTGAAGGCCCAAAAATAAATCTTTCGCGCATACCTGCAAAGGATTCAGTAATTATTTTTATTACCCATCAGAAATCCCGAAAAAATGCTTAAAAGCTAATGTGGCAGAAGGGGAGGTTTAACGAATAATTGTTATTACTCCCTGTGTTTGTTTTCGTTCCCCCTGCCTTGTGTAAGTAATTACATAGTAATAGGTGCCTTCAGACTGACCGGAACCATCCCACCAGTTTGAGTAGTAGTCATTATGTTCGAACACTTTCTTGCCATGCCGGTTGTAAATCACTATGTTGCTTCCCGGATAGTGTTCCAGGTTTTCTATCTCAAAAACATCGTTGATGCCATCGCCATTGGGTGTAAAGACGTTGGGGATGTTAAGATCACAATTTTGATCGGTGACCGCTAATTCGAAGATATTAAAGCAACCCGTGAGCGTATCTGTTACCCTTACCATATAATTGGCAACCTCTTTGGCCATTATGGTGTCAAATAATCTTCCTTCCATTTCTTCACCTTCCAGCATCCACTGGTAAAGCCAGTGTACTTCATCGCCCATCAATTCCGGCTCTACAGTCAGCAAGGTTGAATCACCTTCACAAACGGGAATCTCAAGCTCTGAAACAATTTCAGCTTTGGGTAGAGGTTGTCCTGTTATCACAAGCGTGGTATCCCAGGTGCAGCCAAAATTATCGGTTGCCCTGTAAGTAAATTCAAAATTGTCTTGTACTTCGGTTTCTACGCTTGTAGATACGGGATTATCGCCCAGGTCATTGCCGTTTTGGTCAAACCATTTTTCTTCCACGATTTCAGGGGTAAAAATCAGTGAATCGGGATAAAAGTCTTCGTTGAAAAAAAGGTTCCAGCCCATTATGTGTCCTGAAGTGCCACTTTCCTCATCTGATACTGTCAGGGTCCATTCTCCGTTAAGCGGACACCCGATAAAATTTTCAAAGGATTCTACAGGAGCATAACTGCCCTCGGGTAAATAAGGCTGGTTAAAATACAAATCACCGGCCTGATCAGTATAATTGTGAAACTGGAAAGTGGTTTCGTTCATCAAGCCATATTGGGGTGAGGTGGTAAAGCAATATTCATAGCTTACACCTGGGATATCTCCGGGTGTTTCGTTATAAAGCAAAACCACGGGCTCTCCCAGATGGGCACCTCCGGGGCCTGCATCATGCAATACTACAGAAGTACCGTTGGGACACTGCATCTCAAATGTAAGGTCTCCGAAATCCATATGCTCAATGTTGATGCACACCCGGTCAAAATCGTCCTGAAAGACAATCTGCTGCTCATCAGGAAATACATCAAAGTTCAGGCTGGAAACAAAGGCTTCTTCTCCCTCTCCAATAAAGGCTACTGTATCTACAATAGCAGGAAAACCCAGCCAGGTGATGGTGTTGATATTGCCAAGCAGGCTGAATGCTTCTTCTGAGCAAACCGTATCAGCGGTAGCAATGGTAGAATTAAAATTGGGAACCGTAGCCATTCTTACGGTGATGATAGTGTCAATACTACAGTTGTTTTGCCCATCATCTATGTTTAGGCTGAATGGATAGGCCCCGGGTTCATCATAATCGTGAGATACTTCATTGCCCTCTTTCAGTTCTCCGTCAAAATTCCATTGATAGGTTATGTTTTCTGTTGATCCTTCGGGCTCTCCTCCATAATAATTGGCATCGGCTGAAAAATTTAGGGTTTGCACATCGGGACAGATATCAAATGATCCCTGATCCGTGGTGATATCAGCATAAAAAGCCTCACAAAGCTCGAAACAGGAAATGTCAGCCCACCAGCCTCTTGCAGTATCAGCGGGTGAAGATATAAATCTTATATGCAGTGAAGATCCTGTGGACCAGATTTCTTCACCCAGCAGATTGTTCCCGCTTCCACTGGCAATCAATTCTGCATTTTCATCCGGGCCATCGTGTATGTACAAAAAATCATCCTGACCCAATTCAAAAAACTGAAAATCGAGCCTGATGTATAAAGGTTCTTCGGTTTCGTTGGCTGCTGTAAAGGTGATCGAATAACTCTCGTTGTTGTCATAGTAGGTCAGTGTGTCGCCACCACTGTCAGTAAAAGAACCCGTGCAGGTTTCAATGTTTTGGCCATCGTGAGTATGGATGGGAAAATTGATGGACTGGGCCTGAAGCAACCCAGATAACAGCAGGCCTGCGACAGTAAGAATACGGGTTATGGGGCGTGTCATATAAGTAGGGGTATAATTCAGAATACGTTGTAAATGTTAATACGAATATTCCTCAGCTTTATTTTACAAACAGCTTATAAAAGCACAAAGATACATTTACAGGATTAAAAATTGCCATGTAGTCAATAACTTTTTACCGCTACAATTCCTTTCAGGCCCTGCTTGAAAAATAGCTTTCTATTTCCTGCATTTTCCCTTCTTCTGAGGTGTTGATGTCTTTGATAACAACTCCCTTTTCCAGCAAAATTACCCGTGAGCAAATATCGGCCAGATGATTGATGTTGTGGCTGGAAACCAGCATGGTACTACCAAACTGGCGGTTTTTGTCGCGCAGGAGATTTTTGATGATAATCTGTGAGCTGGGATCGAGGAAATTAAAAGGTTCATCGAGCAGCAGGAGGGGCGGATTCACCATCATAGCAGCAATAATCCCCACCTTCTGTTTGTTTCCGGTGGACAATTGCCGTATATACTTGCCGGTTTCAATAATTTCATCACTCATGAAACGAGTGTATTCCCCCAGCATTTTTTCCGTCTCCTCGGGGCTCAGGCCATAGGTTTCTGCGTTAAACCGGAAATATTCCTCAGGTGTCAGAAACCCAATCAGGAATCCTTCGTCCAGGAAACTGCCTGTTCGTTTTTTCCAGTTCTGGTGTTCATTTACTTTTTCACCGTCAATTTCAATAAATCCACTGGTGGCTTTAATCAAGTCGAGCATCAGGCGAAGCAGGGTCGTTTTTCCTGCACCGTTATTTCCCACAATGCCTACAAGTTCTCCCTTTTGTATTTCCAGTGAAGGAATATTGAGAGCAACGTTTCCGTTGTATTCTTTGGTAAGTTGTTCTATTCTGATATGCATAAGGTGGTTCTATTTTTGTCGGTATAAGTTTAGTTTGGCGTATTTTCTTTTTTCAAATTTGCGCACGATTCCGTTGATCCAGCTACCATGAGTAAAAATAAAAACCAGCCCTGTAATGCTTAGTAGCAGGGCGCTTCCGTTAGGGATAGGTAAAAGGTAACCCAGCAGCAAAAAGGGCAATACTGACAAGAACAACGCCATCATCTGTGCCATTTTAATGCCCGATACCCCCTCCATATTGAAAGAGCTTTTGCCATTGGCATCCAATCTTGTTGAGTTGCCTACCCCGGTCCACAGGTAAAAGAAAAATCCAAATCCGGTGGCATAAAAAAACATTCCCACAAAAAGAAGAGCTAATTCCAGACTGTGCCAGAGTACTAAAGGTAAAATAACCAACAGTTGAAGGGCTGCATAGGCAGAATAAAAATAGAATTTGGCTGTAATGAAATCCTTTAAGTGAATATTTCGCGTTGCCAGAAAGTCAAAAAAATGACTTTCCCAAGAAAATGCATGCTGCAGGTGAAACCCACCATAACTACCGGAAATCAAAAGAATGATAACAATATATGTTTCGGGTTGAGAATCTACGCCCAGCACAACATAGAGCGAAAATGCAATGGCCATGGGAATCATTCCGAAAAAGTTGAACCTGCTTCTTCTGCTTCGAGAGGCCAGTTGCCATTCCAGTAGCCAGAGCTGACCATATTTCGGCACAGAAGCCAGCAACCGCTCAGGAAATCCACCCCGGGCAGTTGCTTGACGGGGAACCTGGGTTTCAAAAACCTGGTAGAAGCCTTTTTTTATTTGATGGAATGCCAGTCCGTGAAACAAAACTGCAATGACCAACACCGGCACGAAAGCCTGCAAGTTGTTGTTGACAAATCCCAGGAAGAAATCCAGTGAATACTGCATCAAAGCGTCCGTGTATAAACTCCAGGCCAAAGCAATGGCGGCAAGTACCATGGCCACCACCAACAGGGTTTTCAGCTTGTTTTCCTGAAACGATTTCAGCCACATGAGGACTGCCTGGTTGACAGCTACCAATAGTATGATTCCCAATAAACCTGAACCCTGGCTGCTTGTGGCGGGGTTTATTGTCATGCTGATAAATGAATAGAAAAATACCAGCAGATATAAATTGATGGGGTGCAGCCAGGAGCGTAGCATCCGGTAAAATGCCAATGTACTGTTTTGAATGGGAAGGTGCAGGTAGGGTCTTACCTGTTGTGCAGGTAAAGACTGGATAAAATACCTCAATGAAAAGTCCAAAGCAAAAATAGGAATCAATAAGCCGTATACCCACTCCGCAGGTTCGCGCTCCGGAAGATATTCCTGTAATAAAACTGGCAACATTCGCCCGGCAAGATGCAGCTGCGAGAAAACAAATAAAGCGAAGATGGTGAGCAAAACGATGACAAACAAGCTTCTTTCAAATAATTCCGATCGTCGGAACATTTTGTATGTGTGAGAGATAAGCGTTAAAAACATAGTCGTAGGGTTGAAGAGTCCATAGTCAGATGGGCAGAATCGAAGGAAAAATCCGGGGGTTATTCTTTCTGATTGTTATCGTTTTCTGTAAGCTCAGCATATATATTTTCCAGTTTTGTGATGTGAACATCATAAAGTTTTTTCACATAAAAGCGCAGAAACAGCAAAAACACTCCAAAGGCAGCTAACCCCAGGGTTACAAAAATGATGATGTTAAGATATAGAGGCAGTTGGCTGAAAAACAACAGGGAAGATGCTTTTTTTCCACCGGAGCCCAACCCGAATCCAATAATGTATCCAAAATAAATTCCCAGGGGGAACAGGGCAATGCTGATATAGAAGTAGGTTTTACGGAAAAAACGAAGCAGGGCTATGGTACTCTGGAGCGATTCCCTGAGGTTTTGCTGGCTTTGGTTCCACAGTCGGGTAATTTTGTTGAGGTTGACAAAATAATACACCAGTACTGACAGAAACAATACTATTACTGCGAGAGTGTTAAGTACAAAATAGGGAGCAGGCAAAACAAACATGATATATACAAGGAATGGCAATGCCACGATGATGGTTCCAATCTCCAGGTAGAGGCTCTTTTTGAGCTTGTCCACCGGTCCGGAAGATTGTTTTTGCATCATCTTCAGCAATGACTCTTTGTCCATTTTGCTGCTTTGCTCTTCAAAAGAGCTATCCCACATTTGTTTCAGTTTATTAAGTTCATCCATTTCAACTCACGGATTTTTCATGATGTTTCTTAGCTTTTCCCTGATTCGCAACATTTTTACTCTTACATTATTTTGGGTGATACCCATGATAGATGATATTTCTTCGTAAGGTACATCTTCCAGGTAGAGCATTACCATCGCTTTTTCTACCTCCGATAAATGATTAATGGCCATGTGAAGTAATTCAAGGTCTTCTTTCTTTTTCCTTCCGTCTTCATCTGCCAGTTCCACTTCCAGGGCATTCACCGAGTTGTTGAGGGGGTTGCGTTTTTGTTTCCTGAAGCCCGAAATGGCAGTATTGAGAGCGATACGGTAAATCCAGGTACTGATTTTTGCATCTCCCCGAAAACCCTTCCATGCTTTCCAAAGCTGCGCCACGATGTCCTGATACAAATCCTGACAATCATCTTCGTTGGGGCAATACATTTTGCATACCTTGAAAATGATGCCCCGGTGTAACTCTATGGTACGGATAAAATCGTTTTCTTGCACCGTGCCTTGATTTACTGTTTTATTGGTCGTTAAAAAAACAGGCAAATTACAATTTACCCGTTTGAATTCCTTGTTTATTTGATACATTCATCAAAAGAGACGTCCTGGAAATTTTGATTTCCCGGCAAGCCGGGCATGCAGAAACAGGGTTTCCGGAATGATCTGAAGGTGTTTTCGCAGGCTTTCTGAACAACTCAACTACCGGTCATTTTTTTAAGGCAGTCTCGTTTTGGTTATTTTACTTTGAAAAAATGTATTTATAATTTAATGCGAATTATTCTTTGATATATCGTACCGAAAACCCACATCTTTTATCATCAATAATCCGGAAAACCTTTTCCTTTTTAAAAATGATATAAAAAAGCCATGCATTTGAATCTCCTGCTTCTGTGGAAGTCCAGAAGTCTGCTGCTCTTTCAATACTTAAAAAATCTCCTTTTTGGGTTCTGTATCCTGCAAACAAAGCTTCGAATCCACTTTCGCCACCCGCTTTAAGGGCCGGGCAGGCCTGCTTCTCGCCACCCAACGATTCCAGCATCTCACTCCAGTCTTCACGAGTGGGCAGCCTCCAGCCGGCAGGACAAGCCTCCATGGCGGCCTGCCAGGTATATAGCCTGCCAAAGGTAGCGCCATATTGTGCATTTTCGTTATAAAACCAACTCCCCGAAACAAGCAGGGAAAGGTTCTCTGCCATCCAGATTTTGTTGTTAAGTTTCACGGTTTTATACTCTCTGCCGCCAAGCTCGAGAATTTCATCGCTTTGTGTTTCCATAACAGGATGCTTGTTTTTTGTTCTTAATCCGGATTTATAGGATCCGCAGTATAAGTATCAACCGGCTCTTTGATCATTGCCCATGCAATGGCAGAGATGGCTACAGTAATCGCACTGATGATAAAGATAATGCTTTTATCTTCCACATCATTTACCAGTTCGCCTACACCCAGACTTGACACAAACTGAGGTAATACCACTGACAGGTTAAATAGCCCCATATACAGGCCCATGCGGGATTGTGGAATTTTTTGTGACATGATGGCAAAAGGCAGGCTGATAGTGGCGGCCCATCCAATTCCAACAACAGCCATTAACAAATAGATGGCCCATGGCGAAAAACCAAAATAGACCAGGTTAATGTATCCCACAGCCATGATGGCAATGCTGAGAAAATGGATTTTTACCCTCCCGAATTTTGCTGCCAACGGCTCAAGCAATACTACCGGAATAATGGCAGCAACCAGGTTGAGAGAGAAAAAACTCCAGTTTACTATTCGGCCAATGGTGTCATTAATCACATCAATGGCTGATTGTTCCGCAGCAGCGGCTTCTGCAGCAGCTTCGCCACTTTCCAGAGATCCGAGCAGAGCAGTGTCGATCTCAAAATCGGCAATTTCCGGAACCCGAAACCTCACAAAAGCAAACATGTAGATAAACATGGTCTGTACGCCTATCCAGGTAAATGCATGGGCAGCCAATACTTTCTGAAATCCTATTAATCCCCCTGCTTCCTTCGATTTTCCTTCCTCCTTGCGTGAAAGAACATATACCATCAGGGCCAGGGTTAAGGCCATACTAAAAATTTCCACCGCATAATAAGGGACTCTGGGGATGCCTGCCAAACGCACCAGGAAACCATAGATGGCATAAATCAAAAACCCCCACAAAGGGAGAATCGTTTTCATGATTTCGATCAAAGATGCATCATTAACCTGCCTGGAAGCGTCTGCTTGTGAGGTGTCTTGAACAGGTTCTTCATCTTCTTTGCCATATTGCCCCAGGTAACGGGGCTCTTTGATAAAAAGAGGAGGGATTACTGAAAAAACAAATACCAGAACGGCACCAAAATAGATTAGGACATAGTTGTTGAAAACCGCTCCTATCAGGTAAGCCAGCACGCCAAAAGTGCCGGAGACAGTTTGCATCCAGGTATATCCCTTGGTTCGGGGCCTTCCTTCGGGAGTCACATCAGCAATGATAGAACGGGTGGGGTTGAAACTGACATTGATGGCCAGGTCGAGGGTGAGGGAAATGGTAATGGCTACGCCTAAAATACCTCCAATGCCCATGGATGCCTGAATGACCCCAATGTGTGGAAGTGCCAGCAGCATCAGGGAGGCGAGCACACCACCTATAAGAATAAACACCCTTCTGCGGCCGTTCCACACCCATACTTTATCGCTGATAATGCCTATAATAACCTGTCCTACAATTCCTGCAAAAGGCCCGGTGGCCCATACAAGTCCTATGTCACGGATGTCTAATCCATAGCGGGTACTCAGCAGCCAGCTCAGGGCAGCAATCTGCACTGCCAGTGCAAAACCCATGGCAGTGGCAGGCAGGGCCAGCATGGCATAGAAAGAATTCGACAGTTTTTTTTGAATGTTCAGCATCTCTCGTTTTTTTGATTTTTCCTTTTTTTCAAAATTTTGTTGCCGTAAACCTTTGCGGAAAGGGCGCATAAAAGTAATGTGAATTTTGGAAATATACCAGAAAAGATTGAATGATTAACAGAAGAGAAATTCGAAAGAAATCATGCAGGCTTTGAGGAAGTTTGCATTCAACAAATAAAAGAATATACTGTTGTAATTAATACAAGTATATCACGATAAAGTGAATCAATAAATAAGAACTTTTAAAAGTAAAACTCATGAAGAAAGTAATCGTTTTTTTAGAGAAGATGGTAGAAGATTCTGAATTTCAGTATCCTTACCTGAGATTAAAAGAAGAGGGATATGATGTTGTGTCGGTGGCACCCGAAAAAAAAGTTTACCAGGGCAAAGGAGGGCAAAGTTTTACCCCCGACAAAAGTTTTGATGAAGTAAAAAATGAAGTATTTGATTTGGTGTTTATACCCGGAGGGTATGCACCTGATATGTGGCGTCGCAATGAGGAAATTGTCCGTTTTGTAAAAAAACATGATGAAGCAGGCAAGTTAATTGCTTCGGTATGCCATGGCCCCTGGTTGTTGATTTCTGCCGGCATTGTCAAAGGACGTAATGTTACCGGTTTCGTGGCTATCAAAGATGATTTGCTCAATGCCGGGGCAAATTATGAGGGCAAAGACTGGGTGGAAGACGGTAATCTGCTTACCAGTACCAATCCCAAAACCATGCTTCCTATGATGAAAAGATTGGTGGAAAGGCTCAAAGAATAGGTAGTTTATTAACCCATAAAAAAAGGTCGTTGAAACAACGACCTTTTTTTATGGGCTGTAAATTAATGAAGATTTATTCCACCAAAACCTTTCCTGTCATCTCTTCAGGCGCGTCAAGCCCCATGATATGCAGAATGGTGGGAGCAAGATCAGCCAGTTTTCCGCCATCTTTGAGTTTCTTGTAGTCCTTGTCAAGAAGCCACAGGGGCACCGGATTGGTAGTGTGGGCCGTATTGGGCGATCCATCTTCGTTAAATGCAAAGTCTGCATTGCCATGGTCGGAAGTGATAAGTACGGTATAATCATTTTCAACGGCCGTTTCGGTAACCTCTTTAACACAGGCATCAACTGTTTCAACAGCTTTTTGAATGGCCTCAGGTACACCGGTATGTCCTACCATGTCAGCATTGGCAAAATTGAGGCAAATGAAATCAAATTTTTGTTTTTTAATTTCTGCCAGAACTTTTTCTTTTACCTCGGGAGCACTCATTTCAGGCTGCAGATCATAGGTTGCTACTTTGGGCGAAGAAACCATAATCCGCTCTTCACCTTTGAATTCACTTTCGCGTCCGCCACTGAAGAAAAATGTTACGTGAGGGTATTTCTCTGTTTCGGCAATGCGCAGTTGTGTTTTTCCATTATTTTCCAGGATCTCGCCCATGGTATTCTTCAAATCATCCTTTGTGTAAATAATTTTTACGTTTTTAAAGGAGTCATCATATTTGGTCATGGTAAGATAATGGAGGGGCAGGGTTTTCATGTCATGCTCAGGCATGTCCTGCTGGGTCAGCACCATCGTGATTTCCCTGAGGCGGTCGGTGCGGAAATTGAAGCAAATTACCACATCGTCCTCGGCAATGGTAGCGGCAGGTTCATCTTTTCCGTAGGTAATCACTTTGGGGTTGATAAATTCATCGGTTACATTATTTTCGTAAGAAGATTTGATGGCATCTGCTGCAGTGTCATGCTTTTCGCCTTCCCCGTCTACCAGCATATCATAAGCACGCTTGATACGTTCCCAGCGTTTGTCACGATCCATGGCATAATACCTTCCACAAACCGAAGCAATGGTACCGGCTGAATTTTTCAGGTGATCTTCCAGCTGTCCGATAAACCCCAGGCCGCTTTTGGGATCTGTATCCCTGCCATCAGTGAAGGCATGGATGTAAAGGTCCTCGAAATTTTGCTGTTTCGCCATGTCGCACAGACCGAAAAGGTGATCCATGGCGGAATGCACTCCTCCGTCAGATACCAGCCCGAGAAGATGTACTTTTTTCCCCTCTTTTTTGGCGTAGCCGAACGCTTCGGTTAATACTTCATTTTTTTGAAAAGTACCTTCTTTAATGGCTTTGGAGATTTTTACCAAATCCTGATAAACCACTCTGCCGGCACCTATGTTCAGGTGCCCTACTTCGGAGTTGCCCATCTGTCCATGGGGTAATCCAACATCCTCACCGGAAGTCTTTATGGTGTTGTAAGCCGCCTTTTCACTGAGGCTTTTGGTATAAGGTACGTTTGATTTGGCTATTAAGTCTGAGCTGTCGCCTTTTCCCTGGCCCCAGCCATCCATGATAACGAGTATTACTTTTTTCTGTTCCATTTTTTCCTTTCCAGATAGTTATTTAAATTATATTGAATTATTTGGTGTTACGTATTGGCCCTGATGGCATCTACAGGATTGAGTTTTGCCGCCGACCAGGCGGGAATAAATCCTGCTACAAGGCCGATAATAACAGAAACATTGATACCCAGCAAAATGTTCTCCATCTGAATGAGCACATCCATATCGAAAACATGGGATGCTATCCAGGTTCCTGCGAAAACCAGGAGCAAACCAATCGCTCCTCCCAGCAAGCTCAATAAAACGGCTTCTGCCAAAAACTGGATCAGGATAAAATAGTTTTTGGCTCCCAGTGCTTTTTGTATTCCAATGATGGTAGTACGTTCTTTCACGGATACAAACATGATATTGGCTATCCCAAACCCACCCACGAGGATGGAGAACCCTCCGATAATCCAGCCGGCAAGCTTAATAATGGCAAAGACCCCGTCGAACTGCCGGGATAAAAGGCTGGTCTGGTTGAGGGCAAAATTGTCCTCGGCAGCCGGTTTGATGCTTCTGATGGATCGCATGGCGCCCCTCAACTCGTCAATAAGTTCTTCATTGCTGAAGTTTTCTTTTCCCAGGGCCAGAATGGCCGGATTGTAACGATCCCTGCCCACATCAATAAAAGAATTGATAAAATTCAAGGGTACAAGCACCAGTTCGTCATGGCTGTTTCCAAAAGTATCGTCTCCTTCTGTTTCAAATACTCCTATAACTTCAATGTTCCTTCCAAAAACTTTGATGTTTTTCCCCACAGGATCATCCGCATCAAATAATCCCGACGCAATTTCACTGCCAATAATGGCCACATTACGTCCGGAGGCAGATTCGGTAGGGGAGAAATATCGGCCGCTTTTTAGTTCAAATGCCCTGACTTTATCATAATCCGAGGAGGCAGTAAGGATACTTGTCCTTTCGATATTGCGGTTAAGGTGTTCTATTGTTCGTGAGGTGGAAGCGGTAAAAACTGCAGCCTCCACAATTTGGGTACGCTTGAGAATTTCGTCTGTTTCTGATGGACGGGGGGTGGGACGGTTCATGTATTTCCACCAGGCAAAATCGGCGCTGAATTCCCAGGGCCATTTCTGAATGTAAATCACATTGTCGCCCAGAGAAGAGATGGACGTGCGGATTTGCCTTTCCAGTGCATCCACCACACTGAATACACTGATAATGGCGAATATGCCAATGGTAATACCCAGCAGCGTGAGGAGGGTTCGTAGCTTGTTGGCTACTATACTGCCCCAGGCGAAGAGTGCGCTTTCCCTGAAAAGTTTTACAAAAAGTATCATACCGGGTAAATTGAAGGTGCAAAATTACGAAAAAAGTACGTGCAGCAACAGTGGCTGCTCAGGACGACTTTAACTTGAGCATCAGTTCAGAAGCATACACAAAATCTTCTACTTCTTTATTCTGAGAGGTGAGAATCTGCTCTGAACTGCCTTCCCACCATAAATCTCCCTTGTACAGGAATATCACATGGTCGCCCATCTCCATTACACTATTCATGTCGTGGGTATTAACCACTGTGGTAATGTCAAACTCTTGGGTGATTTCACTGATCAACTTGTCAATTACAAGGGAAGTCTGAGGGTCGAGGCCGGAGTTGGGTTCATCGCAAAAAAGATAATCAGGGTTGTTGGCAATGGCTCGTGCAATGGCGACGCGTTTTTTCATCCCACCACTGATTTCTGCCGGATACAGATGGTTTGCATTGAGAATGTTAACCCTGTCAAGGCAAAAATGGGCGCGTTGCAATTTTTCTTTTTTGGTCATGTCTTTGTTAAACATCTCCAGGGGGAAAATAACATTTTCCTCTACGGTAAGAGAATCAAAAAGGGCACTGCCCTGGAAAAGCATTCCCATTTTTTTTCTTACACGGGTTCTTTCTTTGGCCGTCATCTGGGTAAAATTCATATCATCATAGTAGATTCCTCCCGCGTCGGGCTCCAGCAATCCTACCAGACATTTCATAAATACGGTTTTGCCCGAACCACTTTGCCCGATGATAAGACTGGTTTTCCCTTTCTCAAAAGTAACATCTATTCCCTTCAGGACTTGCAACTCTTCAAAAGATTTCCGGATTTTTCTGGCTTGAATCATACAAGTAATATTTGCGTGAGAATGAGGTTGAAAAAAATGATATAAATACTGCTGAAAACCACTGCTTTGGTGCTTGAGTGGCCTACTTCAAGTGCTCCTCCTTTGGTGATGTACCCAAAATATCCCGATATGGAAGCGATAAGGAAGGCAAAAACAACCGTTTTGATCATGGCATAAAAAACATCATATTGCGAAAATTCAAATAAAATGCCATAAGTAAAATGACTGAGGGGTAAAACTCCTGTGACAAAAGAGGCAAGCCATCCCCCGAATATTCCCAGGAAAATACTGATAATTACCAACATGGGATTCACAATCATGCTGGCCACAATTTTGGGGAGAATCAGGTATCCTGCTGAATTGATACCCATGACTTCCAGAGCGTCAATTTGCTCGGTAACCCGCATGGTGCCAATTTCGGAAGCAATCCGTGAGCCTACTTTACCGGCCAGGATAAGGCTGATTATGGTGGGAGAAAACTCCAGGATTATGGATTGACGTGTGGCAAAGCCCACAGCATATATGGGAAGGAGGGGGTGATCGGTATTAAAGGCGGTTTGAATGGTTACAACTGCGCCCATAAAAACAGAAATGATGGCAATAATGCCCAGGCTTTGCAGCCCCAGGTTATCCATTTCTACAATAATCTTTTGCCGGTAAATTTTTGCATTTTGAGGACGACGCAAGATGTTTACCAGCAACATCAGATAACTGCCTATGTGGTAAAATAGCTGCATATAAAGGGGTTAGGATGATACATAAAAACGGGAATAAACAAATAGCAAGCGAATTTACACATATTTTATCTTATTGATTTGTTGAGGGTCTTGTTGATAGGTATTTTTAACAGATGAAACCCTAAATGTGACGAATTTTGCCGGACACCCCTTATAAACTATTAAGTATTGGGAGTTTTCAGGGTTTATGCAACGTAAGTTTATGCAGCTTATTAAGGACAGGGAAGGTCTCTTCCGAATATTTAAGAGTTCTGTATCAACAATCCTGCTGGCATTTCCCCGAATTTAGAAAAAAATATGTAGGTTTGTAAAGTGATTAAAACATACCCGAAATTTTTCAGAAAACAGAAAATCAGATAAATATGCATATAAAACAGAAATTCCGGTTATTGCCGGTTTTGTTGCTTTTCATTTTTGTTTTTTCTTCCTGCTCAATATTACGTGGTCGCAATTGCGACTGCCCGCAGTGGAGTAAAGAAGATGCTGATTTTGACACTGAAATAGTTTGTTTTGATGAATCCAAAGCATAAACAAATCTTGTCGCAGTATTTCCCACAGGAAACCCTCGGACAGGTTTGCTCGATGTTGGAGAAGTATGCTGTGCAACTAAAGATAACCCGCGAAAGGGTGTCTAAGCTGGGAGATTATCGGCCTCCTTCTGCCACTCAGGGACACAGAATAACCATCAATGGAAACATGGGCAAATACATGCTTTACCTGGTTTTTCTTCATGAAATGGCTCATCTGTTTATCTGGAACAAATACAAAAAGAGCGTGAGTCCCCACGGATCCCAGTGGAAACAAGAATTTGGCAGCATGATCCGACATGCTATCTACCAGGGATATCTTCCCGAATCTCTCATAAAACCCCTTGAAACTTTTGCTGTGAATGTGAAAGCCACTTTCGCTGGTGATGCACAATTATGGAAAGCTCT
The DNA here is from genome assembly GCA_964491395.1 of uncultured Bacteroidales bacterium. Lineage (GTDB taxonomy): Bacteria > Bacteroidota > Bacteroidia > Bacteroidales > UBA7960 > SKVR01. The sequence goes on along the minus strand of CAZBGI010000011.1, from coordinate 12,404 downwards.
GAAAGCTCTGGATGATAAATATGCGCAGGAAATTACCGTAGAGGATATTTCGGTGGATACCTTTTTTGTAGCCGCCAACGGGCAATTATTTCGAAAAGAAGGAAAATTAAGAACAAGATACCGTTGTTTTTGTCTTAACAATCAGCGAAGGTATTTATTTCATCCCATGGCTGTGGTACAGCCGGTAACTGAAAAAGATATTTCTTTGTAGTAATTCTGAATGCACAGGATTGAAGGCCGCTGAACAAGCATCGACCGCGCGGATAAAAAACAAATAAAACCGGAGTAAGTTTTTCAACATGTAAATACTAAACTAAAATATGATGAAGCTTCTATGATGAAGGTTTAAACACACGACGATGTCTATGGGGAAAATCAACTGTGAATCGAAGCTATAAAGGAACTTTTAAGGTTCTATCTGACCCAATTAATAAAATTTTAAACAGATGAAACATTCAAGATTAACGCTTAAAGCCCACACGAGGTGACTATACATACAATAACCTGTCGGCAAGTGTAGTATGAGCATTGTTGGATGTTCTCTCTGGCAACTTTAATCAAATTTAAAACCTATGAATAAAAATAACTATGCAGTGATAATGGCCGGTGGAGTAGGTGAGCGGTTCTGGCCAATGAGCAAAGTGAGTCGTCCCAAGCAGTTTATCGATATTCTGGGTACCGGAAAAACCCTGATACAGCAAACCTATGAGCGGTTTTTACAGGTATGTAACAAAGAAAATATTTACATTGTTACGAATAAGATTTATCGCGATCTGGTTCTCTCTCAGTTGGAAGGAATTGGCGAGCACCAGGTAATTTGTGAACCCGCACGCAAGAATACAGCTCCCTGTATTGCTTATGCTGCCCATAAAATTCATGCAATTAATCCTGATGCTGTCATGGCGGTAGCTCCTTCAGACCATATTATTCTTAAAGAAGATGTCTTTTGTGATCTCATCAGTGCCGCATTGCAACAGGCTGAAAAGCATGACATTTTCTATACCCTGGGCATAAAACCTTCGCGACCTGATACCGGATATGGGTATATACAGTTTATTGCCGACACGCGCTTTAAAGACCATGATTTGCTCAGAAAAGTGAAAACTTTCACAGAGAAACCCAATGAAGAACTGGCTCGTTCGTTTCTGCAAAGCGGAGATTTCCTGTGGAACAGCGGCATTTTTATTTGGTCGTCAAAAGCCATTATTGATGCATTCGAGAAATTTCAGCCCGAAATCAGTTACGTTTTCCAGAAAGCCAACGGAATATACAATACCCCTGAGGAGGAGAGTTATATTGACAAAGCCTACCCGGCATGCAAGAGCATTTCTATTGACTATGCCATCATGGAAAAGGCTGATAATGTGCATGTGTTTATATCTGATTTTGGCTGGTCAGATCTGGGTACCTGGGGTTCGTTGTTCGAAGCGATGGACAAAGACCAGGAGAACAATGCCGTTAGTGGCGACAATGTGATGTTGTATGATTCAACAGGATGTATTGTGAATGTGCCTGATGATAAGTTGGTGGTAATGCAGGGGCTGAATGATTTTATAGTATCAGAATATGAAAATTCGTTGCTCATTTGTCATAAAAGCCAGGAGCAGCAAATCAGGAAGTTTGTCAATGATATCAGAATTACCCGGGGTGAAGATTTCCTGTAAGGATTCACTCCCTTTTTATATTTAACTCAATTTATTAATTAAAACACAACATGATTAAAAAAACAACAGTATTGGTTTTTGTTTTTCTGCTGGCCATAGCACGGCCCGGGAAAGCAGATGAAGGGATGTGGCTTCCCTTTCTGATTAATGATATGCTCTATGAGCGAATGGAAGAAATGGGCCTGGAGCTTACACGGGAACAAATCTTCAGTTTTAACGAATCAAGCATCAAAGATGCCATTGTAAGCTTCGGCGGAGGATGTACTGCTGAGATTATTTCCGACCAGGGTTTGTTGCTAACCAATCACCATTGCGGGTATGGCAGAATTCAGTACCACAGTACACCTGAAAATGACATCCTCACCGATGGATTCTGGGCCATGAACCTGGAAGAAGAACTTCCCAATCCCGGGCTTTTTGTAAGATTCCTGGTGGCTGTGGAAGATGTGACAGCGGAGTTCAATCAGCAACTCAATGATGATATGACGCTGGAAGAACGTAAAAAAATCATCAGTGAAGTTTCAGAAACCCTCGTGGAAAAGGCTACCGAAGGAAATCATTACACTGCCAACGTGCGCCCCATGTTTGCAGGAAATGAATTCTATCTTTTTACCTACGAACGTTTTGATGATGTAAGACTGGTGGGTACCCCACCGTCGTCTATCGGCAAATATGGAGGAGACACCGACAACTGGATGTGGCCCCGTCATACCGGAGACTTCTCCCTTTTCCGGGTATATACAGCTCCTGATGGTTCTCCCGCAGAATACCATGAAGACAATGTTCCTTTAAAGCCCAAACATCACCTGCCTGTTTCCATCAAAGGAGTAGAAGAAAATGATTTTGCCATGGTGCTGGGTTTTCCCGGTTCAACCGACAGGTACCTTACTTCCCACGGAATAGATTATAAGCTCAATACCGAGCTGCCCATCCGCATTGATATCCGTCGTCAGAAACTGGATATTATGGAGGCTGCCATGGCTGAGAGTGATGAAATTCGTATTATGTATGCTTCACGACAATCGGGCATTGCCAATTACTGGAAAAATTTTATCGGCATGAGCAACGCCCTTAAGCGCAACAAAGTTGCCGATTCCAAGAGAGAAACAGAAGAAGCATTTATGAACTGGGTAGCAGAAGACCCGGAACGCGTGGCTCAGTATGGAGAGGTGATGAATATGTTTATCTCTGCATATGAGGGGTACGATGGATTTGAAGCTTTCAATTATATTTACTGGGAAGCTATAGCCAGTGGTCCTGATGCAGTGCGTATTGCAGGAGCTTTCCGCAACCTGGAAGAATTGCTGAAAGAAAAGGCCTCTGACGAAAAGATTGAGGAAGAGACCCAAAAACTGCAAGGCTATGTTGACAGATTTTTCAAAAACTACAGCATGGATGTCGACAAAAAAATGTGGGAAGCCATGATGCAAACGTATTATCTGAATGTCCCGGCCCATCTGCGTCCTGAAATCTTTAATGAAGTGATCCGTAAGTTTAAAGGCAACTTTAACCGTTTTGCTGATGAAGTGTATAAAAAATCTGTTTTTGTTTCACCCGATGAATTGAAGGAATTCCTTGATAATCCTTCTTTAAAAACCCTGAAGAAGGACTGGGCTTTCAGAATGGCGAAGGCCATAAATGAACAAGCCTCTGAAGTAAGATCGCAAATGGCTGAATATGATGCGACACTGGAAAAAGCCCGCCGTCTGTTTTTAAGAGGACTCAGAGAAATGGATCCGGAAGGAATGTTCTATCCTGATGCCAACAGTACCATGCGTTTCACTTTTGGTTCGGTAAAAGGATACTGGCCTTCTGATGCTGTTTATTATGATTATGTTACTACCCTGGAAGGTGTTATGGAAAAAGAAGACCCCACGCATCATGAATTTGTGGTTCCGGAGAAACTTTCAGAGCTTTATCAGGAGGCTGATTATGGCCAATATGGTAGTGAAGATACCCAGATAGTAAACTTCATTTCTGATAATGATATTACAGGAGGAAACTCCGGTAGTCCTGTGCTCGACGGAAAAGGCAATCTCATTGGCCTTGCTTTCGATGGTAACTGGGAAGCCATGAGTGGAGACATCTTATTTGAGAATCAGATGCAGCGTTGCATCAACGTGGATGCACGTTATATCCTGTTTGTGATAGATAAGTTTGCCGGTGCAGACCATTTGATCGAAGAAATGACCATTGTCAGGTAAGGATATTTTTTGTAATACAAAATGAAAGGGCTGCCGGAAATCACCGGCAGCCCTTTCATTTTTTATCTTTCAGAGAACTTAATATTTGGGTTTAACATCCATGTTGTAAAACATGAAAGACCAGATATCGGTTTGTTCTTCAATAATTTTGGAAACAGGTTTTCCGGCACCATGTCCTGCATCTACATCAATTCTGATAAGAACCGGATTGTTACCTTCATGTTTACGCTGTAATTCTGCCGCAAATTTAAAACTGTGCGCAGGTACTACTCTGTCATCATGATCGGCAGTGGTGATGAGGGTCGCAGGGTAGTTAACTCCTTCCTCCAGATTATGCAACGGTGAGTAAGCATAGAGATTGTGAAAATGCTCTTCTTCTTCGCTGGTACCATAATCATCTGCCCAAGCCCATCCAATGGTGAAAAGATGGTAACGCAGCATGTCAAGTACTCCTACAGCCGGAAACGCTACTTTGAAAAGGTCGGGACGCTGGGTCATGGCAGCACCCACCAGCAATCCGCCATTGGAACCTCCCTGGATGGCAAGCTTTTCGGGTGACGTGTAACCTTCTTCAATCAGGTGCTCAGCAGCAGCAATAAAATCGTCAAAGACATTCTGGCGATTCAGCTGGCGGCCAGCATCGTGCCAGGATTTGCCATATTCTCCGCCTCCGCGCAGGTTGGCCATTACATATACCCCTCCGTTCTCCAGCAAAATCAAGCGTGACATACTGAACCCGGGTGTCATGCTGGCATTGAATCCGCCATATCCATACAACAAAGTGGGGTTTTCTCCATTGAGTTCAATCCCTTTTTTATGTACTACAAACATGGGTACCCGGGTGCCGTCTTTACTGGTGTAAAAAATCTGCTTAACTTCATAGTCTGATGGAGTGAAATCCAGATCCGGAGCAAAATACTCTTCATAAGTATTGGTGCTGACATCAAATTTGAATATGCTGGCCGGGAAGTTGAAAGAAGAGAAAGAGAAAAACGCGGTATTCTCGTCCTTGTTTCCGCTGAAACTTCCCAAAGAACCCAGCGCAGGCAGTTCAATTTCATCTTCCAGGGTTCCATCCATGGCGTGTATATAGGCTTTGCTGTGGGCATCCTCCAGGTAGGTAGCAATGATTTTACCCCCTATAAGTGATACATTTCTGAGAACATGTTCGGTTTCGGGGAGGATCTCTTTCCAGTTGGAAGGTTGGGGTTGGTTAGGATCAATCAAAACGACCCTGTTCATGGGAGCTGAATGGTTGGTCATCACCAGCAATTTACCATCGATGTTGTCGATTACGGTACTGCTGTTCTCAAACCCGTCAATAATTTTCACAAAACCGGAACCATTTTTCTGATTGTCTTTCACGTAAAGTGCGTTCCCACGTGTACTTTGCGATTCGCTTAAAATAACAAAACGCTCATCATCGGTAGTGCCTGCGCCGTAGTTTCTGCGCGGATGGTCGGGGTTCCAGTGTACAAGCCGATCTTCATCCTGCGATGTGCCCAGCTGGTGGTAGTACACTTTCTGATACTCGTTGGAAGCAGAGAGCTCCTCTCCGGTGGCAGGCTCATCATAGCGGCTATAATAAAAGCCATCCCCTTCCCATGATACTCCACTGAATTTAACCCACTTAATATGGTCGTCAAGAATTTTTCCCGTAGCGATTTCTATGACAAAAATTTCATTCCAATCAGATCCTCCTTCCGAAATGCTGTAGGCCAGATACCGGGAATCTTTGGAAACGCCCATGCTTCCCAGTGATATGATTCCTTCTTCCGACATCTCGTTGGGATCCAGCAAGACACGGGATTCACCTTCCAGTCCCTCTCTCACATACAATACACTTTGGTTTTGCATGCCATCATTTTTGAAATAGAAGTAGTAATCGCCTTTTTTCCAGGGAGTACTGTAGCGCTCATAATTCCATAGATCGGTAAGGCGTTCGTTGATTTTGTCCCGGAAAGGAATTTCTTCCAGGTAGCCGAAGGTCACCTGGTTCTGTGCCTTAACCCAGGCCTTGGTTTCTGCTGAATTGTCATCTTCCAGCCAGCGATACGGATCGGGAACTTCTGTCCCGAAGTAGTTGTCTGTTATGTCGTCCATCCTGGTTTCCGGATATTCAAGGGGACGATCCTGTTTGCATTGTGTCATAAATAACAAAGCAATTGATAATAGTCCATAAAAAGTACTTTTTTTCAACATGGAGTGAATGGGTTTAAAGTGATTGAATGAAAGTTTTTTGAATTAACACGGTAAATTTAGAATTATTTTCAGAATATGTATCTTTGCGCTTTCGTAAAAAAAATAAATACCCGGGCTGATTAACAGTGTTTTGAAATGCACTTATGCTATGGGTTGCGTGTAAATCAAGTTTAAAAACCCAAAAATATCGTCATATGATCGACCCTAAAATAAAAGAAACCCTGGTTTATAAAACGGAAATTTTATTAAAATCTGCAACGGATAATCATCTGGACGAACGCGAGTACCTGTTCTCCAAAACGGTTTACAATGACAAGGGCAAGGTGGTCTCAGAGATTCATTATGATCCGGAAGGAAAGATCATGCAGGAGTATGTTTTTGGTTATGACAACAACGGGTTTTTGCGCGAAGAACTTATGAAAGAGGATGATGGTTTTGTGGCAGAGCACAAAACATACGAGCCTGATGAAAAGGGGCGAATTGCAAAGGAGTTGCGCCACTACATGGATGGCTCCTTTGATACCATTACTTTCCAGTATAATGATCAGGGTCTGGTGAGCAAAAAAGTTACCGTTGACCCCGATGGCGATACCGAAAGTATAGAAACGTTTGAATATGACAATGGTTTTTTGTCTCACTATACGCAGCATGACGAAGAAGGGGATTTGCTTTCTGAGAGGAAAATGGAATATGATGAAAACGGAAACCCTGTGGAAGTTTATGAATATGACGGGTCTGAAGGAATTTCCAATCGCAAGGAAATCGCCTATTTCCCATCCGGTAACCGCAAAGAAACCCTGCTATACAATCATGCAGGAGAACTGGTGGAAAAAACCATGATGAAAGAAAATGACAAGGGACAATTGATTGAAGTGGAGGAAGAAACCCGCAGCAAAAAAAATACCATCCATTTCTCCTATGATGATGCAGGGAATATTGTTCTCCAGGAAGAGTTTGACAGAAACGGAGACCTGGTAAGTCGCGTTAAACGAACTTATGATGAGAACCAGCTGCTGCTTACCTCAGATGTTTTCATTCATGGTGCCGGCCGTGGTTTTTCGCGTAACTACACCCTCAGGCAGGAATATGTGATGGAGTAATTGTTCAGCTGGACCTGGTGTAGGATATTTTGTGTTGCCCTGGTTTTATCCGGTTCTTTCCTTTTAATAATGTAAATAGCTTACTGTTATGGATGCATTGATGGACTCATTTTGGTGGTCATGGATAATCCTCCCGCTGTTGATATTTTTTTCCCGAATCCTGGATCAGAGCATTGGTACACTCCGGGTAATATTTGTTTCCAAGGGGCTGAAGAATATAGCTCCCTTTTTCGGCTTTTTTGAGGTCATCATCTGGTTGCTGGCAGTAGCCCAGGTAATGAAGCATCTTGGCAACCCCATGTCTTACATTGCCTACGGTGCAGGTTTTGCCATGGGCAACTACATCGGCATTCTCATCGAAGAACGGCTCTCCCTGGGAACAGTACTGGTGCGGGTGATTCCCAAAAAAGATACCACAGAACTTATCAAGCATCTTAAAGAACAAGGGTTCGGCGTTACCCAGATAGCTGCAGAAGGGGTAATGGGAACAAAGGTGAAAATACTCTTCACCATCATCAAGCGAAAAAATGTACACAAAGTCATCCATGCCATCAACGAATACAATCCTCACGCTTTTTATACCATCGAGGAGGTAAAAGCGGTGAAGGAAGGCTATTTTGGCATTCCCGTGCAGCCCAAAGGAATCGGTATCCGTGAAGGGTTGTTCAAAAGAAAATAGCTTTCCCGGTTTACTGTCCGCAACCCCGCCCGTTCACCTTTGCCGTGGCAAAACAATTCTATTCAAACAGTTGTTTTTAACTATACATTTCACTAATTTTAAATACTGTATCCGATAAACTTGTTTGACAGGCAATTGTGATTATATTGCTGTCAACCCCCTCCCGTGATAAGGGCATTGTCTCAGGTTTTGCCTTTGACTACTTCCTTTCCTATTGATAATTCGTTGCAGAAAACAGAATGGCTCCTGCATTATCGGGATCTCTTATCTGTTTCCACTGCATTTGATAAATGGATAAAAAAGGATGGTTATGGAGAAAAGGATACTCTTACCTGGTTTTTTCAGTTATCGGTTACAGTTGCTCACAGGCATGCTGCTTTTGATAGGGATGCTGACTAGACCTGAGTTTCTGAATGCACAAAATTTTGGTATACGCGATGATGGAGGTGTAAATCTGCCAACAATAACCTATTGGTATAATACCGCTACCGGGGATATTACAGAGAAAGGCAGCGATTTTGATGGGGAAAACTTTGGAATAATCAATCAGTTTTTTATTAAGGGTGCCTCCATCAAGACCTGGAAAACTGGTGTTGGTGATGTCACTGGTGCGCAGTTTCAATACAAAGTATGGTTGCAGGGTGAAACTGAACCCGATGATTATACGGTAATTGAACTTGATTTTACTTCCGATGATGGTGATGGCAATCAAACCTGGGCCGGGTTTGGTCCTGAAATCCGAATAACTCCGGAGCTTGCCCCGGGAGATTATGAGTTTAAAATTCTGTTTACCATTACCGGCAGCGGAGATCCGGGCATTACTGCCAACGGACCCTTTACCGCCACCTTTACCCAGGCCGATACCGATATTACATTTGGAAATATTCAGTATCCCGAAGGAGGAACTTTGATCCCCGGAGGGGATTTTAATATTTACGGCCAGGTGTATATTGCGGGGATTACCGATGTATTAATGGAAGAATCTGATTTTTTAAATGCATGGGTGGGCTACAATACCCTCAATACTGACCCCGCGGAATGGGATGAAGGGGTGTGGGTGGAAGCTGATTTTAATGATAGGGAAGGGAACAATCATGAATACATGCAAAATGCTGCTGATGCGGTCCTTGCTTCTGGTACTTATTATTACGCTTTTCGCTATCAATACCGCGATAGTGATTTCTATTATGGTGGTTACAATAGCGGAGAATGGAATGGAGCCAATAACTTCTCCGGCGTTCTCCGCTTCGGAAAAAATTCTGTTGATAACGGTGACTGGGATGATCCGGATACCTGGGATGATGGAGTTCCTGTAGAGGGGGAGCATGTGTTTATAAAAGACGGTCACACCGTCACCCTCAATACCAATGCCCAGGTCAATTCCCTTACCATTGAGAGTGGTGGTACATTGATTGTGCCTGGTGCGCAGGTGCTTACCATCGGGCCGGATGGCAGCTTTGTCAATAATGGGGTGTTTGATGCCGGGGAAGGGACCGTTATCATACGGGGTACTTCTTCCACCGGGGGTACTACAGCCACCGAATTTAATAACATCACCGTAGATGGGATCAATGTTTCTTTGGATTTTGCTGCCACCAAAGTAAATGGAATCCTGGAATTGAAGGGTGGAAATGTTCTGGATGCCCCTGAATTACTGGAAAACTCTACCTTGCGTTACGCCCAGGGAGGCAACTATCAGCGAGTTACCGAATGGAACAACCCCTGGAATGTACAGGTTAGTAATAACACAAGCCTGGATTTAAATATCGGTGATTTTGCAGGAGATTTGGTCGTACAGGGCAACCTGATCATTGATGAAAACTCCTCGGTAGCAGTGGATAGTGGGCATGATGATGATTTTATTGTGAATGGAGATGTTTTCCTCCATGGCACCCTTGCTCTTTCACCCGACATTGGCAGTGATATGCAGGTAGGAGGCAACTGGACCCGTTCGGGTACCTTTACCCCCAACAACCGCCTGGTAACCTTTAATGGAGTATCAACCCAGGCTTTATCCGGGCAAACCACATTTAATTATCTTACAGTGGCTGACGGCGCACAACTTATTCTTCAGGATGGAATTACTATGGAGATTGCGGATGAACAAGAAGCGGCTGTTATGACGGTTGAAACAGGAGGTTTGCTGGATGCAGGTACCCACATCATTGATGGCAACGGCAGTTTTGAGCTGCAAAGCGCCGCCACGCTCCAAATCGGCCATCCTGAAGGAATACTTTCCAGTGCAGATGATGGCAATGTGCAAACCGCTAACCGGATTTTTGCCGATGATGCCATCTACCACTACACCGGCAACGGAAACCAGAAATCAGGTGATGCATTGCCCGTTACGGATGCAGCTAAGGTGATTATTGTGGAGTTGGGGAGCGATGAGGATGAATTGTCCATTACTACATCTGAGAAGGTGTTGGTTTCTGCCCTTGGTCGTTTGGAGATTCGCAGAGGCACACTGCTGGATACACAAAACACGTATTCCAGAGCTATTGATGGACAAGGGGATTTTGTCATGACGGGTGGTAATTATGTTTTTTCCTCTATCGGCACTACAGAGTACAAGCCCAGGTTGACAGGTGATTATACCATAACTGGTGGAAATGTCATTTTTGAAGCCGATGGTGAACAGCTGCTCAGAGGGGGCAAAGGGTATCACAATTTGACTTTTCGGGGGAATACAATTGCCGTGGTTTCTTCCGGGACTCCTGATGTTGCTGGAACTGTTACCATTGAAGATAACGCAACGGTAGATACTGGAAACAGTACCTTTGGCGATAGTAATACAAATCTTACCATGACCGGAGGGAGATTGATTGTGGCCGGGGCCCGCACGCTGCCCGATATGCAGGGTGATTATTCTCTTTCCGAAGGTACGGTGGAGTTTGCAGGAGATAGCGATAATCATAGAATTCTTGGGGTAAACAGAACTTATTTTAATATTGATATAACAGGTAAGGTGAATAATCCCAGTGGTAATGTTACCATCCGCGAAGGAGGACTGTTTCGTATATATTCAGGGGCATCTTTTTCTATAACAAATACTGCTATAGTGGGTGAAGGTAGTTTTGAGATGGGGGATTCAAGTACTCTTTTCTATGGTAGTCCCAATGGGATTACACTTGAAACAGACGGGACTGACACTAACAAAGGAAATATCAGAACTTCTAATCGCTCCTTTAACCCTCAAGCATATTATGGGTTTGCAGGAGGGTCAAATATGGTAACTGGTTCAGGCCTTCCGTCACAAATACGTAGGTTGTTTGTTCAAAAATCAGAAGACAGAACCATTACCCTCTCCCAAAATCTCGAAATATGGAATGAACTTACCCTCACCCGGGGCCGGCTGGTGACTGATGGACATGAATTGTATTTGACAGATACCAACCCTACAGCACTGGTTTCCGGGGATGGAAATGCGGATTACTCACAAAGCTTTATTGAAGGAGCCTTTAAGCGGGGTGCAGGAATTGAAGAGGCAGATTATGTTTTTCCCATCGGACGAGCCTCGGGTATTCAAACAGCTGTTGTCAACTTCAGCGATATTGATTTTTCCGGGAATTCCACCCTTACCGCCCGATTCCGCACCGATATCCCCGACAATTTTTACGGGAACCTTCCCCAAACCTTTGGCAATGTGCTGATCAATACCCTCTCAGAAGAGGGCTTCTGGCAAATTGATGCTGAGAATATTACTTCGGCCACCTATGATATTTCTCTTTTTGCCCGCGGGTTTGATAATATTAATACACCGGATGGAATTCGCATTGTGAAAAGAGAGACCGGGGTTGAAGCGTGGACTGTTACCGGAGATGGACACACCTGGGATGGAGGGGAATTTTTCTATACTTTCACCCAGGAAAATGTGGTTGGTTTTTCCGAATTTGCCCTGGGTGGGAATTTCAACAATAACCCCCTCCCGGTGGAATGGCTCAGCTTTACAGCCCAACCGGAAGGAGGGGAGGTGCTGCTCCACTGGCAAACTGCCACCGAAACCAATAACGATTATTTCACGGTGTTGCGTTCTTCCGACGGAGAGCATTTTCATCCGCTGGGTAGATTGTATGGTGCAGGCAACAGTAATCAGGTGAATAGTTATACCTTCAGCGATGTTACACCTTTGCCCGGGGTCAGCTATTACCGTGTTCGCCAGACCGACTTCGACGGGCAATACGATTACAGCGAAACCCTTGCGGTGGAAGTGGGCGCATTTGCAGAGGCAACTATTTCGGCGCAAAACCGTCAGATACATTTTTACCTCCCTTCTGACAGGAATGAATCGTGGAACTATCGAGTGTACAACCTGAGTGGACTATTGCTGTATGCAGGTACTCTCAATCCTGCATCCACAGGAACTTCCCACGTGCTCGATGTTTCATCACATGAAGGACAACTGCTGGTGGTTTCGCTCATGGGTAGTCGCAGTGTGGTAACTAAAAAATTGATGATTCGGTAAAGGAGAAAGGTTAGAATTCCCATTTTAACCTTTGGAAACACAAAAAAACCTTGCCCTAGAGCCATTGGCTGAAAGACAAGGTTTTTTTAT
>CAZBGI010000010.1:0-77752 GCA_964491395.1 uncultured Bacteroidales bacterium | reverse complement strand
GTCTTATAATCAGCATTTAAGACTGCTATACCCATACCTTAAATCTTCATTTATTTACCCCTGCTGAAAATCTCCTTATTAACGGTTTCAAATTCACTGTATTGAACTTTTAATTGTTAACAGCGATGATATCCCATTAATTAACAAACCATGCATTACCAGGATGCTAGTTTCTGCAGGGTCTATTTAAAACCGATATTATCTACTGCAACTACACCATGGGGTACAAGATCAAACTCAAAAGCAATACCTGTAATAAGGTCAAAATCAAATTCGGGATGGTTTTTGGATAACCTGTGTAATGGAAAATAAAAATGCTGCAGAATGGTTTCTGACTCTGCAGCGGTTTGCATAAAAGCCAGCTTTGTCAGCTGGCGTTCGAGGGGTGGCTGGACAAATGAGCACGACGAAAGGGGAAAGACGAGACTTTCCCCGGAAGCATCACTTAACCGGATAGAAAAATCTATCAGCTTCGTTTCTTCCTCCTCCTGTTCTCCCGAATCTTCGGGCTCTTCCTGCATTGAATTTGTATTACCGGTATTTTTTCTTTCTGAGTTGCCGGCGCCTTCCTTATTTTCCTCACTGTTCGGAGGGTCGGCATTCCCCCCGGTATCAGCCAAAGAAAAAACCAGCATGGCATCTTTTGATGTTTCAATGGCTCCTGGCTCCCAGGTTATTTCCCATCGGGGCAACAACGACATGTTTTCACGGGTATTCCAGCCTAAGATCACGGCCTGCGAATCATAATTTCCCCAATTGAGAGAAAGCTTTTCTTCGCGCCAGACACTAAGATCAAACGACTGAATGGTGCTTCCCGGCAAACTGGCAGTACTCAAATCCAGATCTTCCTCAAAAGTGGCCAAAAAACGGGTACCTGCTTCTTCAAACTGATTTATATAAATGGTCTCGGGAAGCCAATGTCGTGCTTTGCGATGATCTCTGAAAACCTCCCGATACTCCTGTTTATTCTTTAGGTTTGCTTCCAGGAATGCACTGATAAAGACTTCGGCAATGGTTTGTTGATCTTCTCCATCCAGCAACTGCCCAAGATTGAAAAAGTTGATTCGTGGACTTACTCCGTCCTTGTTTCCCCAAACGGTGTTAAACTGGCCATGATTGGCACCCCATACATATATTCCTGCCTTGAAACCGCCGAAATTATCAGAATAGTTGATCCGGTTAAACTGCCTCATTCCCTGATAAGAGCTGACATCAGCATCGTGAGAGCCTTGCAGCACCAGATAGTTGATATTATGTAAAAGAGTACGTGTGCCGGCCGGCTGGTATTGCCCGTCGCAGGGAGCAATGGCTACAATAGCTTTGATGTTAAAATTAAAATCAAACGTTTCGCTGAAATCGCCCGGATAATAGGGCAAAGTATTGAATAATGCTGCATGGGCAACTGCCTCTCCACCGCGCGAATGACCTATGAGTGCAATATTATCCATATCCACCTTTTGGTAAAACCTGCTATCCTTATCATTATTCCAGTTTTCCCACGCCTGAAGATGTTTTAACAGAAGCCAACCCCTGGCATTGTTTTCAATTTTTAATCCGCTGAAAATATTAGTGAAGGAACCGTTGAGAAAATTCTGATCCACCGAAGCCAGTATGTAACCTCTGGAAGCAAGCAGTTGTCCGAGGTATTCATACCCGGGGTCAGAGAAATCCTGGGCCAGGTGATTACCATGCACAATCAAAACAAGGGGGAAAGCTCCATGAGCATCAGGGTACCATACCCTTGCATTCAGGGGAAGTTCTTCGTTATCAAATCCAAAATAGCGTGTTCTTAGTTTTCCACTAATTTCTGACCAGGAAGAAAGAAAAGAGGAACCGTCTACCGGCTCTGTGGTCATATCAACAGCTGTCCCAAACTCCTCTCGTTCTACGTCATTGCCACTGCCATAAGTAAGGTAAGAAACTTTGTATGGCCCGGGGCGTGAGGGATTCTCAAGTTCAGATTCAGCAGGAATTTCAGGCACTTTCATCGAAGCATTTACGGGCATCTCTACTTCAGTGCCCGGAAGTGCGAGCCAGACAACTCCACCCACAAGTCCTGCAGCACCCAGTATAATGCTGACAATTATCAATACCCTTGTTATACTTCTTGCAAAATGCCAGTTTTGTTTGAATAACCATATTCCACCACCCAGCAGCGCAAATGAAAGGGCTAAAAAAGAATAGATGATAAAACCAGACAGCCCATTAAATCCGAAAATCATAAAGGTTGCAGGAACTCCTGCTATAAGTGCCACTGCAAGCCAAAAGGGAGTTGTGCTAACAAGTCTTAGGAGTGAAAAACCAAGAAATCCCATCAAAAATGAAATGGTAAGAAAGGCAACAATAAATATTACCACTACCCAGAGTCCGGCAAAATGCAACATCAGCCCGGCAGAGATGATGATGGCCAGGGCAAACCCAGCAAACAAACCTGCCGTGGCACCTTTGACAGCCATTGAACCGGGAAAAAAATTTCTGCGGAATTTTTCGTACAGATTCTTGATCACACCTGTCGTCTTTCTGAAAAATGCTTTCATAGTGAATCAGAGGGGTTGATTGGAATTTTATCAATAAGACGAATGCAGGTGGGTTTTGTTACAACTTATATCAATCTTTTCATTTGGGATACCTTTGTTTTTTTATTTGTTAATTGATTGAAAAGGAGAATAAGAGGCAGAACTTTCAGCATATTAAAATCATTATATTCCGCTATACCCTTATCTGTTGCCATCAGTATAAACTGTCGGGAAGAGATGCGAAACAGAACAGGGGCTTCAGTCCCAACCAGCCGGTTCTAAAAACACTCTACATAAATATAGATAAAAGATCCTGTAACAAGCAAGCTGTCAAACCGATCCAAAAACCCGCCATGACCGGGAATGAGCTGGCTGAAATCCTTTATACCAAACCTGCGCTTGGCAACAGAGGCAAGCAAGTCGCCTGTAAATGCGGCAGTCGCCATTCCCAGGCTCAGAAAAATGGCAGTAATAATCTGGGCATCAATCAGATCCCGGATTAGTACCGAGGTAGTAACAGCAAAAATCACCCCTCCGATGCTCCCTTCCAGGGTTTTGTTGGGGCTGATATGGGAAAGAATTTTTCGTTTTCCAAACAATTGTCCGCTAAGCTGACTGAAGGCATCGAAAACGGTGGTGAGAAACAGGGTGTAAAACAACCATGGCCTTTCAAACAAAGTAAAACGAAAAAAGGTATAAGCTACCAGGGAAAAAACGATTAACGATGTGAGTCCGGTAAGATATTTTGAGCAGGAAAGCATGTTTCGCAGAATTTCATACAATCCGAAAGCCAGGATAAGCAGACCTGCATAATGGAAATACTGTTTGTTCCATAAAATGGCCAGAAAAAGTGCGTTAACAAGCAACAGGTAAACAAAATATTTTACCCAGCTGTTTTTTTGGTAGGCAGCATCTTTGCCCCTGTTTACCAGCGCAATTAATACCCCTCCCAGTAAAAAATAGATTCCAAGAATTCCGTATAAAAGTTGCTCCATTACACCTTTGTTTAAAACCCGGTACAATCCATTCTGTTCGGATTGTATTTCAAATATCGTAAACTTATTTACAACAGGTATCTCGAAGCCAATTCTTTTTTAGATGCTTGTCATACCTTCACTCGGATTATTACCGAAGGTTTAAAAATCAATATTTACAACCACGAATCAACCGCTTCGACAGCCAATTACCTGTATTTTAAAACAAAAATAGTAAAATGATTTATTCTCTTATGCCTGAGCGTATAATTGGTCACGCTGTTCTTTCAGTCTTTCATCAGCAATATAATCATCATACGACGTTTGTTTGTCAATCATGCCGGCAGGACCCATTTCAATAACTCTGTTGCAAATGGTCTGAATAAAAGTCTGGTCATGAGAAGACATGAGAATATTGCCCTTGAATTTGATCAAGGTATTGTTGAAGGCCTGGATTGATTCCAAATCAAGGTGGTTGGTGGGGGTATCGAGCAACATCACATTGGCATTGCGAATCATCATGCGCGCAATCATACAGCGCACTTTTTCTCCTCCGGAAAGCACACTGGCTTTTTTGTAAATCTCCTCTCCTGAAAAAAGCATCTTACCCAGAAAACCACGAAGATACAGTTCAGTAGTATCCTCAGAGAACTGCGCCAGCCATTCTACCAGCGAAAGGTCTGTTTCAAAAAGGTGGTCATACTCCAGGGGCAGATACGCTTTCAGGATGGTTTGTCCCCAGGCAAAGGTACCTGCATCGGGTTGCAGGTGTCCTTTCAGAATCTGGAACAAAGCGGTCATTGCCCGGGTATCGCGTGACAAAAAAACAATCTTGTCGCCCTTTTGCACGGTAAAGCTAAGCCCTTTAAAAAGCAATTTATCGTTAATGGAGTAGCTCAGGTTGGTTGTCTCCAGGATATTATTTCCCGGGTCACGCTCCGGGGTGAAGATTATGCCCGGATATTTTCGTGTGGAGGGTTTTATCTCTTCAATGTTGAGCTTCTCAATCATCTTCTTCCGGCTGGTGGTTTGTTTGGATTTGGAAGCATTGGCGCTGAAGCGGGCAATAAACTCCTGTAACTCCTTTTTTCGTTCCTCTGCCTTCTTATTTTGAGCCATTTGTTGTTTCAAGGCAAGCTGGCTTGATTCATACCAAAAGGTGTAATTACCGGGGAAAAGTTGGATCTTACTGAAATCGATGTCCACAATATGGGTGCAGATAGAATCCAGGAAGTGTCGGTCATGAGAAACAACCAAAACGGTATTTTCAAAATTTGCCAGGTAGTTTTCGAGCCAGTTTACAGTATCCAGGTCAAGGTCGTTGGTGGGTTCGTCCAGCAGCAGGTTGTCGGGTTTGCCAAACAGTGCCTGTGCCAGCAGCACTTTTACTTTTTCCTTGGCTTCCAGTTCGCCCATGAGTTGATCATGCAGGTGTTCTTTTACTCCCAGCCCACTTAGTAAACTCGCTGCCTCGTTTTCGGCATTCCAGCCATCCATGTCAGCAAACTGTGCTTCAAGGTTTGAAGCCCTTATGCCGTCCTCTTCTGAAAATTCACTTTGTGCATATATGGCATCTTTCTCGGTCATGACTTCCCAAAGTTTTTCGTGCCCCATCAGTACAGTGGAAAGAACGGTTACATCATTGAACTGCGAGTGGTTCTGGCGCAGTACCGACATGCGTTCGCCTGCTCCCATACTTACACTACCCCTGGAATAATCTATATCACCGCTGAGCATTTTCAAAAAAGTAGATTTCCCGGCACCATTGGCGCCAATGATGCCATAACAATTGCCGGCAGTAAACTTGAGGTTTACATCCTGAAAAAGCACTCTCTTCCCGAATTGTATACCCAGGTTGGAAACTGAAATCATAAAAATAAAATGGAATTATGTATAAATATTGAATTTTGAAAGGAAGCGCAAAGGTACACTATTTTTCGGGCCGAAAAACCTCAGTTGGGCAAAACATAAAACATGATGGCAAAGAAGTGGGTAATGCTTCCTCCCAGCACAAACAGGTGCCATATCACATGAAAATAAGGCTTTTCGCGTTTGATATAAAAGGGAATTCCCATGCTGTATATCAGACAGCCTCCCAGCAACCAGAGCAATCCGCCGGTTGGAACTTCCATGATCATGGGCCTGATGGCAATAAGGATGATCCATCCCATCAAAAAATATAGAATTGCTGAAACTTTCCGGTATTTATCTTTATAGAAAAACAGTTTAAAAATAACCCCTGCGATGGCCAGTCCCCATATAACTCCAAAGATGGACCACCCCCATGGTCCGCGCAGGGATACCAGGGTAAACGGGGTATAGGTACCGGCGATGAGTACATATATGGCTGCATGGTCAAACAGGTTGAGAAATTCCTTAATCTTTCGGTTCTGATAGCTGTGGTAAAGAGTAGAAGCTGTGTACATAATGATCAGGCTGGTGCCGTATACAGCAAAACTGACAATCTTCCACACATCGCCATAGGGCCTGATGCTGGCAAACACCACCAGCAAAACAAGTGCTGCAATACTCAGCAACACACCCATACCATGGGTGATGCTGTTCAATAATTCATCCTTTGGGATGTTAATTTTCTTTGGGTTCATGGGTAAAATCATTCGCAAAAAAATGCCTCCTTCAATATCAAGAACAAGGAGGCATTCAGGATTAAAAATAAAGAAGTATTATTTCTTTTGAGCCAATGCTTCCACAATTTTGGCTTCAATTTCTTCTGCCAGTTCGGGATTGTCAATCAGCAGGTTTTTCACTGCGTCGCGCCCCTGACCCAGCTTGGTATCTCCGTAGCTGAACCATGAGCCTGCTTTTTTTATGATATTATAATCTACAGCAAGGTCAATGATTTCTCCGGTTTTGGAGATGCCTTCACCGTACACAATATCAAATTCTGCCTGGCGGAACGGGGGTGCAATTTTATTTTTAACCACCTTCACCCTGGCGCGGTTGCCCACAACACTATCTCCATCCTTGATCTGCGATATACGACGAATATCAAGTCTTACAGAAGAATAGAATTTCAATGCATTGCCCCCGGTGGTGGTTTCAGGGTTACCAAACATCACCCCGATTTTTTCGCGCAACTGGTTGATAAAAATACAACAGCTTCCGGTTTTGTTGATGGTACCGGCGAGTTTTCTGAGGGCCTGTGACATCAACCGGGCCTGAAGCCCCATTTTGCTGTCACCCATCTCCCCTTCAATTTCACTTTTGGGAGTAAGCGCTGCTACAGAGTCGATAATAATGATATCGATGGCACCGGAGCGAATCAGGTTTTCGGTAATTTCCAGTGCTTGCTCTCCGTTATCGGGCTGTGAAACCAGCAGGTTGTCAATATCTACACCCAGCTTTTTCGCATAACTGCTGTCGAAAGCGTGCTCGGCATCCACAAAAGCAGCGATACCTCCAGCCTTTTGAGCCTGAGCTATAGCATGGATGGCCAGGGTGGTTTTACCAGACGATTCGGGTCCGTAAATCTCTACTATCCTCCCACGGGGAAATCCCCCTATACCCAAGGCATGATCCAGGGAAATGCTTCCCGAGGAAATACTTTCAATTGAAACTGCCGGAGAATCGCCCAGCTTCATAACAGTACCCTTTCCATAGGATTTCTCTATTTTGTCAAGGGTCAACTGCAAGGCCTTCATTTTCTCTGCATTCACATTCTTCTCTTTGTCTTTCTCTTTGCTCATAATCCGTTCAATATTACATAATTAGTATCTGAAGTATCTTTTTTTCACGTTCAATAAGTTCTACTCATGCATACAAAATTACCATATAAAATTGAAAGTAATCCTGTTGGGGTGAAAATTCTTTTAAACACGCGGGCATAAGGCTATTTGTAAAAGCTTCAAAATAAATCAGCCCCTTCCCTCCCACTCTTCAGAAAATTCTTCAAGAAATTGTTCCATAAATGCATGTCTTCTCAACGCCATTTTCTTCCCGGTTTTTGTATTCATCAGTTCTTTCAGTTTCAAAAGTTTCTCATAAAAATGGTTGATGGTAGGTGAACTGTTTTTGCGGTAAGCTTCCCGGCTCATGTCAGGCCGGGGCATAATATCGGGATTATACATTTCTCTGTTTTTAAAACCTCCGTAATTGAATGCTCTTGCTATGCCTATGGCTCCTATGGCATCGAGTCTGTCAGCATCCTGAATGATATTCAGTTCAGGGGAATGAAACACCTGATTCTCACTGCCCACATGGAACGATATATTGGCCACGATCTGTTCTATTTGTCCAATAATAGCTTCCTCCACATGGATAGATTGAAGAAACTCCCTTGCTTTTCGCGGCCCTGTTTCTTCATCCCCATCATGGAATTTGCTGTCTGCAATGTCATGCAGCAATGCACCAAGTTGCACCACAAACCTATCGGCATTTTCAGCTTGTGCAATGGTCTCAGCAAGCCTCCACACCCTGTAGATGTGCCACCAGTCGTGTCCACCTTCGGCCCCGGAAAGCTCTGTTTTCACGTATTCTATGGTTTTGTCAATAATTTGTTGCTGTTGTAGGTTGGGTAATCTTTCCATGAAAAAACAAACGCTGAGATCAGTAATATTTTAATGCTCAAAAGTATAAAAAGCTGCAAAAGAAAGAATACCAAAGGTTTAATTTCTGAAATATTTTTTTTATGTTCAACATTTTTTAAGCTATGGTGTTATGCATGGTTGTTAAAATACAAACTCATGAATTTCATTAAAACCATTATACCTTCCAATCCGGATTTTCAAAAACCCATTCCCACCAACGTTCCCTATCTCGAAATTGCAGAGTTTTTCTATGATACCATTCAGGGAGAGGGTATCAACCTGGGGCAACCTGCCGCGTTTCTGAGGGTACAGCATTGCACACAAAACTGCTGGTGGTGCGATACCAAAGCAGTATGGCGTGCCGGAAATCCTTACACTTTTGATGAGTTGTTTGGTTTAATTGATGCAACAGATCTGGTGGAAAAACTGCAAAACGGTCAGCATCTTATCCTGACCGGCGGCAGTCCCATGAAACAGCAACAGGGTCTCATTCTTTTTCTTGAGGCTTTTATCAAAAGATATGGCTTCAAACCTTTCACCGAAATAGAAAATGAATGCACCCTGATGCCCACCCAGGAATTCACAAAACTTATTGATGTGTGGAACAACAGCCCCAAACTCAAACACAGTGGCAATCCTGATTCGTTGCGTTACCGCCCCGATATCATCCGGCATCTTTCGTCATTAAAAAATGCATGGTTCAAGTTCGTAGTGGCCCAATATGAAGACTGGGACGAAATCGAAGAGTTCTTTTTACAACCCGGCCTCATCAAACGAAAACAAATCATCCTGATGCCCCTGGGAGGCACGCGCGAAGGGCTGCATCGAATTCGTGAAACAGTCGTAGAAATAGCCGTACGGGAATCCGTGCGCTACAGCTCCCGCGAGCATATAGAGTTGTGGGACAAAAAGACGGGAGTGTAGGGCACTGTTTAGCCTCTTTCCTCAACCTTATGCTGGCATGTGATGTTATGAAGAATAACGTATTGAAAATCTTTACTACTTCTTCAACTCAATCACGATTACCCCATTTTTCCCTCTTTCGCCGTAAATCTCTGTTGCGGATTCATCCTTCAGGATGGTGATAGTTTCAATTTTGTCAGGGTCAATATTTAATCCATCTTTTGTGGGAACACCATCTACTACAATGAGAATATCATCGGGCAGTTCGGTGGATGAAAGATTTTTGTAAAACTGACCGTCAAAGCCCTCAAGTTCAGGATCCCTGTAGGAATAATCCTTAAAGGCAAGGCTACTCCACATCAAATCAATCATTTCCTTTCCTTTCGACAAACCACTCATTTGGTTATTCATTACTACTGTTGCCACAAGTATCCCTTCATCCCTTTCACCTAAAGCAGCTACTTCATATACATTCTGATCATTCCTGTATGACAACACCCCTTTCAGTACATTTAACTCCTGACCGGATTTTAATACCCTGGTATAATCCTTTCGTTCCATTTTATAACCATAGTGAATGCTTTCCTTGGTGAGTTCATTCAACATCATTTCACTAATAAGCGAAGGGTTAACATCAGCATAAGATTGCACAATATATCCAGATCCTTCTGCAGTCATCAGCACAATTTGCTTTACGCCTTCTTCGATGGTAACTTCTGAAATCTGAAAGCCTTTAGGATACTGAAGACTGTAATATTCTGTGTCATATAACAGTGTATCTTTTTGGCGGAGTTCAATACTCAGTTTTTCTCCATTGAAAAGTATTTGCTGTTCTTTTTCTATGGAAACTTCGTATACTGAATCATTTAAACGTATCAGGTAATTGTTTTGACTCAGCAAAGTAAAATTTGCAAGTCCCAGCAATACCCAAGTTACATAACATCTTTTCATGTTTTCGGTTTTTAGTCTATTTAGTATTAACTGCAAGATTTCAACATGCCAAATATATTAAAAACCTTAAAACATAACACTGATTTTTTAACAGACTGAAAAAGTTGACTAAAATTTCGGGTATAATAGAAAAAAAACCGGAAACAAAAACTTGCTTCCGGTTAAAATATTTCTTTAAAAGAACATCTTATTATTTAATAATCTGCCCAGTATGCTCCTTTGTTTTTACCTTGTCAATTACCTCTTCAATCACTCCATTTTCATCAATTACAAAGGTGGTGCGGTGAATTCCATCATAAGTTTTTCCCATGAACTTTTTGGGGCCCCAGACACCAAAAGCTTTGATTACTTCCTTTTCCGTGTCGGCCAGAAGAGGAAAGGGAAGGTTGTTCTTTTCAATAAACTTCTGGTGCGACTTTTCGCTGTCGGCACTTACGCCCAGAACCTTGTATCCTTTGCTTAGCAGCATATCATAGTTATCCCGCAGGTCACAGGCCTGGGAAGTACATCCCGGGGTACTGTCTTTGGGATAGAAATAGATTATCAGTTTGTTTCCCCTGAAATCAGAAAGTCTGATCTCTTTTCCGTTCTCGTCTTTTCCTTTGAAATCGGGGGCTTTGTCGCCGGGTTTAAGTGTTGTCATATTTATAGCGTTTTTATTTAATAGTTTTTCAATATTTCGGAAACAAAAAAAAATAAGGATTGTTTTTGTTTACTTACAGGAATTTTACAAAAAAATATACTGAAAGTTATATAAAGAAGGTATTAGCTGATTAAGGAACAATCAGATAGGTAGTTAAGTATTTACTTCCAACAAAAACCCCGAACCGCTCAATAGCCCGGGGTTTTATATAATTCCTTACACTGCCGTATTGATTATCAGCCCTATAGTAAAATGATAAGGATAAGTATTATAATAAGTGCTGTACCGGATATGTAAATATAGGTACCTCGTTGAACAAGTTCTTTTTGGATGGAACGTACTTCTTTGCGCAGTTCACGCTTTTCCGCTGATTCCAGGTTTGACTTATCCATCTCATCGATATATTCTATTCGTTCTACCAAAACATCCGTCTCCGCATCTTCAACATTTTCAATAGTGTTGGCAGGTTCAACAGTATTTACCGGGTCGACAGTTTTAGATTCATTTTCGGCTTGCAATGCAACTACATTGAACAAAAACATCAATACTCCAATAGTATAAACAGTCAGCTTTCTCATCGTTTTAAGATTTAGTGAAAAATGAATGAATTACTTCTTTATTTTCACATATTATACCAATTCAAACGAAGACCTCACTCGCAGTAGTCTTTTTCCGATTCAAAACATCCACCCAAAACAAGGTCAGCATGCATCAAGTGCTTCTTTTAAGTTGCGGTAACCTTTAATTTTCCCTGATTGCTCTCTTTAAATCCCTGCAAACGTGTGCTTCAAACGTATTGCTAACAGCTAACACTGTATAATATAATGCCTTCGTGTATATTATCGGTATTTTTGAAATTAATCGTCATGGGTTGCTAATTATTTTTTTAGCTGCATTCACCAGGTGCAGGATTGAATTGTAATGTGTGCAAAATATTCCACATTACTGTTGATTTTTGGTAAAACAATACCCCTTCAAATTGCACAGATTGTAATCAACCCATTTGATAAAGACTCCCTGTATTTTCATATCGCACTATAATACAGGCAATTCGTTGAATTCTGTTTCGCCACCTCCAGGTTAGTTTTTTTGCTGTTGAATTCTCATTGCTTGCTGGCATAGATTTTTCACCTACCAGACAAGAAAAAGGATTGAACAATTGTATATACCTGAAATTTATGACAAAAGACAACCTGAAAGAAGTAAAAGCATACTATAATACACATGTAGAAGAGGAAGATCGCAGGCTGGATAATCACCCTTTCGAAATTCCGGTTACAATGCATTTTGTCAAAAAGTACCTTACCCCCGGAGCTTCTGTTTTTGATGTAGCTTGTGGAACCGGCAGGATAGGGAAGTTGTTGCTGGACCATGGATATTTTGTGGGTCTGAATGATTTATCGGACAAAAACATAGAATTGGTGCGTGAACGCCTGGGTTCTCACCGCAATCTTATTTTCACGGAGGTTTCTGACGCAATGGAAAGCGAGCAGTGGGAAAATAAGACCTGGGATTGCATTTTCATTCTCGGGCCGCTCTATCACATGATCAGTAAAGAAAACAGGTTGAAAATGCTGAAAAAAGCACATGATAACCTGAAACCGGGAGGGTTTCTGTTCTCATCGTTCATGACCCGAACGGGAGCTATGGTATATGGAGTAAAACACAACCCGGAAGGTATCCTTTATCCCGACGGGGCGAAAAAGCTTTGGGAAACAGGTACCGACAACCGTTTTGTCGAAGATACCGAATATTTTACCAATGCCTATTTTTCTCATCCTGAGGAAATTAACCCCCTGTTGAAGCAAGTGGGCCTGGAACCCCTGCATCTTGCCGGAGCAGAAGGAATATTTGGAGAGCGATTTGAATTGTTTCACCAGCTAAAAGAAGATCTAAAAGATAAGTGGATTCAGTTTATCATTGAAAACTGTGAGGATAATCATTTGGTGCAACAATCCAAACATTTATTGAGCATTGCTCAAAAACCCTGATGAGATTTAATGCAATCATCGGACAAAAAATAATTTCCATAAACTAACAATAAACTATAACATATTAATGAACAGCAAGTACTCATTAAAACTTGGAAAACCATTCGGAATCAAATTATCCATCCACTGGACCTTCTTATTACTCATTGCTTGGATTGTCTTTATCACCATGAGACAAGGGTTGGAAACTCCACAAATACTCATGCACATACTTTTTATTCTTATTTTGTTTGTGTGTGTGGTGCTTCATGAGTTTGGCCATTCGCTGGTGGCCATGAAATATGGTGGAGAAGTGCACAGCATCACCCTGTTGCCCATTGGAGGCATGGCCAACATTACCAAAATGCCTGAAAAACCCAGGGAGGAATTCCTGGTTTCCCTGGCAGGCCCCCTGGTAAATATCCTAATAGCAGCCATTTTGGGCCTTTACCTGTATTACATTCATCCGGTTTCATTCGATGAAATGGATTTTAGCTACATTTCACGAGATAACTTCCTGGCTATGTTACTGGCTGCCAACATATTTATCGTAGTATTTAATCTTATTCCAGCATTTCCCATGGATGGAGGACGCTTGTTCCGATCGGCCCTTTCCATATGGATGAGCCGAATGGAAGCCACCCGCATTGCCAAAAATATCGGGCAGATCTTTGCTGTTATATTCATTATAGCCGGTCTGTACATCAATCCGTTCCTGGTTGTAATCGGGTTTTTCATTTTGCTGGGGGCCAAAGGAGAGTACGAAATAATGAAATACCAGAATATTCTGGAAGACCACAAAGTGCAGGACATCATTATCACTGATTTTGATGTGCTGGAACCCAATGATACACTGGGTAAAGCTGCTGAACTTCTGCAACATATCTCTAACCGGGGCTTTGTAATCAAATCCGGAGATGAGTACAAAGGTATATTAACCCAGAAAGATCTCATATCGGGACTGGGAACGTATGGAAAAGAAGGGAAAATTGAAGACACAATGAATAAAAGCATAGAATCCGTAACACCTGAGATGGATATTTTTGAAGCCCTTAAACACATGCGAAAACACAAATATGATATTGCCCCGGTACTAAAAGATGATGAATTTAAAGGTATTCTGGACATTGACAACATCAATGAGTTTTTCATGATTCGCAAAGCACTGCAATAGGAAAACCATAATCGTAACCTGATTACAAAAGAAAATAACATGCCCGTACACAACAAGGAAATAGCAGATAAATTGAAGGAAACAGCCGATTATCTGGAGGTGAAAGGAGAGAATGAATTCCGCATAAACTCTTACAGAAATGCTGCCAGAACCTTATTAGGTCTGTCTGACAATGTTTCGGCTATGAACAAGAAGGATATTGAGGCTCTTCCCGACATTGGTGAAAGCATGGTTAAAAAAATATCGGAAATCACTAATACGGGTGAATTGAAGCAATTGAAAAAGCTACGGAAGAAATTTCCGGAAACCCTCAGAGATATTATGAAGCTGGAACAAATGGGTCCGCAACGTACAAAAATGCTTTATGAGGAGCTGAATATTGAATCTCTCGACGAATTGAAAAAAGCAGCCAAAGAGGGAAAGATTGAAGAACTGGAAGGTTTTGGAAAGAAAACGGCCCAAAACATTCTCAAGGAGATAAAGCAATTCGCTGACAAAGGGGGCTCTCAAAGGTTTAAGCTTCATGAAACAGAAGAACTCATTCAACCCATGCTGAAATACCTCAAAAAGGAAATAAAGGATATTACCATTGCAGGCAGTTACCGCAGGATGAAGGAAACGGTGGGAGATATTGATTTGGTAGGTGTTAGCAATGACACAGAGAAAGCCATGGATCATTTTGTGAAATACGATGAAGTGCAGGATGTATTGTCACACGGAGAATCCCGCTCCACTGTACGACTACGAACGGGCCTTCAGGTTGACATTCGCATTGTGGAGAAAAAATCGTTCGGGTCTGCCCTGCTCTATTTTACAGGCTCTAAAGCCCACACAGTGGCTTTGCGGAAAATGGCCAAAGAGGATGACCTCAAAATCAATGAATACGGAATTTTCAAAGGAAAGAAAAAAATAGCCGGAAAGACTGAAAAAGAGATGTACGAAAAGCTGGGATTAAAATATATCGTACCCGAACTCAGGGAAAACCAGGGAGAGATTGAAGCGGCAAAAAAAAATGAATTGCCCAACCTGTTGGAATTGGAAGATATTAAAGGCGACTTGCATGCTCATACCAAAGCCACAGATGGTAAGAATTCGCTGAAAGAAATGGCCGAAGCAGCCAAAGACAAAGGATACAATTATTTTGCTGTTACTGAGCATTCCAAAAAAGTTTCTATGGCCGGGGGGCTGAATGAAAAAGATTTGGAGAAACAAATCCGGGACATCGATGCATTAAACAAAAAGATGAAAAACTTCAGAATCATTAAAGGGGTGGAAGTCGATATCCTTGAAGATGGCACCCTGGATTTGTCGGATGATATTCTGAAAGAGTTGGATCTGGTAATCGGCTCTGTACATTACAACATGAACCTTTCCAAAAAGAAGCAAACCCAAAGGATTTTAAAAGCCATGGAAAATCCATATTTGAATATCATTGGTCATCCCACCGGACGCATGATCAACAAAAGAAAAGGTTATGATTTGGATATGGATGCGGTAATGAAAGAGGCCGCTGACAAAGGAATTTTTCTGGAAATCAACAGCAATCCTGATCGAATTGACCTCCATGACAAATACATCAGAAAAGCACAAAAAGCAGGTGTTAAACTCGCCATATCAACAGATGCGCATGCTATCAGCAATCTTGATTATATAAAATATGGTGTAGCCCAGGCCCGCAGGGGATGGTTGGGCAAAAAAGACATCATAAATACCCGGTCATGGAGAGAATTGAAGAAATTGCTGAAAAGATAACAGACCTTTCTGGCTTAAGTAAAAGGAGAGTAAAAAAGCAATGCAAACCAACGCTTAAAGTATTGTCAAACGCAAAAAAAAAACAGGACTATGAAAATGTTAACTCATCAAAAAACAGTACTCAAAAACGTGTGCAACGATAGAGAGCTTTTCAAAAAAGAGCTTTACAAATGCCTGGCATGGCTTGAAAAAGAAGAAATTGAGGAACTTATAGAATGGTTGAAAAACAACTATTGGGACACAAATAGCAATGAGATTATTGCGGTGTTCAGATATTATATGATTAAAAAGGTAGATACTTTTTATTATCAAACAATTGAAAAATGATACTGATAATTTTTGGGCTTCCCGCAACAGGAAAAACTTATTTGTCGAAAAGGGCCGCCGAAGAGTTCCATGCCGTACACCTGGACACTGACATCATCAGAAAGAATATAAACCTGCAGGATCGATACGATGCTCATTCAAAACAGCTCGTTTACAATCAAATGATGACGGAAATGGTTCACCATATCCAGAATAGGCAACATGTAATTCTTGAAGGAACATTTCAGAAAGAAGAACACAGAAGGCAGTTTTTGCTGAAAGCCAGGGAGCTGAATCAGGAAATTCTTTTTATAGAATTACGCGCCAAAGAAGAAACCATAAAAGAAAGGATGAAGTCAACCCGTAAACATAGCCACGCAGATTTTAATGTGTACAGAAATATAAAAAGAACTTTTGACTACCCTCAGGAGCCTCATCTGATATTATGGACGGATGAAAACGATGCAACACAATTGATTCAACAACTTAAAACATACCTTCATGGACAAAGAGCAAATTCTTACAATGAAAGATAAGTGCCTGTTTCCTGATAGCTGTAAAAACAGCGCATTTTCTGAAACCCATATCTCATGGATTGTTTTAACGGATCAATATGCTTTTAAAGTAAAACGACCGGTTCAACTTCCTTTTCTTGATTTTTCAACATTGGAGAATCGCAGGTTTTATTGTAATCAGGAAATAAAGCTTAACCGCCGGTTGGCACCTGATATGTACCTGGGCATAGTACCCATCACCCAATCTTTGAGCACAGGCAAACCTGACCATCATAGCGATGAGGATATTATAGACTATGCCGTGCAAATGAAGCGAATGGACAACAATAAAGAAATGCATAAAATGCTGGCAGCAAATAAAGTAACAGAAAAACATCTGGAAAAGCTTGCCGGAAAAATTGCGCAATTTCACAAAAACACACAGGTTGTAAAGAACGCCTTTAACACAGCTGGAATGATCAAAGAATTTGCTGCCATCAATGACGTACTTGACGAGGATACCGAAAATCAACTTATACCTGCCGAAAGCAAGAAAATAGTTTCACAATGTATCGAAAAATCAAAAAACTATCTCAATGACAACAGGAGTTTTCTGAACGATAGAATCCTTAACGATTTTCAACGCGATTGTCATGGCGATTTAAACGCCACCAACATATTTCTGTATGACGATCCTGTGATTTTTGACTGCATTGAGTTTAATGATGACTTCCGATACATTGATGTGTTGAATGAAATTGCTTTTTTATGCGTTGACCTTGATTTTTCTGGGAATAAACAACTAAGCAATTCTTTTGTCAGGAATTACATGAAAGCATTTGAATTAAAAGAGAAAGACATGCCCGAACCCTTGTTCAATTTTTACAAATGCTACCGGGCCAATGTCAGGGCCAAAGTAACCCTGATAAGCCTGAAGGAACATCCCAAAGAAGAAAAGAAGCAAGAAGATGTAAAGAAATATATTCAACTGATGCAGAATTACGCTAAGATGTTTTAACCTGATTTTAAATAAATTACACAACACTATTTCAAATACAATAGTGAAATTAATTTTGATTCCCTTAAGGAATCATTTTTTGCCAATCTTATTATTCACATAAAAAACAATTACTATGAAACGCAGATTAGATGAATTGAAAGGGTTTTCCATTGAAACATCAGATGGAAAAAAAGGTAAGATCAAAGATTTCCTCTTTGATGAAGACACCTGGAAAGTACGATATCTGGATGCAGACTTCGGAAGTTTTTTCAAAGACAAAAGAGTGCTGCTTCCTATAAATGCTCTGAAAGAGCCTCTGTGGGATGAAGAATTGATTTCTGTAAACCTGACCTCAAAACAAATAGAGAACAGTCCATCGCCCGAAGATATACCCACGATTTCGCGGGAATATGAAAAGGAACTCATGAAACACTACGGATATGCAGCCTACTGGAGTTCGGGATACATTCCCCCTACCCATACCGGATTGTATTACCCCGCGAGGCCATTAAATGTGCCCACTAAAGAAGTCAGTGAAGAAAAGGTCAGCGAAGAAAGGCTGGCCACCAAACTCAGAAGTTTTAAAGAAGTAATGGGATATCATATACTGGCAACCGACGGACACCTGGGACATGTTGAAGATTTGATTGCAGATGATGCCGACTGGCAATTGATTTACCTTATCATAGATACCAGCAACTGGCGTCCGTGGAGCAAAAAAGTCATTCTTCTCATCAATTGGTTAGATAAAATCAGTTATGAAACCCGCGAAGTCTCCATTGATGTTGATACCGATACGATTAAAAATGCACCTGAATTTGATACTGGCAAACCAGTGGATCAGGCTTTTGAAGAAGCACTCAAAGAATATTATCAAAGAGTCTTTCCTTCAGATGAGAAGTAAGTAGGATTTTAATTCCTTTACACCATTCATCCCCGGGAATATAAAGGTCTTGCCTTTTCCTTCCGGGGATGACTCAATCAACAACAATTATAAAAATAACTTGAATCATCCTCCCTACAGAAGAGATTGCCAGGCAAAAATTACCAGAAAATGGGTCCCCTAATAAGTCTGTTTATAATAATATTTTTATCCATTATCATTACCAAAATAGGTGCAAGGGCTTTGATTAAAACAGGCCTGGCGCAGGATGCTGCAATATTCCAGGCAAGGTCAGCCTTTACAGGGGTGGGTTTTACCACCCGCGAAGCTGAAAAAATTACTACCCATCCTCTGAGAAGAAAAATCATCATGGTACTTATGCTTATCGGTAATATAGGCGTTGTTTCCGCCATAGCTTCCCTCATGCTTACTTTCATAGGAGACGAACTGGAATCATTTGACAGACTTATAAGACTTGGACTTATCGGTTTTTTTATATTTTTAATTTGGTCCTTATCTAAAAGTAAATGGCTGGACAAGCAGCTCGTAAGGTTAATTGATAATGCTCTCAACAGATTTCACAATCTTCGCAATATCGATTACGTCTCATTGCTAAAGCTGCAGGATGAATATGAAATTACGGTGATTACCGTAAAAGAAGATGATTGGATGGCCAACAGGAAACTAAAAGAACTGAGACTGACAAAAGAGGGCATTAATCTTATTGCCATAGAACGAAAAGATGGCACTTACCTGGGCACTCCGGATGGCACAACTCAAATACAACCCGGTGACAACCTCACCCTATATGGCAAGGAAGATAACCTGAAAAACCTTGAACAACGCAAACAAAACCCTAAAGGGGAAAAGGAACATGAGTCAGCCAAAGAAGATCACAGAAAGAATAAGAAAGAACAACAGAAAAATGATGAAAGTCAACAATAGACATGAAATAGTATTTCACTTAAACCACGTATCTCATGAAAACTCATATAGGTTGTAGCGGCTATTCATACGAAGACTGGAAAGGGAGCTTTTACCCGGATGAATTACCCAAGGAAGAATGGCTTTCATTTTATGCAAAAAAGTTTAATACTGTTGAAATCAATAATACCTTCTACAAGTTCCCCGAAAAAGAAACCCTGGATAACTGGAACAGCCAAACCCCTGAGCATTTTACATTCACCATTAAGGCGCATCGGTTTTTTACCCATCTGAAGAAGTTTAATATTGACGACGCTTTCATGGAAAAACTGGACGCTTTTCAGACATCCCTCAATCCTCTTAAAGAAAAAATCAGCTGCATACTCTGGCAATTGCCGGGAAATCTGCACAAAAACGTCGCTAAACTGGAATCCTTGTGCACGAAACTGGATAAAAACTTTACCCATGTGTTTGAGTTTCGCCATCATTCCTGGTTCGACGAAGAGATTTATGAGTTGATGAAAAAAAACAATGTTGCTTTTTGTATTCTGTCTGCTCCCGGCAATCTTCCCGAAGACCTCGTTGTGACCCACAAAACCGCTTATGTAAGGTTTCATGGGAAAAGCGAATGGTATGATTATCTCTATTCTGAAAACGAACTGAAAGATTGGAAAAACCGATTGAGTGAACTGGAGGATATTCAGCAGTTGTTTATTTACTTTAATAATGACAAGCATGGGAATGCTTTTAAAAATGCCCTTACGCTTAAAAAGCTTTTCGGGTTGTAGTATTTTCTACACACCTGTGTAAAATTTCCTGCAATCTTATTTCCTCAAAACAACACCCCGGAATTCTTTGCAAAGCTATAATGCAACCTGCACACTTTATCTCACAAAGGTGCTTCAATTTCAGTTGGAAACAATGAAATTGGAACGTCTTTTGGCAGATTTTTGTAGTAAAAAAGTCAATTAAGTTTTCAAACACAAAATGATATGAAAAAAAATACAGATGAATTTATTAAACAGGAGGTGCTGGACCAATTGGTTTGGGACACCAGCATAGATGCCAATGATGTTAATGTAAATGTAGATGACGGAGTTGTTCAGTTATCAGGTGTAGTGTCAACTTACACTGCAAAACATGCTGCCGGGAAAAATGCCTATAAGGTGGCTGATGTAGTGAGAGTAGAAAACTTAATTGATGTTGAGCTTCTGCCCGAATTAATAATATCGGTTGATACCGAGATTACCAACATGATTAATAAAAAGTTCCTTTGGGATGATCGAATAGATGCCGACAACATTCATGTTGAGACCCTCAAGGGTGCTGTTACTCTAACAGGTACAGTAAATAGTTTTTGGGAGAAAAGTCTCGCTAAAAATCTTGCGTCTGCGACAAAGGGGGTTCAGCATGTAGAAAACAATCTTGCCGTTGTTGCTGGAAAAAAATTTTCTGATACTGATATTGAAAATGATATCAAAAGGGCTTTCAAAAGAAATGTTTTAATTGATGCCGATAAAATTGATGTCTCGGTGAAGAATGGTATTGCTCATCTTACAGGCACTGTTCCTCTCTACCCTATGAAAGAAGAAGCGTTTAATGCTGCCATGATGACTGCAGGAATATTAGATGTAACGGATGATATTATCATAGCTTAATTTTGAAAAACATCAACAAAAGTAACAACCATTGCAGGCTGCCTGACAAATTTATACCTCTGATTTCTTTACGCTATTTAAAGCAATTGAAATGTCTTTTTACATTTTGATCATGCAAGAAACCTTTTTAGAAACCTTAAAATTTTACTGTTATGAGTACAAAAAAAGCAGATGAATTAATCAAACAGGAAGTGGTAGACCAATTGACTTGGGATGCCAGCGTTGATGCAAATGACGTATTGGTAAGTGTAGCTGATGGGGTTGTTCAACTTTCAGGTGTTGTGCCCAGCTATACTGCAAAAATAGCTGCCCAGGATAATGCTTATCGTGTGGCTGATGTAGTACGGGTGGATAACAATATCGAAGTTGAATTCCCGGCAGGAGTGACATTACCAAGTGACACCGAGATTACCAACATGATAGAAAGCAAACTCCTTTGGAATGACCAGATCGATGCAACAAATATCGACATTGAAACTACAAATGGGGTTGTTACGCTAACAGGTACCGTAAATAGTTATTGGGAGAAGAATCTCGCTTCCAATTTGTCTTATGCCACAAAGGGTGTATTGTATGTTGAAAACAATCTAACCGTTATTGTGGGAAAAACATTTGTTGATTTAGACATCGAAAGTGATATTAAAAGGGCATTCCAAAGGAATATTTTCATTGATGCCGACAAAGTTGACGTAAGTGTAACCAATGGCGTTGCTCGTCTTTCAGGAATTGTTCCTTATTATACCATGAAAAAAGAAGCATTTGATACAGCCATGCTTACTGCAGGTGTATTGGATGTTATTGATGACATTATCGTTGGATAACTATTTTCTCACAGCAACAAAAGCAACAGCTTTATGCTTGTAGGGTACATGCTTAAAGTTGTTGCTTTTGTAATCGTTGCCATTTTAAAACCAATAAAAACACCCTGTTATGCCCGAATTGCCAGATGTTGAAGTATACAAAAAAGCAGCTGATAAATCCATTGGAAGCAAGGTGGAGGATATAGTTGTAAAAGATGAAAAATTTATTGATGCCACCAAAAGCAGCCTGGGCAGATATATAAAAAACCAGGAAATAAAAAAGACCCGGCGCAGAGGAAAATACCTGTTCATAGAAATGGACAACAATTATTCTCTGGTATTGCATTTCGGTATGACGGGCCTTCTTAGCTATAGTGATACAGATTCAGAAGTTTCCTCTTATGCCAAATGTATATTTGAACTGAACAACAAGCATAAACTTGTATATGTTTCAAAACGAAAACTGGGCAAGGTTGAGATCACCAATAATACAGAAGAATATATAAAAGAGCAGGATCTGGGTCCTGATGCCCTCGGGATCAGTCAAACGGAATTTCTTTCTAAAATGAATGAAAGCAGAGCCTCCATTAAAAGTTTTTTCATGGATCAATCCACATTATGTGGTATTGGAAATGTATATGCGGATGAAATTCTGTTTCATGCCTGCATTCATCCCAGGCAAAAAGCAAATAAGCTTACTGAAAAACAAGGAAAAGAGCTGTATAAACAAATGGACAAAGTGCTTAAAACTGCCATTAAAAAAGAAGCTGATGTTAGCCGTATGCCTGATGATTTTTTACTTCCCAATCGCAAAGATGGCAAAAAATGTCCCAGGGGCAAGGGCAAAATAAAGAAAATCAAAATATCTGGAAGGGCAGGTTATTACTGTCCTGATTGCCAGAAAAAAAGCGATTCATGATCCGGAAAAAATTACGCCATGAGTAAAAATCCCTTTATAAAAATCCCTTTTCCTGAGATGCGGAATGTTGATGATTTAAAATTGAAAGAGGCCCGCAAAGAAACAGAGCAGTTGCGCGAAGCTATCAATTATCACAATCATCAATATTACATAGAGAATGATCCCGATATCTCGGACCGCAAATATGATGAGCTTTTTGAGCGGTTGCTAAAGCTGGAGGAAAAGTTTCCGGATTTACAGTCAGATGTTTCACCCACCCAAAAAGTGGGTGCTGAACCCCTGGATAAGCTGACCAAAAAAAAGCACATTGCTCCCATGCTTAGTCTCAACTCTTCGGCCAAAGAAAAAGAGATGAAAAACTTTATCGAATTTGTTCGAAAAAAAACAAAAGGCAAAAAGACGGAATTTTTCCTGGAGCCTAAATTCGACGGTCTCTCTGTAGAAGTTGTTTACCGGAAGGGTGCTTTTAATTACGCGGCAACCCGCGGAGATGGCCTGCAGGGTGAAGATATTTCAGAAAATGCAAAAACCATAGGGTCACTTCCTTTAAAACTTCGTGCCGGCAATGACTTTCCCAGGGAACTTGCTGTACGGGGCGAAATATACCTTGGCAAGGAAGACTTTCAGCAACTTAACAAAAAACGCATAGAAAAGAACAAAAAAGCATTTGCCAATGCCCGCAATGCAGCAGCAGGGTTAGTAAGGCAGCTCGATCCGGGCAAAGTAGCTGATGTACCGCTCGATATTTTCTTCTATGAAATAATTGGCAGCAATAGCAAAGAAAGTGATTTTGAGAGCCAGCAGGATTTGCGGCAGCAATTTAAGAAATGGGGTCTTAAAATCAATGATCAAAGCAAGCAAACCAATACCCAAAAAGGGATAAAGGATTTTTACCGGGAACTGGAAAGCAAAAGAGAAAAACTTCCCTATGAGATAGATGGTATGGTTATCAAACTCAACCACCGCAAACTTCGCAGCGAATTGGGCAACCGTGGGCGCAGTCCACGATGGGCTTTTGCCTGGAAATTTGAACCCAGGAAAGAAGTGACCACCCTGATCGATATCATTGTGCAGGTGGGACGCACCGGAATTCTCACTCCCGTGGCTTTGCTTGAACCGGTGGAAGTGGGCGGGGTAACCGTAAGCCGTGCAACCCTGCACAACCAAGATGAAGTAAAGAAAAAAGATGTGCGCCCCGGCGACACTGTAAAAGTAAAACGGGCTGGTGATGTAATACCCGAAATTTCCGGACGTGTGAAATCAAAAGGGCAAAAAAGAAAAAAGGCTTTTGAAATGCCTGAAAAATGCCCCGTTTGCCATACCAGGGTGGTTCGCGAAGGAGCCTATACTGTTTGTCCGGCTGGTTTGTCATGTGAAGCACAGCTTAAGGGCAGCCTGAGCCATTTTGCATCCCGAAATGCCATGAACATTGACAATCTGGGTGAAAAGGTTATAGCCCAGCTTGTTGACAAGCAACTCATCAAAAATATTCCTGACTTATATCAACTAAAACCTTCCGACATTGAGAAGCTGGAGGGGTATGCTAAAAAATCTTCTCAAAAGCTTCATGACGCCATCCAAAAATCAAAAAAACCAGATCTGGATCAATTTATTTATGCACTGGGGATAAGACATGTAGGTCAGCATGTGGCCAAAGTACTGGCCAGGCACTTTACCACGTTGGATAATCTTTCTGATGCCAGCGAAAAGGAATTAAATGAGATACAGGAAGTCGGACCGGAAATAGCAAAAAGTATTGTGCATTTTTTCAGGAGCCGGCATAATCTTGACATGCTTGATAAACTCAAAAAAAACGGGTTAAAGATACAAGAACAAAAATCTTCCCGGTCAGATAAACTGAAAAACAAAACCTTTGTAATTACAGGTGAACTGGAGGCTTTTACCCGTGATGAAGCCAAAGAAAGAATTGAATCTCTGGGTGGTCGCGCCACCTCATCAGTAAGCGATAATACAGACTACCTGGTTGTTGGAGAAGGACCGGGAAGCAAGCTTGACGAAGCCAAAAAGAGGAATGTAAAACGAATAGACGAGAATGAATTCATGAAATTAATTTCTTAAAAAACCAGGCTATGAAAGATGATTATGGACAACTCATAAGCTCGCTTGCACAGGTGAATGAGAAGAAGATAGTACTGTTGGTGATCGATGGATTAGGTGATATTGACAATGACGGAAAAGGCACCGCCTTGCAAATGGCCCGCACACCCAATATGGACAAACTTGCTCACAAAGCAGCCCTGGGTCTGGCCCATCCTGTTTTTCCGGGTATTACCCCGGGTAGTGGCCCGGGGCACCTGGGATTATTTGGATATGACCCTGTTATTTATCAGATTGGCAGGGGTGTATTAAGTGCCCTGGGACTTGAATTTAATCTGCGCAAGGGAGATATAGCAGCACGACTGAATTTCTGTACCCTTAACGACGAAGGAAAAGTGGAAGACCGCAGAGCCGGAAGAATTTCTTCGGAAAAAAATCGACAATTAATAGAAAAGATAAAGAATAGCATAGAAATCGAAGATGGAGTAGAGATATTTTTCGAAACGGAATCAGAACACCGGGCCCTGCTGGTACTCAGAGGAGAAAACCTGGACGACAGGGTTGGCGACACGGATCCGCAACATACCGGCGAACAACCCATGAATCCTGCTCGTGCACCCTATGATAATAGCAAAACAGCTAAAATTGCCCGGGATATCTTTAACCAGGTTCAAGAAATCCTCAAAGACGAATCTCCGGCCAATATGATACTTAGCCGGGGCTTTGCCCAATTGCCCGACTGGCCTTCTTTTCATGAACGCTATAAGCTTGATCCGGTTGCGGTTGCCGGCTACCCCATGTATCGGGGGATAGCCCGGTTGCTGGGCATGGAAGTGTTTTCTGAACCCAAATCTCCCAAAGATATTATCACTGAAACGCTGAATGCCATGCAAAAGCATGATTTTGTTTTTGCCCATTTTAAAGACCCGGATAAAACCGGAGAAAATGGCAATATACAAGAAAAGATCAAAGCCATTGAAGCCATGGATGAAGCATTGCCTCCACTGATTGAGCAGCAACCCGATGTGCTGATTATTACGGGCGATCATTCTACTCCGGCTCCTCTTGCAGCACACAGCTGGCACCCTGTACCGGTGCTGTTTAAAGCGCCCGGTCTGCGGGGTCCTTTCCTGGAGAGCTTTGATGAAATAGCAGCTCTTAAAGGAGAGTTGGGCATCATCTTCTCAAAAGAAATCATGACCCTGGCCATGGCGCATGCAGGTAAACTGGCCAAGTTTGGTGCCTAGCGTTTTCTGTAAATCATTTCGTATAACCATAAAAACAAATGCTATTATGACTCATTCAGATAAAAATCTGCACAAAATCTCAACCCGTGAAATTCAGTCTTTCATCAATGATCATTCGCATGATTTACACAAAAGCCTGGATCCCCTAATGGAGAGAATAGGAAATGCCCGCATTGTTTTGCTTGGCGAGGCTTCACACGGCACGCATGAATACTATCTCTGGCGGGCCAATATTACCCGGCGTTTGATAAAAGAGAAAGGGTTTACGCTGATAGGTGTGGAAGGAGACTGGCCCGATTGCTATCAGATCAACCGATATGTGCGGCAACATGAAAACAGTGCTCAAACAGCCCTTGATGTATTAACCCACTTTCACCGGTGGCCCACCTGGATGTGGGCAAACTGGGAAATTGCAGCCTTGATGGAATGGTTGAAAGATTATAACAAAGGGAAAGCCTATCATCAGCAGGCAGGATTTTACGGCCTGGATGTGTACAGTTTATGGGAGTCTCTGGATGTCATTAAAAACTACCTTCAGAAAAATGATCCCGATGCACTGGTAGCTGCCAATGATGCCCTGCAATGTTTCGAACCCTACAACAGAGAAGGTACTGATTATGCTACCTCCTCACGTTTTGCCCCTGAGAGCTGCGAGGATGAAGTGGTAAATTTACTGCAACAAGTCAGAGCCAAAGCCCCGACCTATAACACCGATCCAGAAAACCCTTTTAATATTGAGCAAAATGCAATTACGGCAGTAAATGCTGAACGTTACTTCAGGGCGATGATTGGAGGGGGCCCGGGTTCATGGAACATACGGGATGAACACATGACCGATACACTGGAACGTCTGCTCGACTTTCATGGTTCTGAATCAAAAGCGGTTGTATGGGAACACAATACCCATATAGGTGATGCGAGGGCTACTGATATGAAAGAGAACGGACTGCTCAACGTGGGGCAACTCACACGAGAAAAGTGGGGAGAATCTAAAGTTGTATCCGTAGGTTTTGGCTCTTACAAAGGTACAGTTATGGCCAGCAATCAATGGGGTGATACTATGCAAAAAATGGATGTACCTCAGGCGCGTCTTAATAGTTGGGAATATATGCTTCATCAATCTTCAGGCACAGATAAACTAATCATTACCAAAGATATTGAGGATCACCCTGAAATGATGAGTCCTCTACTTCACAGGGCCATTGGCGTGGTTTACAAACCAGACATGGATTATTACGGCAATTATGTACCCAGCTTGATTCCGAAGCGATATGATGCCTTTATTTTCCTGGATGAAACCCAGGCACTACATCCAGTTAAAACAAAAACTGAAGATCAACTAACGCCGGAAACCTACCCATGGGGTATTTAACATTGTCACTTTCGACTGCGAACTTTTATACCGGAACAGACAAGTACCATTTTAACCAATTAAGTAGCGAATGTTTTATTCAAAATAACTTGCCCTGTCTTTTCACCAATTAAGACAGGGCAAGTATTTGTAAATTTTTACACAGGTTTAGGTACTTTATTTCTGACTCTCCCCGGTCATGGGCACAAAACGAACATATATCAGGTCATGCTCCTTAAATTCGTTTTCTCCGGTTTTCTCCAGTAAAATGAGTTTTTGATAGGCATTGCTTACCGGAGCCAGGATTTTACCTCCGATTACCAATTGTTCTTTTAATTGTGCAGGAATCATCGGTGTAGCAGCGGTAAGCATTATTTTGTCAAACGGAGCATGTTCAGGCCATCCGTGATATCCATCGCCATGCTTTACCGTTACATTTTTAACGTCTGCTTGCTTCAGGTTCATTTTAGCCAGATCTGCAAGCCATTCTATTACTTCCACACTATACACATGATCAGAAAGTTGTGCTAATACCGCTGCATTATATCCACATCCGCTACCTACTTCCAGAATTTTTTCATGCAGCTGAGGATTAAGTATTTGTGCCATGTAAGCTACAATATAAGGTTGGCTTATGGTTTGTCCTTCTCCAATGGGTAGAGGAGAATCTTCGTAAGCCCTGTATTTAAGACCCTCAGGGACAAAAATTTCCCTTTCCACCCTTTTCATGGCTTCCAGTACTCTGCTATCCTCAATATCCCGACCCATGAGGTGTTGTTCAATCATTCTTTCTTTGCTGTTCATCGTTGTGGGTTTTTTTAGGGTTAACTATCGAATCGAAAAAAATTCTTTATTCTATATAATTTTGAAATAACCAGCATTACTTTTAATACCCTTTTATCAGGCTCGGCCACTGTTAGCATGGTTTAAAACCATATTTATTCTTTTGTAGGATACCAGAGCGCTTTTTTGTTGGTAAATTCCCTGATTCCTTCTCCGGCCATTTCTCTTCCTATACCAGATTTCTTGACACCTCCAAAAGGCAGTTCGGGCATGGAATGTACTTCATGATTAATGTTTACGATTCCTGCTTCTACCTTGGAAGCCATCGAGCGTGCCCTGTCAAAATCCAATGACCAGATGGATGCCCCAAGCCCGTATTGGGTATCATTGGCCAGCATAAGAGCCTCATTATCATCATTCACCACAAACATGGGGGCTACAGGACCAAAGAGCTCATCTTTATAAGCAGGAGTATCCGATTGGATATTGGTAATAATCATCGGGTTAAAAAATGCGCCTTCCTCAGGAGTTTTCATTTCTTTCCAGAATATTTCAGCATCCTTGCCCAGGGTTTGAGCTACTTGTTGGTCGAGCAATTCCTTTTGCTCTTTACTGGCTAATGAACCATAATCGGAATCCTCATTCAAGGGATCACCAAATACTAAAGAAGACATTTCTTTTTTAAATTCCTCCATAAATTCATCAGCAATATCTTTGTGAAGAATAAAACGTTTTGCAGCATCACAACTCTGTCCAAAATTCTTCATTCTTCCTTTCACCCCCGATTGGGCTGCTTTTTTCACATCAGCATCATCGAGCACTATAAAAGGATCACTGCCGCCAAGTTCCAGCACTGTTTTTTTTATGTGCCTTCCGGCATGGGCTGCAACATCAGCTCCGGCAGCAATTCCGCCGGTGAGACTTACTGCCTGAACACGACGATCCTTGATGATAT
Organism: uncultured Bacteroidales bacterium; assembly: GCA_964491395.1. Taxonomy (GTDB): domain Bacteria; phylum Bacteroidota; class Bacteroidia; order Bacteroidales; family UBA7960; genus SKVR01. The sequence continues at coordinate 48,944 of CAZBGI010000010.1, read as the reverse complement.
TATTCATATGGGACGAAGAGGTAATCAGGTTTTGAAGCACCCCGGGAGGGAAATTTGCAGCATCAAATATCTCCTGGATTTTTTGGGCACAAAGAGGCACATTTGACGAGTGTTTCAACAAAATGCTATTGCCGGCCATTAGCGTAGTGGCTGCAAACCGAAAGAATTGCCAGAAAGGATAATTCCAGGGCATAATTGCCAGCACAACTCCCATAGGCTCATAAATGATTACTCCCTGCCCTTCCTGTGCTTTTGTCCGTTCATCTTCCAGATAACCGGGTCCATGTTCGGCAAAATACTCGAGCACCATGGCCGATTTCTCCACCTCTTTTTTCGATTCTTTTACAACTTTGCCCATCTCACGACTAATCAACCTGGCATATGTATCTTTATTCTTTTTCAATGTTGATGCCAGTGTCATGAGCATTTGGCTGCGTTTGTCGAAACTCGTTTGTCGCCAGCTTACAAAACCATTCTGTGCCCGATCCAGATTTTTATCAAGATCTGCCACATTGATTAATTCTAATTCAGCCAGAGTTTCATTGGTAAATGGATTGATAGATTTCAACATAATATGATTTCTCCTTTTTTTTAATAAACAAACTTAAAATATCTGATTATTCTACATTGAATTCAAATCCTTGATCAAAGCTTCTCTTGACCGACCTGTTTTTTCCCCTAATTTGCGTAATAATTCCTCTCCCTGACCTACTGTGTATGTAAGATCATCTTTACTTAAACCAGGATATTTTTGCTGTAGTCTGGTTCTAATTTCTTCCCAGTTTCCTTTTATTTCAAATTTATCCATAATACATTTTTTTTATATTAGTAAATATGTGTAGTTGCGATATTGTGGAAGTTTCACAGGTTTCTTTCCCTGAAAACTTCCATTAATTCATGGATTTCCTGTAAATCGTTCATTAGTTCATCCCTGAGATTAACTCCGGCATACTCCCATTCATTAGATTTAGCAAGAGCCAATGAGGTATCGCGGCTCATAGGAACTTCTGTTTCATCAACTTCAAGCGGCTCTATCTCATGGGTTACAGCAGAGCCACTGGCAGTGCGGGAGGTAAGTACAGTATCAGCATATGACAAAGTGTCTCTTTGGGGTAGATAATTTGCCTCGTTACTTAACAAGGATAATTTATAGTCTATTTCCACTTTTTTCTCTTTAAAGTTGATGATACGATCCCGGGCCTCTTTGTCAATTTTCTGATTGGTCTCATCCATAAGGAGATGGTATTGCTCAATATCATTATTTATGGCTCCCAGGAGAGCACTTGCTTTATCTTTAAATACGGATACGTCTTTTTCATCTTTCAAGTGCTCCATTTGCTCAAGGGTTTCCTTCATTTGGGTATTGATATCCGTAAGCTCTTGTCGAAATTTTTCCGAATCGGGAGCTGTACCGCAACCGGCCCCAAAAAAAACAAGAATCAGGATTAACAGCAAGTGCGTGTTTTTTATAAATATGGTCATAACTATTGATTCTATTTAGAGGGTTATAAATAAGAACATGTTTTATCTTTTAAATCCCAATTATTGTACCGTTGACCTTGTGCATCATCCCTTCAACACCTCATCTAAAAACCGGTTAGTTTGTTTTTAGCTTTGAATGGGCTTTTTCCGTGAAAAACTTTATACAGGATTTTTACTATCCAATGTTATAAGGGATTATCCTAATAAAAAATCAAAATCAGCATGTAGAAATATCTCCACAAGGTTGGGTAAAAACATGCAGCGTAAATATCCTGAAAATCAATTAAGTTTTTGATAGAGAAACTTAATGGTTTGAATAATTATAAGCGGCAAAATGCTACATACAGCAATAAGCTTCCATACCTTCCATTCCAGTTTTTCAAATGATAATACTTCTGCAATGTCTGGAATACTGTAGGCGGCAAACAATGCTCCAAAGCACAGGGCCAGAGCCATCCAGATATACTTGTTGCGGGTAACCTGGTTCCTGAAGAAGGGTTCCTCTGCTTCACGCATATTAAAAACATGAATCAACTGTGCGATGGCAAGACTAAAAAAAGCAATATTATTTTTTACTTCCACTGATTCTTCCCAAACATAATGTGCGTAGTAATACCCTCCCGAAATGCTAAGCATTAAAACAAAGGCATACAATCCTATCTGAAACCAGTTTCTTTTATTCAAAATAGGTTCCTTAGGGTTTTTAGGTTGCTTCTGCATTACACCCGGGTCTCCTTCACCCACACCCAGGGCCAATGCCGGAAAGACATCCGAGAGTAAGTTGAGAAATAATAATTGGAGTGGCAACAGGGGTAGTGTGAAAAGGGTAAAACTTATGAGGCCAATAATCAATATTTCACTAAGGTGGTAAGAAAGCTGATAGAGGATAAATTTACGGATATTACCAAAAATTATCCGTCCATGCTCAATGGCATTTACAATAGACCCAAATGCATCGTCTTTCAACACCATATCTGAAACTTCCTGTGCTATCTGGGTTCCTCTTTTGCCCATGGCAATGCCTATATTGGCTTTTTTAAGGGCAGGGGCATCGTTTACCCCATCACCCGTCATGGCGGTAATTTCGCCTTTTTGCTGAAAGTGTTCTATCAGGCTTAGTTTCTGCTCGGGGTTTACCCTGGAAAAAATCAGGGTGTTGACAAGTTTTTCATTATCGTCATTATCAAGGGCTTCCTGGAGATCGCTTCCTGAAAGCGTGAGGTTTTCGTCTTTGTCCTCATCCTCAAATAAATCAATTTGTTCCCCAACATTGGTGGCTGTGCCCGGATGGTCGCCGGTTACCATCACCACCTTAATGCCTGCCTGCTTGCACAAGGATATGGCATCAACCACTTCCTTTCTCGGAGGGTCAAGAAAACCCACCAAACCCATAAATACTAAATCCTGTAAAAAATCTTCCTCTTCATTATCAGCGGGGAGGTTCTGGGTTTTTTTATAGGCAAAGGCCAGAACCCTCAGCCCTTCATCAGCCAATTCATCATTTTTCTTCATCCACGTATCCTTGTCATCATCAGAAAAGTCTTTTTCTTTGCCTTCAATAAGAATTTTGGCAGATCTTTGGGTGATGGCATGTGCAGCCCCTTTGCCGGCTACATAATAACCCTCTTTATCTGCATAAACCGCACCCATAACCATGTCATCAGAATCAAAAGGATCATGACGCTTTCTTTCCATTTCCCGGAATTCTGTAAACAAATCAGGGTCCTGATTTTTAACGTATTGCAGAAGAGCGATTTCCAGGGGATCACCGTCATCTTTTTTTTCTTCCTGTTGATCTTCCTGATCGCTTTTTTCCTGGTTTTCACTATCCCCTTCACCCAGTGTGGCGTCATTGGCAAGCACAGAAATTTTTAAAAAGTGCCGGAAATAATCACTTTCCTTTTCTGTTTCCTCTTCATCAGTATCAGTAGCTTCTTTTTTGTTTGCATCAACATGTATCTTTTGGTCATTAGAGAATAATAAGGTTTTTACACTGAGCTTATTGCGGGTGAGGGTACCGGTTTTATCGGTAAAAATTACGGTGGTTTCACCCAATGTTTCAACCGCTTCCAGTTTCTTTATAATGACATTCTTGCGGGCCATCTTTATCATTCCCCTGGCCAGTGCAATGCTGGCCACGATGGGAAGCCCTTCAGGAATAGCGGCAATGGTCCAGGCGATAGCTGTCTGGATAAGCTCATAAAGCTCCTTACCCGCCAGCAACCCAAACAAGGCAAAGGCTGCGGCCAATCCCAATGTAACCCAAATCAGGTTCTGGGTAAGTTTATTCAGTTTTTTTTGCAGAGGAATCTCGTCTTTTTCTTCTCCCCCCACCAAATCTGAGATATTGCCTAATTCCGTCTCCATGCCGGTGGCATATACAATGGCTTTCCCAAAACCATTGGTAACAGCGGTTCCCTTGTATAAAATATTGGTACGGTCGCCCAAACTTTTCTCTTCTTCCATTGCATCGGTAGTTTTATTTACCGGCACCGATTCACCGGTAAGGGGTGATTCATCCACAGCCAGTTCGGTAGTATGGAAAATCCTTGCGTCGGCAGCTATCAAATCTCCCGAATCTACAATCAGGATATCTCCCGGCACAATATGCTCTGCATCTATGTCCTTCTCTTCTCCATCGCGCAATACCCGACATTGGATTTTATCCATTTTTTTCAATGCATCCATAGATTTTTCGGCCTTGTATTCCATCCAAAATCCTATTAATGTATTGATTAAAAGCACAATAACAATGGCGATACCTTCGGGAATATCGCCGAAAACAAATGCCAGTACGGCAGCAGCAGTAAGCAGATAGATGACCGGACTCAAAACCTGAGAGAGCAAAATTTGCCAAATGCTTCGTTTTTTATGTTCTTTAAGTTTGTTCTGTCCGTATTTTTTCAACCTGTTTTTTGCTTCCTGAGCTGAAAGTCCTTTGTTATAATCAGTGGATAACTTTTCTGATAAATCCTCAATGGAAGTCATATAAGCATCGTCGATATTTTTTTTAGAAGGTGAATCGGTCATAATAAAAAAATCATTTGCCGGGACGAGTCCCATTAATAAATTATCTGCGTTTTATATAAAAATTTAGAGGGATTTGGGAAGTTTCACTTCACTTATCTTTTGACTTTCTTTGTATCTCCGAATAAATATCCTATGGGTTTTAACCCGACTGTATGATTGGAAATGATTTTGAACATGGCAAATATGGGTACAAAAAGAATCATTCCGGCTAAACCCCAGATCATACCTCCTATCACAATGGCGATGATTACAAATAAGGGATTTATTTTTACTTCATTACCTATTATCAGTGGCTCCAGAATATAACTTTCAATAGAATGCACAATAATGATAATAAAGGAAAATAACAGGGCTGTCTGAATATTTTCCAGATAAATAAAAGAAAACACCATAGGAATTAAGCCACTGATGACAGTTCCAAGGTAAGGGATAATAGTAATAAACGCACCGAAAATGGTCAGCAACAATGCGTAAGGGATATCAAAGATGAGAAGGGTAATATAATACATTACGGCCAATATACTCATTACCTTGGCTCTGGCCCATAAATATTGATATACCACCCTGCTGATTCTTTGCAGTACTTCTTTGGCTTCTTCAATATTATTCTTATTTACATACATCAATATTGATTCCAAAAACTTATCTCTGTAATACATAAGCAGGAATACATATACCAATGCCATTAAAAAACCGGCAGCTGTATTCAATATATTTCCCAAAAAACTTGTAAGTCCTGTTTCCAGGGAATTCAATAAATTCTCCGATCTGTTTTGCAACAAATTCTTTTGCTCCTCAAAGGAGAGATTAGTAGCCTTCATTATTCTGTCCTGCAGGTCTTGAACCACACTCATGATTTCGTTTCTGATGGAAGAAATATCGGACACAAAAAGACTCATCTGATATACGAAAATGTACATCACTCCTCCTACAACAATTAAAACAACCAGAGTACCTATCAGGGAAGAGAATATGCGATTATTCCATACTTTTTCTATCATATTGGCAAAAGGCGACATGAGGATAGCGAAGAAAATACCAAAAACAAATGGGATCAAGAAAGTAGCCCCAAAATAAAACAATGTAATAACGATAATTATAAACAGAAGTATTTGGTTAATCTTTCTCAGGTTTTTCATGCGCTGTTTTTGCAAATAGAGTTTTATAAAAGCCTTGATGCACTCCTGTCAACTTTTCATCAACTTATTATTTTCAGCTTTCAGGATGTTTTTAATCCCTTTCGCCACGGCATCGGGATTGAAGGAGATGCTATCGATACCTTGCTCAACCAGGAACCCTGCAAAATCAGGAAAGTCGCTGGGGGCTTGTCCGCATAGCCCTATCTTGCGTCCTTTCTTTTTGGCTTTCTCAATGGCCATACTTATCATTTGCTTTGCAGCAGGATTATTCTCATCAAATAAGTTGCTAACCAGCTCCGAGTCACGGTCGAGCCCCAGGGTAAGTTGGGTAAGGTCATTGGAACCAATGGAGAAGCCATCAAATATTTCGGCAAATTCTTCGCCTTGCATTACATTGGAAGGAATTTCACTCATCACATAAATCTCCAATTCATTCCATCCTTGTTTCAATCCATAATCGCCCATGAGGTTAATTACTCTTTTTCCTTCTTCCACCGTGCGGCAAAATGGCACCATCAGCTTAACATTGGTGAAACCCATCTCATCTCTCACTCTTTTCATGGCCTCACATTCCATCCTGAAACCATCTCTGTATTCATCGCTGTAATACCGGGAGGCACCTCTGAATCCCAGCATGGGGTTTTCTTCATCAGGCTCAAATTCATGGCCTCCAATAAGATTAGCGTATTCATTGGATTTGAAATCCGTCATGCGAACTATTACATCGCGCGGATAAAAGGCAGCGGCAATTTCAGCTACTCCCTGTGAGAGTTTTTCTATAAAATAGCCTTCTTTATCAGGGTAGGCAGCCGTAAGTTGCTCAATTTTGTTTTTCGCTTTTGCGTCTTTGAGTTTATCCAAATGCAAGAGCGCCAGGGGATGAATCTGAATGGCATTGTTGATGATAAATTCGAGTCGCATCAACCCCACCCCTTTAACCGGGTAACTGCTGTAGGAATAAGCAATGGAAGGGTCTGCCAGAATAAGCATTACTTCAGTCTCAGGTTCATCGTATTTATCAAAATCTATTTCTTCTTCCTCCCATTCCAAGGCCCCCTCATAGATTTTTCCTTTATCTCCCTCAGCGCAGGATACGGTAACCTGCTGACCATCTTTGATCGCCTCAGTGGCGTTTTCTGTGCCCACCACTGCCACAGCACCCAGTTCGCGGGCCACAATGGCTGCATGGCTGGTACGCCCGCCACTGTTGGTAACAATGGCGGAAGCTTTCTTCATTACATTATCCCAGTCGGGATTGGTAATTTCTGTTATAAGTACATCTCCTTCCTTCAGTTTGTCGGCCTCATCAGGTGAAGCCAGAATACGGGCGGTACCTTTGGCAATTTTTTCGCCAATAGCAGTACCGGAAATCAATATTCTGCCTTCATCTTTCAGTCTGTATTCTTTAATCTTTGACTTCTTCCCGCTGCTATGAACCGTTTCAGGACGAGCCTGTACAATATAAAGTTCTCCACTATCACCATCTTTGGCCCATTCTATATCCATGGCCATACCATAATGATCTTCAATTTCAAGGGCCCAAATCGCCAGCTTTTCGATTTCTTCATCGGAAAGCACGAATTTCCGGCGATCTTTTATAGGTGTTTTTACATTTTTTGTGGTCGCATTGCTGTTTTTGCTACTTTGAGCATACACCATGGTTTTTTCCTTGGTACCGGTTTTTTTGGAAATGATGGCCCGCAGCCCCTTTCGCAAAGAAGGCTTGAAAACGTGAAACTCATCGGCATTTACTGCACCCTGTACCACATTGTCACCCAATCCCCAGGCTCCGGTCAGAAAAATCACTTCCTCATAGCCACTTTCAGGTAAAATTGTAAAGATTACGCCTGCTGAAGATTTATCGGAACGAACCATTTTCTGCACGCCGGCAGACAATGCAACCTTCATGTGATCAAAGCCATTGTGCTCGCGATACTGAATGGCCCGATCTGTAAAAAGAGAGGCAAAACATTTTTTGCAGGCTTCCAGTGTTTTTTCTGGTCCTTTTACATTCATAAAGGAATCGTGTTGTCCGGCAAACGATGCCTCAGGAAGATCCTCTGCTGTAGCGCTGCTTCTTACAGCCACGCTGGTCAGGCTCTCTTCTCTTTCCTCAAGTTCTCTATAAGCGTCTTTGATGGCCTTGCTCAGATCTGCAGGAAACTCTCCTTTCATGATCAGTTCACGTGCTTTTTTGCCTGTTTGCCTGAGATTTTTAAAATCCTTCTTGTCAAGATTGTTAAGCAATTCTGTTAATTTTTCGCGCAACCCGTTATGCTCGAGGTAGTCACGGTAGGCCGCAGCCGTAGTGGCATATCCTGCGGGAATTCGAATACCTTTGGGTTGAAGGATACTTATCATTTCACCAAGAGAGGCATTTTTTCCTCCTACCAATGCAGTATCCTGATTGGTTAAGTCACTAAAAAACTGAATGTATTTGCTCATAAATTATCGTATTTATTCATTAAGCCACAGAGAAATTTTACCAGGAGAATATGGTTTTTCACAGCATACAAGATGACAGGATGCACTAAAAACGTTAATGCATCCCTTGTTATTCATTTTCATTTCATGCGATTAAGCTTTCATGTTTTTTTGTAGTAAGTTCCCATGTATTCAGCCTTCTCGAGAATCAATCCTTTTAAGGCTTCATGAAAATCTTCACCACTGTGAATAGATTCGGGAGGCAATTTCTTTTTCAGGGCAAAAATCCGGAAAAAATATCGATGCTCTTCCCCTTTAGGTGGGCAGGGACCCCGGTATCCTATTTTCCCAAAATCGTTTTTGGCCTGGATGGCACCATTATCGAGATTTTTCTGGATGGGGGTAATCTTTTCCAGTTCGTGGCAATCAGCCGGTAGGTTATAAACCATCCAATGGGTAAAAGTTCCTCCCGGGGCATCGGGATCTTCCATGATTAGCGCGTAAGTAACGGTGTCTTTAGGCTCACCCTCCCACCACAGGGAAGGAGAAGTATCATCTCCGTCGCAGGTGTGTATGGCAGGTATTTTATGTCCTTGTTCAAATGCAGGACTTGAAATAATAAACGTCATAACAAAATGGTTTGGTTATTGATTCATACTTTCGCGGAAAAATGCTTTGAGGTCCTGGGGCATTTGTGCAATAATATCCTCCATTTCACCCCGGGAAATGTACTTGTTCAATGCCCTGAGAACGATAAGGATAATTTCCTCAGTAGACTTATTCCAATTGAATGCCTGCTCTCCATACTGAGCCTGGTATTTTTCCACCTCTTCAGCAAATTCCTCCTTAGTTTTCATTTTATGAGGTTTTTCGTGAAAAATCCAATTGTCAGCATATATTCCTTTCAGGGCCATAGGCAACTGTGATATTAAATTGAAGGACTCGGCAATGGTTAACCGTTCACGCAATACATGCAATACAGCCCGCAACAAAATCCCTGTCCGGCCGGTTTCTTCCGGATGCCCTAATTCAACAGCCAATTCATTAACAAAATGCTGTCCTTCTTCTGCAAATTTTAAAAAGTTTAGTGCCATTGTTTTTCTTAATTTTTACGTTCCTATTCATTGATTTGTGGTAAATCCGGCATTAGTCTTATTCTTCATATTGAATAACCTCTACCGGGCAACTGGCAGCAGCTTCTTTTATGCTATCCTTATTTACACCAAGATCTGCATCATCTTTTACAATCGCAGTATCATCAGCCATTTCAAATACATCAGGACAAATGTCAACGCATAATTCACATGCCGTACATCCTTCTTCTATCCAAACTTTTTTTAGTGCCATAATTACTAATTTTTTAATGGTTACAAATAAATTTTATGTTCAAATCATTAAGGTGATAGTAATTGGTCAATTTCTGTACCATGGGCTATTTATCCATTTTCGAGCTGCACCTGCTATTACCTTTAAACCTTTATTACTCTATGAACTCCGCCTGAGAGATATACTGATGAAGATAAAACATAAGATTAGATTTCAACGATAACCGGGGTATCATGTAGAAAATACTACCCAGAATTAAAGGTATTATAGAAGTTCCTCCCCAAAAAAAATAATCTGATGCTATTGGTAATAGCTTGCCATCCTTGTTTACCGCACGGTTGCAATTTCATTTTATTAATGGCACATTAATTTCAAAGGCATGGTTTATAAATTCATTAGAATAATTCTTATTCGGATATAATCATATTGGTTCCAATGGAACAATTATTATTCACCTCAAAATCATAAAACTATGTATGTATTTTTTCAAATTTTATTCAGTGTTATTCTCGCAATCATTGTAGCGGGTTTTTTCTATTATGCTTTCAAGTTTACGGGTCCATGGGGAAGTTTCTGGACCTTTTTATTAATCCTGATTTTGGCGGGAGTAGCTGCATCGAATTGGGTACAACCATTTGGTCCAGCATTTTATGAAATTGCCTGGGCTCCCATATTACTGGTCATACTCATATTCGCTCTTTTGTTGGCTGCTGCTACCCCAACGCGTTATCGCACCAACAGACCTCCGGGAGAAGCTGTTCCCGAGGAAGCAGAAGAGGAATTACCGGTGCTTGCGATCAGTGCCATATTCTGGGTTTTTCTTCTGGCACTCATGATAGCCGCTGTAATTGGTCTATTCAGATAAAATAAAAATAAAAAAAGTCATTATGTTTACCATCCTTGATTTTACAAAACACAACCTGGTAGCATTTAAGGTGAAGGGTAAAATAGAGAAAAGTGATTATGACAAACTCAATGCTTTACTGGATAAAAATGCCAGGGAGTATGATGCACAAAAAGTATATCTTGAAATTGAACCTGAAGACATTGAAGGGTTGGAACCTCAGGCCTTATGGGAAGATATTAAAACATTTTTCAAACACATCAGAAAACTGGAAAAGCTGGCCATTGTTGGAGATAGCTCAGTCGTTGAGAAAACAACCCAATTAAGCAAGCCTTTTGTCTCAGGTGAAGTAAGATATTTTCCGGGCAATCAAGCCATTGCCGCAAAAGAATGGATAAAAAAAGGATAATACGAAATAAAGGCTATCTGAGTCTTGGCAATAGAATTACAGCGAAAGCAGCGTTCTGAAATTATTATTCAGTGTAAGATGTAGATACATTTCTACAAGACTGTAGAAGTAATTAGCCAGGAAGATTGTAGCAAAAGCTTTATTTACCAGCAAATAACTTGTCAATGAGTTTTTTCATTATGCTGGTATGGTTTTTTCACCGTTTAAAACAAATTTGATTGTTAATTTTTAAATGTAAAGGAGATCTATTATGATTGTAAAAGTAATTGAAGTTATCGGAGTATCGGATAAAGGATTTACCGAAGCAACGGAAAATGCACTTGCTGAAGCAAGTAAAACCGTTAAAAACATTAAGTCCATCTACATTAAGCATATGAATGCAAATGTAGAAAACAACAAAATTATTTCTTATGCCGTCAATGCAAAAATATCATTTGAAGTAAAAGGCAGTGATATGGCTTAATGAATAAATATGTATTCAAAAAACAACCAGGGTTGCTATTCTGCATAGCAACCCTGGTTGTATATAACTTATGGTTCTTCAAAATTCAGCGCTATTTCACACTTTATAAACCAATATCACGATAAAAAACCCGTAAGCTACAAGGCCATTTTCTTTTCCTTGAGATAAAACCTGCAAACCTCAGTCAACGGACATTGCTCACATTTGGGTTTGCGGGCCAGGCAAACATAGCGGCCATGCAGAATCAGCCAGTGGTGAGCAATGGCAACCAAATCTTCGGGGATATATTTCAAAAGCTGTCGTTCCGTCTCGAGAGGAGTTTTGGCATTGGTAGTAAGACCAATACGTGCCGAAACCCTGAAAACATGCGTATCGACAGCCAACGCAGGTTTGCTGTAAACTACCGATGCAATCACATTGGCTGTTTTGCGTCCCACCCCGGGAAGTTTCTGCAATTCATCCACATCTTGCGGTACTACCCCGCCAAATTCGGTGGTAAGCTTTTGAGCCATTCCCAGGAGGTTTTTGGACTTGTTATTGGGATATGAGCAGCTCCTGATATATTCAAAAATTTCCTCCACTTCTGCTTCTGCAAGGCTTTCTGCCGTGGGAAACCGCTCAAAAAAAGGCGGAGTAATCATATTGACCCGCTTATCAGTACACTGGGCTGAAAGAATAACCGCCACCAGCAACTCATACGGATTGGTATATTTCAATTCCGTTTCTGCTATAGGCTGATTCTTCATAAAATAATCCAGCACATACGCAAAACGTGCCTTTTTGGATATTCTCATTTTATAGTTTTTAATTTACCCTTCAGCGTTTATAGTTTGATGGTTGTTATCCTGGACATTGCCTTGTCTCTATTCACTTTTCACTTTTCACTATCTATTCTCTACTCTATAGAATACCCCACCATCTTTCCTTTTTCCATAATCAGTTCGTCGTCGAACCAAACATTAGGTTCTGTAACCAGGCCATCGAGATGACTGTTGACAGCGATTTTCCCTCCCATGGTTAGGTTATTACCAAAAGCAATATGAATGGTACCTAAAACCTTTTCATCTTCCAGGATCATTCCGGTGAGTTGGGCTTTGTAATTGGTTCCAATCCCAAATTCTGCAACAGCCCGGGCATCACGTCCTGATTTTTCAAAAAGGTCAATGAGTTTCTGAGATTCAATACCTCCTTTGATTTGTTCGGCATAACCGTTGACTACCTCTATTTCAATCGGTTCAACAATAACACCCACTCCTGCCATGGAGCCATCAATCACTACTGTACCATTGGAGCCATCCTCCCAGGGGGCAAGGAATACTTCACCGGAAGGAAGATTGCCACTTTCACCTTTATTTTTAAGCACTCCTGTACTGGGAATGATTTTCCTGTCTTTAACCGGCATGGTGATATCTGTACCCTTCTCAGTGGTAACCCTGATACTGGAAACTCCTTCCAGCTTTTGGGCCAGGTGGTGAGTAAGGCCAATAATTTTATCATAATCGGCACTCAGACAACGGGCCATGGTGTCTATTGTGATACCGGGCATCGTCCCCACTCTTACCCCCTCTTTTACTGCATTGCGACGTGCATCGGTGTGGGTGAGTGATTTGGCTGTGGGGCAAACTACCACATCTACCTTTTTCATCATTTCTGCTATATATACAGGAGGTTCCTGACCGTTGACTTCACGGGATTGTATCTCAACCAAAACCGACTCCTTGCATAATTCCTTTCCGGCTTCGTGCAAAGCAATGCCGATTTCACGTTTTATTTCGTCTGTAACAATCAAAAGGGTTTCTTCTTTCTGCAGTCCCATGCAATCGCGCAAAGCAATTACTGATGCTTCTTCCAGCTGTTTCTGTGTATTGTTCATAATAAATATGTTTTGATATGTCCGAAAATATTGAGTATCATTTATTATACCTACCTCCTCAACAAAAACGAGGCCATCGAACTGATTGATTCGTTTAAACAAAAAAACCCACTTAATCAAATTGAGTCCTTGTTTCCTCGCTCATGATATTAACTTTTTCTTCCAGTCCTTTTTTAAACCGGATAATTCTGTTTCTTACAGCCTCATCTCCGGCACCCAGAATTTGTGCTGCCAGAATGCCTGCATTTCTGGCCCCATCCAGTGCTACAGTCGCCACTGGCACACCTGCCGGCATCTGTAAAATGGAAAGTACAGAATCCCAGCCATCAATACTGTTGGAAGATTTCACTGGCACACCAATAACCGGCAGGGGTGTTAAAGAGGCTATCATACCCGGCAAGTGTGCAGCTCCTCCGGCACCGGCAATAATTACCTGAATACCTCTTTCATGTGCCTGTGCAGCAAAATCAAACATCTTTTGCGGTGTACGATGCGCTGAAACAATGTCTACCTCTACTTCTATTTCCAGCTCGCGAAGCACCTTTACCGCCTCTTCCATCACTCTCAAATCAGAGGAACTTCCCATTACAATGGCTACTTTTTTCATGCCTACATTTTAGTTATTGAGTTACTTGATATGTTTTATTTTCTTCTTTTCACTATTCTCTATTCTCTCGCCTCTACTCTCTTGTCACGAATCTCTTGCTTCTGTTCGCTCATCTCTACCCATTGCGCTGATTGCGCTTCCCCTGGTAACTATTTACTATCAACTATTAAACGCTCTTAACCTTCATTATCTCCTTTACTTTCAGGGCGTTTTCCCTGGCTATTTCAAGTGTTTCTGCGGTAAGGGTTACATGGCCCATTTTTCTAAAGGGTCGGGTTTCCGTTTTGCCATACAGATGCATATAAGCCCCTTGGGTGGCCAGCATTTTTTCTGCTCCCTCATAATACACAGGGCCGGTAAATCCATCCTCACCGGTAAGATTTACCATTACAGCGGGTCTGATTTGTTTTGTACTTCCCAGTGGAAAGTCCAGGATAGCTCGCAGGTGCTGCTCAAACTGAGAGGTAATGCAGGCCTCAATGGTCAGGTGTCCGCTATTATGCACCCTGGGGGCACATTCATTGATCCAGATTTCCCCGTCTTTGTTGACAAACATCTCTACGGCCAATACTCCCACGATGCCGAGTTTATCAACCAATGATAAAGCAAGGCGGGAAGCCTGTTCAAGTTTTGCATCCGATAATTGGGCAGGACAAAACACATACTCTACCAGGTTAGCCACCGGATGAAACGACATTTCTACGGGTGGGAAAGAAGATACTTCTCCAGCCTGGTTTCTTGCTGCTACCAAGGCAATCTCGTGTTCTATGGCAGCCAATTCTTCAATCAACCCCGGGACATCTGGAATTTCTTCCAGTTCCTTCATATTTCTCACCACCACTACCCCTCTTCCGTCGTATCCTCCTGTTGCTGCTTTCCAGACGAAAGGCAGATGAAAAGAATGCTTCTCTATTTTCTTTTTCATTTCGGTTTTGTTCTTAAAACCAAACCAGGGTGCTGTAGGAAGCTGGTGGTCATCATAAAACTGCTTTTGCAGCACTTTATTTTGAATCAGTTCCACGATTTCGGGCTGAGGAAACACCTTTTTGCCTTGGGCCTGTAGTTCTTTTAAAGCCCGTGTGTTTACACTTTCAATTTCTATGGTCAACACGTCACAATCGGCACCAAACGCCATTACCGTTTCATAGTCATTGAAGCTACCTTGAACAAATTCCTTGCAACCAATGGCACAGGGAGCATCTGCCGAAGGGTCGAGAACACGGGTAAATAAATCATACCGACGGGCTACATCCAACAACATTTTTCCCAGTTGACCGCCACCCAATATACCGATTTTAATATCTTTTGAGGAAAAGTAATTTTTCATATTTTTTACAGCATTGTCAATACCGGCAAAGGTAAAAATTTTTTCTATTTACATAAGTATCTGTCGGTACTCATGCAGGACTGTAAGGCATGGATGGATGCTCAACATGAAACGATGAAAAAAGTTCTTAAAACACTTAAAAAAATATTGTAACTTGCAATAGATACCCCAACCAAATTTTCGAAACAGGAGAATACCATCCAAGGCCCATGGATTATAGCAATTGCAGCAAACCAACACATCCTGAACATGAGAAAAATTTCTGCACTTACGCTTCTCTTCCTCCTCGCAGCATGCAATTCACATGCCGCCAATGACAATTATCCTTTTGGAGGAAGAGCTGCCGGTATGGGCAATGCCTCGGTAACACTATATGATTTCTGGGCCATCAGTCATAACCAGGCCGGACTTTCCAGGCTGGAAAAAATGGCTGCCGGAGTGTATTTTGAAAATCGGTTTCTGGTTGAAGAGCTTAGCTTTGGGGCAGGTGCCTTTGTGCTTCCTACCCGTTCAGGGGTGTTTGGAGTAAGTTTTACCTATTTCGGATTCGATCTGTATAATGAAACCAAGGTGGGCATAGCTTACGGAAGAGAATTCGGTGAAAGGTTATCCACCGGGCTTCAGCTCAATTACCATCATACCGGAATTGGAGAAGATTACGGAAACAAAGGAAACATAACTTTCGAGCTGGGAGTTATCTATCATATTTTACCCCAACTCAGCATCGGAGCCCATCTTTTCAATCCCACCAGGGCCAGAATCAGCGATTTTGCCGATGAAAGAATTCCTACCATTTTTAAAACCGGGCTGGCCTATGAGTTTTCCGATAGGGTAATGGTTATTCTGGAGGCCGAAAAAAGTGTGAACCTCGATCCTGTGTTGAAAGCCGGAATTGAATACCACATTACCGACCCTGTTTACCTGAGAGGAGGAATCGGGACCAACCCCATGACCAACGCTTTTGGTTTCGGACTGGAGCAGGGAAATCTCAACATCGACCTGGCCACCTCCTATCACCATATTTTAGGCTATTCTCCGCAAATTAGTTTTATCTATAATTTCAAATAATGCTGAGAATGCGTATAAAGCCCGGAAAAATCATGCAAAATCTGCGTTGGCTGCCGCTTGTGGTGCTGATTTTCTCTGTAACCGCTTTGCATGCCCAGAATACTGAAGAAGAACCACCCCCCGAACAACCTGTTGAGGAGGAAGAGTTTCATCAACGGATAGAATCTCTGATTGAAGAAAGTGAGCAAGAGATAGATGCCTCCGAGCTTATTGAGGAGCTAGAAATGCTGCGGCAACAGCCCATTAATTTGAATGATGCCTCGGCAGAAGATTTAAGACGGATTTTTTTCCTCTCTGAAATTCAAATCAACAACCTCATTTTGCATCGCCAGCGTTTTGGCAATCTTATCAGTCTGATGGAATTGCAGACCATTGATGGGTTCACTCCTGAAATTATTGAACAGATCTCTCCTTATGTGATGGTAGAAGAGACCGTAGAGGGAAGGGTTTTTAAAATAAGCGATATTCTTCAAAGAGGAAACAACCAGTATTTTTTGCGTTTCCAGCAGTTGTTGGAAGAACAAAGAGGATTTTCGTCCATGGAACCCGGGGAATTAGAAGCCAATCCCAATGCGAGATACCTGGGCAGTCCCTTCAGACTTTACTCAAGATACAGGTTTACCTATTACAATAATATAAGTATAGGCATTACTGCGGAAAAAGATCCCGGGGAGGAGTTTTTTCAGGGAAGTCAAACCCAGGGATTTGATTATTATTCCGCTCATTTTTATTTGCGGGATGTTGGAAATATCAAAACTTTTGCAATAGGCGACTACCAGGTGCAATTCGGACAAGGACTCACACTTTGGTCGGGACTGGCATTTGGCAAAAGCAGTGAAGCCGTGAATGTTAAGAAAAACGGGTTGGGATTAAGGCAATACACTTCGGTAGATGAAAACAACTTTATGCGTGGTGCCGGGACAACCATCCGGCTGGGAGACCTGGAATTAACTGCTTTTTACTCCAACAAATACAGGGATGCCAATGTACTGCAAACAGATACCATAAGCCAGCAAGCCCTTGTTATTACCAGTTTACAGCAAACCGGCCTGCACCGCACTCCCCGGGAGCTGGAGAACAAAAACTCGGTCCGGGAAAAATTCATGGGTTCCAATCTGACATGGAGAAGGCAAAATTTTCAGGTAGGAGTCACCGGCTATTACATGGAACTGGGTGCTGAATTCCAACGCAACCTTTCCTTTTATAACCAGTTTGATCTGAACAAACAAACCAACTGGGCAGCAGGGTTAGACTATAATTATATCTATCGGAATTTCAATATTTTCGGCGAGTTTGCCACCAGTGAAAGCGGAGGTTACGCTTTGCTTAACGGAGTTATGATGAGCCTGGATCCACGATTGAGCCTGAGCCTGGTGCATCGCAAATTCACCCCCGATTATCAATCTCTGCTGAGTGTTGCTGTTTCAGAGAACACAAGGGTGAGCAATGAAAACGGACTGTATATAGGTATCACATCAAGATTATCAAAAGAATGGTCGATAAATGCGTATGCCGATCATTTTTCCTTTCCCTGGATGAAATTCCGCACCTATACCCCTTCGCGTGGATATGATTACCTGGCCCAGGTTAATTACAGGCCGGAACGAGAAATCGAGATGTATGCCCGCTACCGGATAAAGAACAAACCTCTAAACGCTCCCGAACCTGCCACTATCAGGTATGTGGAGGATGTAATGCGGCAGAACATACGGCTGCATATCAGTTACCTTGTTTCCCCCTCCTTTACTTTTAAAAACCGTTTGGAATGGATTGACTTTCGTCATGGCAGCAACCATCAGCAGGGTTTTCTCATATACCAGGATGTTGCTTACCGCAATTTTGCCAGTCCGTGGGTCATCACAGCACGATATGCCATTTTCGACACCGATGGATTTGATGCCCGTATCTATGCCTACGAGAATGATGTCTTGTATGCATTCGCTTTCCCCTTTTATTCATACAAAGGGCACAGAGCCTATATTGTAGCCCGCTACAGGGTCAACAGGAATATTGATCTGCAGGCCAGACTCGCTCAAACTATTTATACCAACCGTCATGAAGTCGGAAGCGGACAGGATCTTACAGAAGGCAATACAAGAACAGAGATTAAAGCCCAGATGCGTATCAGGTTTTGAAAAAACAATTATCACAATCACACCTTCTCCTACTTTACTATCATGTTTTTTTTATCTTTGCGAGGTTTTGAAACACCATTAAAAAAATTATCATAACACAATTCACCAAATAAACAATTATTCAACTTAAACTACTTAAAATGAAACAAGGACATCCTAAGGCACTCTACTATCTTTTCTTTGCCGAGTTATGGGAAAGGTTTAGTTATTATGGAATGCGGGCTTTGCTCGTATTGTATGTTGTTAAAGAACTCTATGTCAGCATGGGAGAGAATGCTGCAGACATAAGAGGTTTTGAAATTTATGCAGCTTTCGGGGCATTGGTATATGCAACACCTGTTGTGGGGGGTATGATTGCTGACAGGTTTTTAGGATACCGAAAAGCAATTATTACAGGAAGTATCATGATGGCCATCGGTTTATTTATGATGGCATTGGGAACAGAATTATTCTTTTATTTTGGTTTAGGATTTCTTGTTACGGGAAATGGTTTGTTTAAGCCCAATATATCTTCTATGGTAGGTGGTTTGTACAAACAGGGAGATCCCCGCAGAGATGCCGGGTTTACCATTTTTTATATGGGCATCAATTTAGGTGCATTTATTTCTCCCCTGGTTTGCGGATATGTAGCTGAATTATATGGACGTGTTTATGGTTTCGGACTTGCCGGTGTAGGCATGATAATCGGACTTATTGTATTTCAAGTTGGCATAAAAAACGGCACTTTTGGAAACAATGGCGCCAAACCAGTCACCGGACTGGGAGAAAAGATATCTTTTGGCTTTTCCAATTCCTTCTGGTCAATTTTGCTTTCCTTCCTTTCTGTTCCAGTATTAACCTTTTTGATATACAAAAGTCATTTTGCAGGTTACTTGCTGTATGCCATTCTTGCTTTTGTGGTATTTATTGTTGGTAAATCTTTCTTAGAGATTAGCCGCGTAGAACGAGAAAAAATCATTGCCATTTTTATCCTGGCATTTTTCAGTACGGTATTCTGGGCGTTTTTCGAGCAAGCTGGTAGCACCATTACCATGTTTGCCGACCGAAATGTTGATTTGATTTTCATGAATGCAGAACAGACCAATAGTATCAACCCGCTGTTTATCATCCTTCTGGCTATTCCGTTTTCTATGTTGTGGACATGGCTTGCCAATATGAAGCTCAATCCGTTTACACCCTATAAATTTGCATTTGGCATTGCTCAGTTAGGCCTTGGATTTTTGATTTTTGCTTTAGGTGCACGTTTTGCTTCAGAAACAGGCATGGTTCCCCTTTCTTTCCTTATCATAGGTTACTTCTTAATCACTACCGGTGAGTTGTTTATCAGCCCTATTGGGTTGTCAGTTGTTACCCGTTTGTCGCCTGCCAAAGTAGTGAGTTTCATGATGGGTGTTTGGTTCCTGTCAATGTCATTTGCTCAGTATATAGCAGGTATCATTGCAAAATTCACCACCAAAGACATGGAAGCCAACGGAGGTATTCTGGATAAAATCACCGAAGCTGTTACTGGGCTTTCACCTGAGATTGTTGCCGAAAAAGGTATTGCAAGCTTCAATACGCTGCTTTCTTACACCAACGTATTCACCTCTATTGGTGTGATAGCCATCGCCACTGCTATCCTTGCATTGCTTATTACGCCCCTTATCAAAAAACTTATGCATGGTGAACACTAAATCACTTGCCTGCATTTAGCTTTTTCCAACAAAAAAAAAGATGCTGTATAAGACTTGCAGCATCTTTTTTTTTACCAACCGGTAATTCAATGATATTTTTACCATGTTGAGCAGGAGCAATTCATTTTACCATCCCGGCCAGAAACTCAGCCCCCAAACTCCTTTAAATCTTTGGTCAAGGGTGAAGGGTATGGCATAATAAGGTTCAATGATAAGCGCACCGAAAAGGTTAATTCTCAGGGAGGGACCTGTACTGAAGACCGGGTAACGCTGGATATCAGTATCCTTGGTGAAATTCCAATCCAGTTTCTGTCCTTCTCTCCAGGCAATACCGGCATCCAGAAACCAACCCAGTTCAGTAAAGAAAAAACCACTGGAAATAAGAGCGAGTCTTTCGGGACCAGTGAAAGGTAACTTAAGTTCTAATCCTCCCAATAACATCCTGGAACCCTGAATATTATCCAGAAATCTCTGAAAATCATCCTGACTTTCAATTCCCGGAGTATCATTACTGATTTGACCGAGAGAGGAATAATCAAATCCTCTCATATAAGTAGGATATCCCAGGAAAAGAGGGTAAAAAAGATTATTTTCTGCATTTTTACCATAACGTCCAAAATGAGAAGCCCTGAAAGCCACACTTAAAGGCTTACGAAACCAATATTTGCGGTAATCGGCAGTAACATTATACATATCTACCTCACCAAACATTTTCTCTGTACTGAAGCGGTATCTGTGTCCTGCCATGGGTGAAGCCATGCCAAAATAGGAATTGTCTCCGACATACCCAATACTCACTCTTTGCAAGTTAAAGCCATCACGTGTATCTCCTTTGGTACGATCCTGCCCATAGGGAAATCCATTCAAATAATACGTATGAAAAATATCCTGCCTGAAATAATACCACGCCTGACTTGCACTCATCTCAATACGACGGGTAGTGGATAATGGATAGATGGCAAAAGCCCCGAATTGCGTTTCAAAGGTACGCTGTATAATGTATTGGATATCGGTTAAACGATTTCCATCCTCATCAAATTGCTCATCCAACCTTAATGTGGCAAACGGATAGGGAATATGCGAAACACTTCCTCCCCAGTTAATCCTGTGTTTTTGGTTGACATATCCTACCTGACCGCCAAAATCATAAATTTCACCATTTACCGACAACATAGAAAAGAGCTGATTATCTCCTACTATATCGCTGAACATCATGGATACTCCTCCCTGCATACCGGTACCAAACCTGCTGGTGGCTACTCCTACGCCACTGCTTCCGATAAATGTTAATCCAAACTTAGGTCTGTAAGGCTTTACCTCAAATGAATCTTTAGGGAATGCGGGTGTGCTGGTATCATTGCTTAAAAATTCATCTACTACAGGCTCCGTACTTCTGGATAAAGGTGCCAAAGTAGCAGCATCCATGTTTATGTCATAGGGGTCTGCTTCTACTTTCAAAAAATCCTGGGGTGTAGCTTTATAAACCGTGTACTTGCCATCATTGTAATAACTGTAGGACACATCTCCGGTATTCCTTGCAACAGTAATCGCCGGTGACAGATGGGTAATGCCGCTAATGCCCGTATAATAATCGGTAAGCTGAAAAACTTTACCGTTTTCAAGGTTGTATTGAAACAAATTGCGGAAACCATCTCTGTTACTCAAAAAATAAATGGTTTTTTGCTCTGCATCAAATATGGGGTTTACATTCTTTGCCGAAGGAAAAACATCTAATACTTTTACATTTCTATCTGTACTTTGCATATCCATAATACCCACGTAAAAGCTATAGCTCAGCGTGTCTGCATTATTATATTTCTCAGGCAACTTATCTGTAGAAAAGGTCAGGTAATTTCCATCGGGCGACCAGGAGGGATGAATATATGAGTACTGGTCGTTGGTTAACATTTCTACTTCATTATTTTCCAAATCAAGCTGATACAGATTACCTATGCCATCTACAATACCTGTAAAAACAATATACCTGCCATCGGGCGACCATGTGGGATTGTTAAGTGCAGGAACTCCTTTCACTGAAATATGGTTGGTGCGCCGGGGCCGATTAACATCAACAATAACCAGCTGGTTCCTCCCTTTTTTTACCGCCACATGCACAAACTTATCTCCTTCCGGCGACCAGCTACCAACTGACTCAAAAAAGTTAAATGCATCGATATCGCTGCTCCGGGTTGAACTGGAAAGTTTGCGAATAATTTTTCCGGTTTTTGCATTGGCCAGAAAAAGATCCAGGGAAAACAAATCCCGTTCGGAAAAAAAAGCAATATGTTCTCCATCAGGACTCAGAGAGGGAGAAATATTTAAATCACCACCGTTATTACTATCAACCAGCACCTTCCCTTTGGCCTGATGTTTTAAGGTGTCATCAAGCCATTGCTGATAATGAGAACTGGTGGCACTCTTCCATAAATCAGAAACGGTGTTGGCATTAAGTCCAATAACCCTTTCGATGGCTCTTTCATACCCAAATTTGGCTGTTTCTCTAAACAGCGGTGCAATAATATCATCGCCCCAGGTGCGCCCGGCAAAAGCTACAAAAGAATGGCCATATCGATAAGGATTGTAGGAATAGTCGCGGGTCATATCTTGCAATGAGGGAAAATCTTCTTGCTTTATGGCATCTCGAATAACCATGGAAGTATGAGCATCTACACTACCTATGGAGAAATATTCGGCCATTCCTTCTACCAGCCACAAGGGAAGATTTCTCAGAGAATTTAACGACAAAGAATCATCGATAAACAAGGCCCTGAAGTGAAAAACGTGTACAAGTTCGTGCCCGATTACATGGTCTGTTTGGGCATTAGACTCCAGCACCGGAATTACAACCCTGTTTTTCATCGCTTCGGTTACCCCTTGTGTTCCCAGTCCAATATTACCCGTTACGGCAGTAGTTTGCTGAAAATCGGGATGATTTTGATAAATAAGAATAGGACTAGGAGTATCAAAAGTGTCTTTGAAAAGCATTTGATGCCGGGTATACCAATGCTCAAACCGGTTGGAAAGTGCATTTATGACCGAATCATTCTCAAAATAATGATAAATGGTAAAATGGGGAGACTCATACACCTCGAATTCGAAGGTTTCATAACTGGGTTTGTTTCTCCCAAAATATTGCCCGTAGGAATAATTTATGTCTGTTACAAACAAGGCTAGTAGAACAGAAAAAAAGGTCAGTATTTTTACTGCTGATTTTGCTTTGGGGAGGTTTGCGGAGTTATTCATAATAGCAGATTTTTATAATCGGTTCATCATTTCAATATATTTAAAAGCAACGGCTCTCAGAAAACCTGAAAAAACCATCTTTTTCAATGCCAGGGACTCATACAAGTTTTGTAAAACCATTACAACTTAAACAGTGTTGTCCCGTTAAATTGTTTCGTTCCTACGGAACTAATTTATGTGTATGTTTGCAATAATATCAGCAGTTCATTCCTAAGAGAATAGGCTAAAAATGCCAATCGTTCTTTTTCTCAAAGAGATTCATGTAAACTTTTATACAAAAATTATACCTTCATGTTTAGGCATAGCCCTGCAATTACCAATATTTAACAAAGAAAATTACTCGTTTTCTTTTCTTGTAAATCAACCAGGAATTAATTGTTTCAAATTAAGGATAAAAGTACCATTTATTTATCGTTGCACCAGTCGAATTGTCGCGTTTTTTCAGTCTTTTAGGTTTTAAATGGAACGAAAAATAATCATTTACAGTTATCCTCAGTTCGAATAATAACAATTCCCGGAAACCATACTAAACAAATATTTTTATTTAGATATATAACTTGTTAAACTAAAAAAAGCAAAAGTATTCACTTTTTTTTTGCATTTTTGCACCAAAAAATATCGGCCATATGATAGAGCAATCAGAAAAGTATTTTGAGAAGTTTCGCAAAAATATTATCGGAATAGATCAAACTTTTGTTTCTCCTTACGGAATTCAGAAATTGGTATATGCTGACTGGATTGCCAGCGGCAGGCTTTATAAACCTGTAGAAACAACTTTGCTGGAAAAATTTGGCCCTTTTGTGGGCAATACACATACCGAAGCCAGTGAAACCGGCACGCTTATGACCAATGCCTATCATTATGCGCATAAAAAAATCAAAGAACACGTAAATGCCGGCCCACAGGATGTAATCATCACTGCCGGAAGTGGAATGACAACCATCATCAATAAATTTCAGCGAATTCTGGGTTTGAGGGTTTGCGGTAAACTCTCTGCCGGAAAATGCATGCAGGAAAATGAAAAACCCGTAGTCTTTATATCTCATATGGAGCATCATTCCAATCACACTTCATGGTTTGAAACTACTGCAGATGTGGTTGTCATAAAACCCGGCAGGGATATGCTCATAGATTTGGAAAACCTGAGAACAGAACTGGAAAAACATAAAGACAGAAAACTTAAAATCGGCTCTTTTACAGCCTGTTCTAATGTAACGGGCATTCGCACCCCGGTGCATGAGCTTGCACGTATAATGCATGAACACGAAGGAATCTGTTTTATCGATTATGCCGCTTCAGCACCTTACGATGAAATTAATATGCATCCTGGTGATCCCTTGGAAAAACTGGATGCGGTCATGTTCTCCCCTCATAAATTCATGGGCGGACCGGGCACTCCCGGTGTTTTAATCTTTGACTCTTCGATTTACAATTCTGATGTGCCCGATAACCCCGGTGGAGGAACGGTAGACTGGACCAATCCCTGGGGTGAATACAAATATATCGACGATATCGAACTCAGAGAGGATGGCGGTACCCCCGGATTTTTGCAGACCATCAAGGCCGCCCTTGCTATTAATCTGAAAGATCAGATGGGGGTTGAGAATATTCACAAAAGGGAAAATGAACTGACTGAAATCGTGTTTAAGGAATTTCCAGCCATCCCCGGATTAAGCATCCTTGCTGACAATACGCAGGAGAGACTGGGTGTAATATCTTTTTATTTTGAGAACATGCACTACAACCTGGTAGTGAAATTACTCAACGACCGTTATGGAATACAGGTAAGAGGGGGCTGTGCCTGTGCAGGAACCTATGGACATTACCTGCTCAATGTTGA
Organism: uncultured Bacteroidales bacterium; assembly: GCA_964491395.1. Lineage (GTDB taxonomy): Bacteria > Bacteroidota > Bacteroidia > Bacteroidales > UBA7960 > SKVR01. The sequence goes on along the minus strand of CAZBGI010000010.1, from coordinate 24,061 downwards.
TTATGAACATTCCCGTAGTATTACCAGCAAAATCAATACCGGCGACTTATCGGACAAACCCGGCTGGATAAGACTCTCTCTGCACCCAACCATGACCGACCAGGAGCTTTATTACGTAATTGAAGCATTGAAGGATATCCGGAAGAACTATACAAAATGGGCCAAAGACTACCAGTACAGACCTAAAGCCAATGAGTTTAAACACTACAAAGCTCCCAAGGATCATTCCGATTTTGTTAAAGACTGGTTTAAACTTGAGGCACCGGGACTTTAAGAAATTGTCAAACAGAAGCGGGAAGAATGTGTAAAATGGATTTACTTTTTGTTTTCAATTAAGACGGTGTGACCAGAGGTTAGCTATTAAATGACCTTTGCAATTTTGCCAGTTGTGTTTTCCACCACATTTGGGTAAAGTCCATGTCAGACTCCTCAGCATAATCGCTAACAATAAGGGCCGATTCTCCCGATACAGGTTCATGGCTGATTTGTAAATCCAGGATAAATCCCTCATGAAAATCATCGGTCCATTCAAACCTCACATACTCTGGTTCTTTTGATTCCAGCAGCTTTGCTGACTGTTGACTTCCCTCCCACTCAAAAAGGAAAATATCATCCTGAACGGTTACTTTATCTGCAAACCAGCGAGCAAGCCCCTCAGAAGTGCTGATGAGGGTAAAAAGCAACCGGGGGGACACTTTCATGGGAAACTCAATGGTAAATTTCTGTAAAGGAGTCATAAGCAAACACTTTTAAGAACTATTGTTTGGTGCAATATACAAAAAAAACGAAGATACAGCGTGTTTTCCTGCTTTATTTTCGATTAATTTATCAACAATTTGTTTATAAAACAAGTGGTCTTATTAACCCATGGGATAGTGGAAATCAAAAAATCCCCCCAAAATAATCCGCCGGTATATTTTACCATACCCATTCAAGTTTCAGGAATCGTTCTCTTGCTTGCAAAAAATTCGTAGGTTTGCGCAAATTTTATAAAATCCATGCAAAAAAATGTATTACTGGTTTACCTTCTGACTTTACTGGCCATTATATTCTGGGGAATTTCCTACGTTTGGATGAAAGTGGTATACAACTACTATGAGCCCATCACCACCATGTTTCTTAGATTGAGTTTATCTTCAGTTTTTCTTTTTCTTATCCTGGGGTTGCTGGGTAAGAAGGAGAAAATACAAAAACAGGATTATAAGGCATTTGCGTTATTGACGTTTTTTTCTCCTTTTCTCTATTTTATTGGGGAAAGTTTCGGCTTAAAATTTGTAACTCCCACCATTGCAGCGGTCATCATTGCAACCATCCCTGTCTTTACTCCTTTGCTGGGATATATGGTTTTCGGGGAACGAATAACAAGGCTCAACCTGATTGGCTTTTTCATTTCATTTACCGGTGTCATCATCATGGTGCTGGATTTTGAGTTTCGTTTTAGCGCATCTCCTTTGGGTATCGGATTGCTTTTCCTGGCAGTTGCTTCAGCTCTGATTAACATCATTTATCTGAAAAAGCTATCGTTTAAATATTCTTCCTTTACCATCATCAAAGTTCAGAACCTGCTGGGTGCCTTGTTTTTTCTCCCCTTGTTCCTGATTTTTGACTTTTCCTCTTTTGTTACTGTAAAACCTACTGCTGAATTAATTTGGGCCCTTGTAAAACTGGCCATATTTGCATCCACTCTGGCATTTATGTTTTTCACCATAGCAGTGAGGGTTATCGGGGTTGCCCGTGCCTCTGTCTTTGCCAATCTGATTCCTGTATTTACCGCTGTGTTCTCCTATTTCCTGTTGCGAGAAAGCATCGATATCAGCAAAATACTGGGAATCATTATTGTTATATCAGGTATTTTCTTAAGCCAGTCTGCAAGCTTGAAAAGGGCAAAGAAAGTTTAGGAAACTTTTTTTTAATTATCCCTTGTATATTAAATTTCTTTACTATTTTTGCACCACTCAAAACGACAGCACAAAGGCTGCCAAACACAAGGAAAGCTCATTAAAACAAACAAAGCGGCGGGGTAGCTCAGGTGGTTAGAGCGTCGGATTCATAACCCGAAGGTCACGAGTTCAACTCTCGTCCCCGCTACAAAAAAACCCTTGTACATATCATTGTATCAAGGGTTTTTTGTTATTGACGATATCCTTCCTACACTTCGATATTTAGCTCATTTAGACCTTTTCTCCAGTTAAATCAAAATCAGAGGCAGAGGTAATTTTTACGTTGTAAAATTCACCCGGAATCATTCCCTCACTTTTAGCGACATATACTTCGTTATCAACCTCGGGGGAATCGTATTCTGTTCTTCCTACAAAGAATTCTTCTTCTTCCCTGTCAACTAAAACCCGAAAGGTTTTCCCGACTTTTTCTTCATTCAGTTGCCACGAAATTTGTTGTTGTATATCCATCAGAGTATCAGCCCTTTGCTGTTTTTCCTCTGCCGTGAGGGTATCCTCCAGTTGAAAAGCCTTTGTACCTTCCTCGGGTGAATAAGTAAACACTCCCAACCTTTCAAACCGGGTTTCTTTAACAAAATCCAGCAATTCCTTAAAATGTTCAGAGGTTTCACCCGGATATCCCACAAGCAAGGTAGTACGCAGAGCTACATCGGGAACTTTGCGACGAAAAGTCTCAAGCAACGACAGGGTGGTAGCTTTATTATTGTTGCGCCGCATCGATTTTAGCACCGTATCACTAATATGTTGTAGCGGAATATCCAGATACCTGCAGATTTTGGGTTCTTCAGCCATCAGGTCAATAACATCTTCGGGAAAGTTCCGGGGGTATGCATAATGAAGACGAATCCATTCAATGCCGTCAATTTTTACTAGTTGGCGAAGTAAATCTGCCAACATGCTCCTTTTCTCTAAATCATAGCCATAATAACTTAAATCCTGTGCAATCAGCAACAACTCCTTCACCCCTTTTCGGGATAATTCAGTAGCTTCTTCCACCAGGCTCCCGATGGTGCGGGAAACAAACTTACCACGGATTAAGGGAATTGCACAAAAAGAGCAGGTCCGATCACAACCTTCTGCAATTTTCAAATAGGCAAAATGAGAAGGAGTAGTAAGGAGTCGTTCCTGGTTATGATGAGCGTATTTTTGCCGCAGGTATCCGAAAAGCTCTGAAGGATTATCGACACCAAACCAGGCATCAGCCTCTGGTATCTCTTCCTTGAGCGCATCTTTATAGCGCTGCGACAAGCAGCCGGTAACAATTACCTCCTGCACCAGCCCCTTTTTTTTTGCTTCGGTATACTGCAATATCGTATCAATGGATTCTTCTTTGGCATCACCAATAAAACCACAGGTATTGATTATCACAATATCAGAAGGGCCGTCGGCATCATGGGTAATTCGAAAAGGACCATGTTGAAGTTGACCCATTATTTTCTCTGAATCCACCAGGTTTTTCGAACAACCCAGGGTTATGATATTAATGTGTTTTTCAGCAGCCATATACTCACATACAGGATTAAAGACATAAAGTCCGGGATCTTAACCAATCAGCCCTCAGAGGTTAAGTCCTCGGGATTATATTAATATGAAAAAGTACCGAAATTGGGAACAAACAATTTCAGGATGAAAAAAGGGCAATTCCAGGGTTGAGGAAGTTACTGTCGATCAAAAAGTGTATCAACAAAAGCGTCACGATCAAAAAGCTGCAGGTCATCTACTCCTTCTCCCACACCAATATATTTCACCGGTATTTTAAACTGGTCGCTCACACCGATAACCACCCCCCCTTTGGCTGTACCATCGAGTTTGGTAATGGCAAGTGCATTAACTTCGGTAGCTGCAGTAAATTGTTTTGCCTGTTCAAAGGCATTCTGTCCGGTTGAGCCATCCAATATCAGTAAAATTTCGTGAGGAGCTGTTTCCACCTGCTTTTGCATTACCCGTTTAATCTTACTAAGCTCGTTCATCAATCCTACTTTATTGTGCAAACGACCGGCTGTATCTATGATGGCCACATCAATATTATGTTGTTTGGCATAAGAAACCGTTTCGAAAGCTACAGAAGCAGGATCAGCACCCATGCCCTGCGATACAATAGGAACATCCACCCGGTTGGACCAAATGGTAAGTTGATCTACGGCAGCTGCTCTGAAAGTATCTGAAGCACCCAAAACAACCGATTTTCCGGCTGCTTTAAATTTATGGGCCAGTTTTCCGATGGTAGTTGTTTTGCCTACGCCATTTACTCCCACCACCATTATTACATAGGGACTTTCTGTTTTATCAATTCCAAACTCCCGAAAATCGTTGATGGTATTTTGAGCCAGTAATGCTTTGATTTCTTCTTTCAGAATACGGTTAAGCTCTTCGGTTCCTAAATATTTATCTTTTGCCACCCGTTCCTCAATGCGCTCAATGATGCGCAGTGTAGTGGAAACCCCAACATCAGAGGTAACCAGTATTTCTTCCAGATCATCAAGTACATCAGCATCAACAATTGACTTGCCCACAACGGCTTTACCTAGTTTTGAAAAGAAATTCTCACGGGTTTTGTCAAGTCCCTTGTCAAACTTTTCCTTTTTGTTTTTGGAAAATATATCAAATAATCCCATCGGTAATATTTTAAATAATATCAGTTTTTCTTGATTGCAGCCGGGAGGACTGCTAATGAGGGTCAAAGGTAATAAAAAAGACTTCCAAAATAATTATATCTGGGAAGTCTTTCTTATATATGTTCGTGTTGGAAGGCTGAATTTGAATAGCCTACACACTATAAATACTTTGATCAGCCAAAGAATTATTTCTTTGAAAAATATTCTTTCACTTTATCAGCTGCTACAATGTCTTCTTTGAAGGCATAAGCTCCGGATTTTGCTGATTTTTCCATTCTGATAACTTTAGCGTAGCCTTTACCAGTATCTGTTTTCAGGGACGCAACAACTTTCTTTGCCATAGTTCAAATTATTTAATTTCGCGGTGAACAGTCATTTTTCTTAAAATAGGATTGTACTTCTTCAGCTCAAGCCTGTCAGGGGAATTTTTCTTGTTTTTGGTAGAAATGTACCTTGAAGTTCCAGGCATTCCGCTGTTCTTGTGCTCTGTGCATTCCATAATGATTTGCACTCTTGCGTCTTTTGATTTCTTTGCCATTGTATTATGAAGTATTTTGAGGTTTTATTTTCAGGAGCGCAAAGATAATCAATTAATCTTATCCAGCAAAGGATTATTCAAAAATATAAATTCTCTTCAGGTCTCATCCCTTCATTACCTTCAATCGAATCAGAAACTCATAGCGAAAGGATCTGCTATGTGCCAACATGTCAAGGGACCCTTATGAGTATAATTATGATTTTTAGATACTTCCACAAACACTATGCTGTACTTGTCTGTCTGCCTGGCTATATGGTAAAGGTATCCTTTTGTAACCACTTTTTCAAATACCCGGGTAGAATTAATGGGCATGCAAACTACCAGAGAGTTTAACCCATGCATATAAACAGTCAAGGTTAAAGAATGAGAAAAATCTTATTGAAACCTTAAACACCCTTAAAAATTTGATAATCTGCATTATTTGTTATAATTTCGTATTTAATTAAACCTTGGGGTGGTTACTCATTATAACATGAATGAGTACGCCCCAAAATTTTTTTATTTAATTATACATTGATTTTATGAGTACACCCAAAGTAATCACACTGACGTATGAACTTCGCTCAGGTAGCGCAGATGGAGAAGTAATCGAGATTGCAGGAAAAGATAAGCCGGCAGAGTTTCTGTTTGGTGTAGGAAATCTGGTTCCTGACTTTGAGAAGAACATTAATGACTTGCAAACCGGAGAAACATTTGATTTTATGATTCCTTCGAACAAGGCTTATGGTGAAACAGATCCGACGGCGGTAATTGATTTGCCCAGATCAGTATTTGTTATTGAAGGTGAAGAGGCTACCGATATGCTTTTTGAAGGAAACGTGGTTACCATGCGCGATCAAAACGGACAGCCCCTGCAAGGAAAAATCCTGGAAATAGCAGATGAAACCGTTAAAATGGATTTTAACCATCCATTGGCAGGCCATGATCTTCATTTTAAAGGCGAAATTCTCCATAGCCGGGAAGCCAATCAGGAAGAAATAGAGCATAAGCATGTTCATACAGGCAAAGACGGACATTAATTGATAGCTCTCAAAAGGCTTAAGTATGTAACATCTCAGAGAAAAGCTATCTTCAGGTTTTTATTTTTCTGTTAGCATGCTTATAATGAGTCAACTAAAAGTATAAAAAAATAAATTCCTAAACATAGCTGATTTTAAGCTTTTTTTCGGAATTATTAATATCTTTGTGTTGAATCAAATTTTTTATTTTTATTTTTTATTGAGTATGAATAACGGAAAAGTAAAGTTTTTTAATCAAACCAAAGGATTTGGTTTCATTAAAGAAGAAGAAACAGACAAAGAATACTTTGTCCATGCAACAGGGCTGATCGATGAGATCCGCGAAAACGACGATGTAACTTTTGACCTTAAAGAGGGCAAAAAAGGATTAAATGCAGTGAATGTTCGACTGGCTTAACAGCCCATTACATAACTCATTTAAGAATCAAAAAAGCCTTACCCTGTAAGGCTTTTTTGGTACAACAATAATTGTATTTTATCACTGATACAATTTTAACAGACCCGGAATACCATGACTGAAAAAACCAAAATTCATCGCATCAAATCCTATGAAGTATTTCAAACCATCTATATGCCGGACACCAAACCCTTTGCCATCATCCAGATTAATCATGGTCTGGCGGAGCATAGTTTGCGATATTATGAATTTGCAAGGTATTTGTGCCAACACGGATTTGCAGTATACCTGCATGATCATCCCGGTCATGGAAAGACAGCCACAACAGTAAATCAACAAGGACATCTGCCCTGGAAAAGTGGATGGGATGATTTGCTCAATGTTATTCATGGTATTAACAAATCCATCCGAAAAACACATCCCGGTGTACCTGTTTTCCTGATGGGCCACAGCATGGGCTCTTTGTTGGCCAGGTATTACAATTGCACATTTCCCATGTATTTCAATGGAATGATACTTTCCGGAACCGGAAATCCTAATCCGGCGCCTCTCAAATCATTTCTTGCCCTGACGAGAGTTATTCGTTTACTAAAGTCTCAGAATTTTAAAAGCAAATGGCTCAACCAACTGTTTTATAAAAATTTCAATACTTCCTTTAAAAACAGCAATACTTCTTTTGATTGGTTAAGCTCTGATGAGAAGGAAGTAGAAAAATATATCAACGACCCCATGTGTGGCTTTGAGTTGTCGCTGGGATTCTTCAGGAATCTGATGCAGGGCTCTCTTCAAATGCTTAAAACAGAAAAACAACTAAGATTCAGGAAGAACTTTGCAACCCTTATTATTTCCGGAACTGAAGATCCGGTAGGTGATTTTGGTAAAGGCCCCGGGAAGGTAAGGGAAAAATACACACGACAAGGTTTTTTTAATACCCATCTGAAATTGATCAGGGGAAGGCATGAACTGCTCAATGAAAAACCGGAAATAAGACAACAAGCCTACCAAATCATTGCCAACTGGATACAGGAAAAACTGAATGGAAATTTTTAAAGTCCGGGAACCGTACGTCAATTTTTGTTAAATCACCTTCCTCCTGCTTTTTCAACGGTTGAATTGTCGTATTTTCAACGCGTCAAAAAAAAAGTAACATTACCGATGCAAAACCTTATCTGATAGGAAGGCCTAAAATCGGTTTTTAAGTGTCATTTATTCAAAAATACGTACATGAAAAAAACACAAGCACCCCTAACAACATTACTATTACTATCATTCTTGTTCATTGCCATTGCCTGTACGCAGCAACCCAAACCAGAGCCACCCATAGACATTTCTCACATGAGCTCTGACATTTCTGCCGGGGATGACTTTTACCGTTTTGTAAATGCCGGTTGGCTGGAAAAATACCCCATACCTGAAGAATACAGCAGGTATGGTTCCTTTGAACAGCTTGCTGAGCAAAATGAAGAAAAACTTTACAATTTGCTCCAGACAATCCAGGAAGACAATAATGCGGCGCAGGGCTCCAACAGGCAAAAAATAAGAGACTTTTACAATAGCGCCATGGATACGGTAAAACAAGCCGAAGCGGGCATTGAACCCCTTGGTTTTTTACTGGAGAATATTGATAACCTCAATGACAAAAAAGAACTGCCCCGGATAATTGCCTCTATGCACCTGAAGGGTTTCTCTCCGGTTTTCGGCCTGAGAGCCAGACAAGACAGAAAAAACACCGAAGAGGTCATTGTCAACATCTACCAAAGTGGACTGGGCATGTCAGATCGTGACTACTACCTTAAAGATGATGCACGCAGCAAAGAAATCAGAGAGAATTACGAAATATTGATTGATAAAATTTTTACGCTGAGTGGTAAAAGCCCCGAAGAAGCCGCAACCGCCCGGGAAGAAATCATGGAAATTGAAACACAGCTTGCTGATGCTTCCATGACACGCCTGCAAAGAAGAGACCCTTATGCTACCTATAACAAGCAAACATTGCAGGAAATTGATGATTCCATGCCAGCCTTTGACTGGCCTGCCTATCTTGGTTCATTGGAAATAGACATCCAGGAGCTCAATAACGGTCAACCGGAATTTTTTCAACGTTTTGATGAATTGCTGGCCACCCACTCCTTGGATCAATGGAAGACCTACCTGGAATGGAACGTGCTCCGGGGTGCTGCACCTTATATAGGGCGGGACTTTGAACAGGCCCACTTTGATTTTTATTCCCGGGTAATGACCGGAAGCGAGCAGCAACGTGAGAGATGGAAAATTGCTCTTTCATCACTCAACGGTGCTTTGGGCGATGCTGTTGGTCAGGAATATGTAGCCCTGCATTTCCCCCCCGAGTCAAAAAATCGCATGAAAGAACTGGTAGAATACCTCAGAGAAGCCTTCTACCAACGTATCGAACAACTTGACTGGATGAGTCCGGACACCAAGGAAAATGCATTTGCCAAGCTGCAAGCCATGAATGTAAAAATTGGTTATCCTGATAAATGGATTGATTACAGCAACCTGGAGATCAAAGAACAACCCCATATCCTGAACGTAATTGCCGCACGTGAATTCAACAGGGCTTTGAATCTTGCCGAAATAGGACAACCTGTAGACCGCGACAAATGGTTCATGAACCCACAAACAGTAAATGCATACTACAGCCCCACCATGAATGAAATTGTTTTCCCTGCTGCTATATTGCAACCCCCGTTCTTTTTTCCCCATGGAGATGATGCGGTTAATTTCGGAGCGATAGGTATGGTTATTGGCCATGAAATGACCCATGGTTTTGACGACCAGGGGCGCAGATATGCCCTCGATGGTAACCTGAAAGAATGGTGGACAGAAGAGGACAGTCGCAAGTTTGAGGAAAAAACCAAAACGTTGGTGGATCAGTATAACAATTATGTGATGCTGGACACGCTAACCATAAATGGAAAGTTAAGCCTGGGAGAAAACATCGCTGACCTGGGAGGTCTTACCATTGCCTATCAGGCTTTACAAAACAAACTTAACAAAGATGGCTCTCCAGGTGAAATTGAGGGATTTACTCCCAACCAACGCTTTTTTATTGCTTATGGCCAAATCTGGAGAAATCACATGCGTAACCAACGGCTTATGCAACAGCTCAGCGAAGGACCTCATTCGCCCGGAGAAGCAAGAGTAAACGGCATTGTTTACAATATGAAAGAGTTTTATGAAGCTTTTGGCCTCGATGCTGATAATACTTCCCGGTATATCGAATCTTCTGCAAGGGCAGAAATCTGGTAAGGATTGATTGCCAGTCACAGCAAAAAAAGGTTGCATTACACACGATTAGTCTTGTAATGCAACCTTTTTTTATATCTGATAGCCTATAATGCAGCGCAAAGAGCCTTTAGGCCATCCGGAGGGTTGTCTCCTGCAGGCATTGTTTGATATACACCTGTCTTCAGTACTTCTGATTTCCGGATTCTGGGCCATTCCTGAAGGCCGGGGCGATCCGGACTGTGTTGTTTCATTTCCCCTGAAACCGGACAAAGTGGTTTCCTGGTCTGCCCATCAGGGCTAATTGCCACCAATGATAAAAAAAAAAAGACTACCCCTAAGAGTAGTCCTTTCTACAGTAATATCTCGTTTTATTATTTATTAGCTGATTTTATCCACGATGGCTTTGAAGGCCTCCGGATGATTCATGGCCAAATCGGCCAGAACCTTACGGTTGATCTGGATTTCATGCTTATTTAATTCACCCATAAATTTAGAATAACTCATGCCATGAGTTCTGGCAGCTGCATTGATACGCAGGATCCAGAGTTTCCTGAAATTTCTTTTCTTGGTCCGTCTGTCGCGGTATGCATAAGTTTGACCTTTTTCCCAGGTATTCTTAGCTACGGTCCATACATTTTTTCTTGCTCCAAAGTATCCTCTTGTGAGCTTAAGAATCTTTCTTCTTCTACGTCTTGAAGCGACGTTATTAACTGATCTTGCCATTTTTTTAAATTTTGTTTCATTTAGCGCTTTTCAACAAATGGAAAAGACTTTTCAGGCTAAATAAAGTTTCTACAAATAAAATTAAAAATTTAATTAGATTAAATACAAAGCATTGCTTTTACATTGTTTTCATCGGATTTATGCACCAAGGAAGTTTTGGTAAGGTTTCTTTTCCTTTTTTTGGTCTTCTTGGTAAGGATGTGACTTTTGTAAGCATGCTTGCGCTTAATTTTTCCGGAAGCAGTAAGCGTAAAGCGCTTTTTTGCTCCGGATTTGGTCTTCATTTTAGGCATTTTAAAAAAAATTACGGGTTAATAAATTGATAATAAACGAGGTTGTCATTTTTTCTTTTTGGGCGAGATAAACATGATCATCCTTTTACCTTCGAGCTTAGGCATCTGTTCTACTTTGCCAATTTCTTCCAGTTCCTGGGCAAATCTAAGCAAAACCATCTCACCTTTTTCCTTATAAACGATAGAGCGTCCCTTAAAGAAAACAAATACTTTGATCTTGGAGCCCTCTTCAAGAAACTTCTGAGCATGTTTTAGCTTGAAGTTAAAGTCATGATCATCTGTATTGGGACCCAGCCGGATCTCTTTCACCACAATTTTGGCAGCATTGGCCTTCACTTCTTTTTGTTTCTTTTTTTGTTCGTAAAGAAACTTTTTGTAGTCAAGGATTTTACAAACAGGGGGGTTGGCCGTAGGAGCTATCTCAACAAGATCAAGTCCTTTCTCTTCGGCCAACACAATTGCCTCCTTGGTTTGCATTATGCTGGGTTCCATATCTTCCCCTACTACCCTCACAACCGGGGCTTTAATCTTCTCGTTAATGTTATGTGGGTCTTCCGGTTTTACAAAACCTCTTCTGGGTCTTGGTCTAAAAGGTGTTGCTATACTTCGTTCCTCCTTATTTTGTGAATAATATAATAATAATTATAAAGTCAGCTTAAAACGCTGTCAGTTTACTTATCTCTTCCTCTACCAGCCGGACAAATTCATCTGGGGTAAAAGTTCCCAAATCTCCTTCTCCATGTTTTCTAACAGAGATCGTACCTTCTTTTTCTTCTTTCTCACCAACAATGACCATAAAGGGTATCTTGCGTGTTTCAGCATCCCTGATCTTCTTACCGGTTTTTTCGCTGCGTTCATCAATGAGGGTGCGAATTTCTGAATTATTCAGCAAATTTAAAACTTTTTTTGCATATTCCTCATATTTCTCACTGATAGGCAATACTATAGCCTGTTCGGGAGTGAGCCATAAAGGGAAATTACCGGCACAATGTTCAATCAAAACGGCTACAAATCGTTCCATAGAACCAAAAGGAGCTCTGTGAATCATTACAGGACGGTGCTTCTGATTATCACTGCCGGTATATTCCAGTTCAAATCTGTCGGGCAGGTTGTAATCAACCTGAATGGTTCCCAGCTGCCATTTACGTCCTAAAGCATCTTTTACCATAAAGTCAAGTTTGGGGCCGTAAAATGCAGCTTCGCCGGTTTCAACCTCGGCTTTGATTCCCTTTTCTTCAACCGCCTCAATGATGGCTTTTTCGGCTTTTTCCCAGTTCTCTTCTGTTCCGATATACTTCTCCATATTTTCGGGATCACGCAAGGAAATCTGCACGTGATAATCTTTAAATTCAAGAGCTTTAAAAATATAAAGGATGATATCCATCACTTTAAGAAACTCCTCTTTCACTTGATCAGGTCTGCAAAAGATATGGGCATCGTCCTGGGTAAAACCTCTTACCCGGGTCAAACCGTGGAGTTCGCCGCTTTGTTCATAGCGATACACTGTACCAAATTCTGCCATTCGCACGGGCAGTTCTTTGTAGGAGTATTGCCTGGTTTTGTATATTTCGCAATGGTGAGGACAGTTCATGGGTTTCAGCAAAAACTCTTCTCCTTCGGCGGGAGTATGAATAGGCTGAAAAGAATCCTTTCCGTATTTTTCATAATGCCCGCTGGTTATGTAAAGGTTTTTGTTGCCGATATGAGGTGTAATAACCGGAAGATATCCTGCTTTGCGCTGAACATTTTTCAGGAATTTTTCCAGGTTTTCACGCAATTGAGCTCCCTTGGGAAGCCAAAGCGGTAGGCCTTGTCCTACACTGGAAGAAAATGCAAAAAGTTCCATCTCACGGCCAATCTTACGATGGTCGCGCTTTTTGGCTTCTTCGAGCATTTCAAGATATTCAGTAAGCTGCTTTTGCTTGGGAAAAGTAATCCCATATACCCTTGTAAGTTGTTTGCGGCTTTCGTCGCCTCTCCAGTAAGCTCCGGCAATACTGAGTAATTTTACGGCTTTTATAGGGCTGGTATCCATAAGATGGGGCCCACGGCATAAGTCGGTAAAATTTCCTGACTCATAAAGGCTGATGGTGCCATCTTCCAGATCTTCCAAAAGGTCTACCTTGTATTCGTCTCCTTTTTTTGAATAATATTCCAGCGCTTCTGCTTTAGGAATTTCTTTTCGTTTGAATGTTTGCTTTTGCCTGGCCAGTTCCAGCATTTTTTTCTCTATTTTCTCAAAATCATTGCTGGAAATAGTTTTTTCTCCAAGATCGATATCATAGTAAAACCCGTTTTCCACATCCGGACCAATGCCGAATTTTGTTCCGGGATACAAGGTTTCAATGGCTTCAGCCATCAGGTGTGCTGATGAATGCCACATAGTAGCTTTGCCCTCTTTATCATCCCAGGTGTTGAGTTTTATTTTTGCATCCTCATTGATGGGGCGGTTCAAATCAAGGGTTTCACCATTAACAGTAACTGAAAGCACGTTGCGGGCAAGTCCTTCGCTAATACTTTTGGCTATTTCGAGGCCTGTTACACCTTGAGGGTATTCTCTTTCAGAATTATCGGGCAAAGTTATTTTTATCATCGTTTCTCTTTAGAATTCAAGGGTGCAAAGGTACAAAAAATTATCGTTGCACCATAAACTATTAAACTAATATTGCGCTTAAAGGTCAGAAAAATAAACTTATTCAGGAATACCTCTTTATCAAGCGAAGCTGATGCGTATATTTTCGGGTATCCACATTAAAAATCCCCTGATGATCTATTTTATCAATCCTGACATGTTGATGGGCATGAATAATATGCTGGTCATCTAATAAAATTCCTACATGGATGATATCACCTTCTTCGTTGTCAAAAAACAGTAAATCTCCCGGTAAGGCCTCGTGAACAAGGTTGATCATTTCTCCTTGTTTGGCCTGCTGTGATGCATCGCGATGCAAATGCCTGCCTGCCATTTTATAAACAAGCTGGGTAAAACCCGAACAATCTATCCCCAGGGCTGAACGACCTCCCCATAAGTATGGCGTATGCAGAAATAACATGGCATAATTGAGAATTTCTAACGTGTTCAATTCATCGGCATTTACCATTTCTCCGTGATATTGCCAGGTATCGCCACAAAGGTTAAAAACCTGGTCCTGACAATGATAAAAACTACTGCCTGCAGAGACAAGAAAGCTGGTTTTTTGGGTCTTGTTTTCCAGAATTTGCACCAAATCGCGACTTACCCAATGAGATTGATTTTGTATCTCATGAAAGACGGTCGCATCCTGCAGTTTAATTTGTCCGGCAGAAACCCAGCCCTGGTAACTATCAGTATGATTTTGAACAAAATACCATTTATCACGCTTTTCAAGTATATGCACCCAGTCACCAAACAACAACTGAGAAACCATTTCACTTTTATCGTCAGGTGTTGCACGCATGGGTACAACACTTAGTAAACAAATACCATGATCCATAAGCTGTTTTTTGGGGTAAATATAGTCAAAAAAAATAAATAGGTTAGAGTGGTTTTTCAAATTCCGAAAGCAATGCGGTAATACAATTATAAATTTTACGCAGTCTGCATCGGAAAAACCCAATAATTGGTGTTATATTCGCAACAAACAAATAAGCAAACATGAGTAAAATTATCGCATGGTTTCAGGAAAACTTTTCAAACATCGTACGCTTTTCTTTGTTTGCAATCAGTGTTTTCCTGATATTATTACTTTTCCCGCGCCAGACCGGATTTTATTGGGAGTTTTCACAGGCGCGTCCGTGGTTGTATGAGGATTTGATTGCCCCCTTTAATTTTGCCATTCTAAAAAGTCCGGCAGAGCTGGAAGCAGAGCGTGAGGAAGTGATTGAGGAGCTTACTCCCTTTTTTAAAGAAGATCCCGGCATTTATGAAAGTCAGTTTCAAACCCTTATCAACCGGTTTGAGGTTGCCTGGAATGAAAATTACCCTGATGCTAACGCAAACGACAGGCAAAAAGAGAGGAGCAAAAAAATGCTTATCAACATTTTCGACTCCATCTACAATCGTGGTATAATATTCCTGGAAGGAGAGCTAACAGAAGCTTCCAAAGACGAGGAAATTCTTTTGCTGGACGGTGCAGTGGCCAGAAGCCGGCAGATAGGTGATTTTTTTACCATCCAGGAAGCATTTCAATACATTTCCCACCAGCTATCATCGTCTGACTTAAGTTCGGCTAACAGAAACCTCTTGCGCAATGTGTTGGAGAACTCTGTTTCGCATTCTGTTTTTCTTGATGAAGAAGCTAACGCAAGGGCATTAAGCGCAGCCCTGGAGCGAATATCCCCCTCCCGTGGTATGGTGCAACAAGGAGAAAAAATTGTTTCCAAAGGAGAAATCATTACAGATGAAAAATACCGGATTCTTGAATCCTACAGAGCTGAATACAGTCGTCAATTGGGAAGTTCGGCTGCCAATTATATTGTTTTTATCGGTCAGTTTTTGCTCGTATCTATTTCCATTATAGTGCTGAGCTTATTTCTGAGAGTATTCAGGCGTGAAGCATTTTATGATTCCAGAAAACTGATTGTTATTCTCCTTATTATTTACCTGATGATTTTCCTTACCAGTCAGGTTGTAAAATATGATATCAATCTACTTTACCTGGTTCCCGTTTGCATTGTACCTATTATCATCAGGAGTTTCTTCGACAACCGTCTTGCACTTTATGTGCATATTATCAGCATCATTTTAATTGGATTTCTGGTTCCCAAAAGTTTTGAATTCGTTTTCCTTCAGTTCATTGCAGGGATTATTGCCATATTAAGCATGGCAAGTCTCAGAAGAAGATCTCAGTTGTTTTTTACTGTATTTTTAATCTTTCTTACCTATTCTGCTATTTTCACTGGTTTGTCATTGGCTCAAAGCGGTACATTTTCATACATCGCTCCCATCAATTATGTGTATTTTGCCGGAAGTGCCTTGCTCACCCTTTTTGCCTATCCTCTGATATACATTTTTGAGCGCACCTCAGGTTTGCCTACCGATTTTTCATTACTTGAACTTTCTGACACCAATTCTTTGTTGCTTCGCGAGTTGAATATGCAGGCACCGGGCACCTTTCAACACTCCCTGCAGGTAGCCAACCTCGCAGAAGAAGCCATCAACCTTATCGGGGGTAATAGTTTGCTGGTACGTACCGGGGCGCTCTATCACGATATTGGCAAGATGGAACAGCCGCAGTATTTTATTGAGAATCAAAATTCAGAAATCAATCCTCATGATGAACTCACTTTTACTGAAAGTGCTGAAGTCATCATCAGCCATGTTATTAAAGGAATAGAGAAAGCAAGAAAACATAATCTGCCCGAATATATTATTGATTTTATAAGAACACATCATGGTACCACCACAACCCGGTATTTTTATATCATGGAGAAGAACGAAAATCCGGACAAGGAAATTGACCCTGAAATATTCCGCTATAAAGGGCCGGAACCTTTCAGCAAGGAAACAGCAGTTCTGATGATGGCCGATTCAGTGGAAGCCGCTTCAAGAAGCATGAAGAACCCTACCGAGGATAACATCAATCAACTTGTGGAAAACATTATTGAGACTCAGGTGCAGGAAAAACAATTTGACAACGCCAATATTACCTTCAAGGATATTAGCACCATCAAAAAGGTATTGAAAAACCGTCTAATGCATATTTTCCATGTAAGAATAGCTTACCCGGGACTGAATTAAACGCCGTAAAGAGAGAATCTTTAAATGGCAAAGCGCGTGTTTAACAAATAATCGCCAGTATCAGGGCCCATGTTAAAGAGCAAGTCCAGGATGCTGAGGTTGGGACTAAAACCCAACCTGTCCTCAAAAACCTGATAGTAAGGTTCAAAAACCGGTGCCCTATAATTCTGTCTATCTCGCTGCTTAGGGCTGATGCAAAATCTAACATCTTTCGCTTTTTCAACATTCCGCACAAATTCACGGGAAAACCCGGTTGAGACATCCAGTTGCACTTCATTGATCAGAGCCACTAAAATAGCATGATTATACTCATATAATAATGCAGAATCATCATCCAGTATCAAGTGTTCAATCAAGTCGGCATAATAAATAAAAAACGGGGCATTTCGATAGGCAGAGAAAATTGTTCTCCAATGATTTTTTCTCCAATGATAATGGCGACTAATCAAGACCTGGGAAGTTTTGGTGGCATTTCCATGGGGTTTTTCTACAGGAATACTCAAATTTACCAGGCCGTTGCTGCTGGCAATGGTACAACGGTTGCGCCAGGTTTGCTTGGGGTAGGTTTCGTGAATATCGATCAATACTTCCCGGGCATGAACAAGTTCTGAAAAATATTCCAAGGGGGGAAAATATGCTGTTGACACCAGCAAATCGGTAGTTGAAGATGCATCATTCATTACACAAAAAGATATTTTCAGTTAATTTTATCCAACGACCGGAAAAATCGCTTCCATCTTAATTTATCAATGAGTCCTGCATTTTTATCAAATGAGATAAAAACAGAAGTTGCCCGGCCCAGTAAATGACTCTCGGGCACCAACCCCCAGAGCCGGGAATCGGATGTATTATGACGATTATCTCCCATCAGGAAATAGTAATCGTATTTGAAAGTATAATCCCTGGTAAATTCACCTTCCACAAAAACTGAATCATTCGTTACTGCTACTGATACTCTTTCATGATAAAGCAGATGGTAAAGCCATTCATCAAGATTGCGGGTCGATAGTGGCAGGGTATAACCTCTGTAAGGAAGGGTAACCGGACCAAAATGATCGAGTGTCCAGGTATTTGCTTTTTTCCCGAAAGGACTTACAAATTCTTTTTCTCTTCCGGGCGAAACTTTTTGAATTTTTTGTACATCACCACCGTTGGCAATAGAGTCAGCCATTTGCATGGTAAAAGGAAAAACAAACTGATTTCTCCCTTTCACTCTTGTTCCTTCTTTAATGCTGTAATCCGAAAGAAAATCTTCAACATTCTCGTTCCTATCCAATTCTATTAAATAGTTAAACTGCAAGGCGGAGGGATTTGTATGAGGTTTACCATTAACATACAGCGTTGCATCCTTCATTTCAAGTATATCTCCCGGCAAAGCCACAATACGTTTAACGGTGCGGGTTCTTTTGTCAATAGCCACATCATGAGGTGCAGGAATATTAATACAGGCCATATCATTATAGTCAGGGGGCTGATTTCCCGGTATTCGCCAGTAGGGCAAATGCCTTACAAGAGGCAACGTATGGGTTGAAAAGAATTTATTAACCCAATTTTGGGGGACAATTCTTAAGGGCATCCGCGTGCCGTAATTGTATTTATTCACCAAAAGAATATCCCCTTGCAGCAGTGATTTTTCCATTCCACTGTCTGTCAAACTTATCAGATCAAAAACAAAAAACCTCACCAAAACAAGAATAACAAAGGCAATCAGGAAAGCTTTGAGCCACTCTTTTATGCCAGACAACAGGTTAGATTTTTTCTTTTTCTTTTTTCCGGAGGAAACAGCCATTGTTTTTTATTTGGGGTTGCAAAAGTAAAACAAATTCATGTGTTTATAATTTGATTTCAAGTGGTCACATGGAGCTGCCCAATATTATCGGTGGTTTATTTCAAGCTTTGTTGCAAGAGTACAATCATCCGACCTGGTGTCAATGGGTATTGTCATTATTCTGTTCATCTTTGTTACAACCCTGATTTTGGGCAATACTTTATCCAGCTTTTTGATATTTACTTACATTATTGTCCGGTAAAATTTGTCTCCTTCCTAAGAAACTCAACAAGGCTCTGTTTCATTTTACTATAAACATTTCATCTCTACGGGATGGGCCTGAATCCAGTAGAATGTATTAACTCTGTTAGGAGTGAAAGGGTTATGGTTTAAATGTGACCTCCTGAATTTAAAACCCGTAGGGATGAAACAATCAACAAACGTTTTCAGAAACCATTCATATTTTCCCGGACAACAATGATTTACATTGTTTTACTTTACATTTGAAAGGGCGTCTTTAATTTTTCCCACAGGTAATTTCTCTTCCTTACCTTCATCCTGAATTACTTTGAATAAAGATTCAGTGGAGATAATGCCGGTTTTCATCGCCCAGAAAAACACAGCAAATAACGATGCATTGCGTTCTCCTGTGGATCTGAAATCATATTGGATAATTTCAGCACCGGTGGGTAGAATCTCAAGACTGCTGTCAATAAAGAGTTTCCCGGATTTCATTGCTTCAATCCTTTGCCGGTTATGGGCGAGGCCATCCTGGGAAGTTACGATTATCATATCAGGAATATTGATGCCATGAAAACTGACCGTATGGGGAGAGAGGTTAAGTTCAGCGGTAGAAAACCCCACACCCACTGTTACCGGATAGCTCCCCTTTTGGGTTATATGCAAGCCTGAAGAGATGGCTGCCTTACTGATGAGACCGGCAGCAAGTTGCACTCCTTCTCCTGCTGAACCACTCAAAACCAGCGATATTGGATCTTTAAGGTAAGATGTAAATCCTTTTTTGATGAGAGGTAAAGCAGAAATAAGATCATCGGTTTTGTCTCTCTTGTGAATCGCATACGGTTTTCTTTTGTGGGTCCATTCCCCTAACTGTCGGCCCGAGGATTCCACTAATTCAGCCAGTTTGCGCCTGGGATTTAACTTTACCCCATAGCTTGGGCATATCTCCATGACCTCAACCAGTGAAAATCCCTTGGTAGAAAAAGCAACAGCCAGTTTGTCGCTGAAATCACAGATTCCCATCATTCGACTCACATAGGCTGCACCAGCTGTATGAGCCAGGGAGCAGATGTCATATCCTTCATAGGGGTTTCCATGATAAGAAGTGGTCGTATTGAATCCCACCGGGGTTAGTCCACTGGTTTGTCCACCCGTCATACCGTACAAATAATTATTATGTACCACTACTGTCATATCCAGATTTAAACGTGAGGCCTCCATGATATGCTGTAAACCTATGGTGGTGCCCCCATCGCCAATAAAGACAATGATTTTTTTCCCGGAATCGTTATTGGCAAAGCTGATGCCCGCTCCCAAGGCGGCTGAGCGTCCGTGTAAGCCATGCACGGTATGCGTATTGAGACATTTGTCGATGATACCATGGCAGCCGATATCGGTAACCATTACCACATCAAGCGGTTTATAATTTAGTTTTTCCAGCGCTTTGGAAGTATTTTTTGCGATAAGACTATGCCCGCACCCTTTGCAATAGGGCAATGCGTCAGTATTTAAAAATGGAACTGTCATATTTTCACCTCCTCAATTATTTGTTCCGGTGTTATCATTTTCCCCAGCGAACCCACAAACCTGTGATTACGTGGTTTTCTTACTCCATACATCAAATCGCTAAACTGGTTGTTGATATTCTCTTCAGCTACGACTACTTTATCATAGCTATCCATTATTTCTGCATAAACCTCCGGTACCGGGATCAAGGTTTTCGGAATGAGCAGGGATATTTTCTCTCCCTCCTTTCTTAAAGTAGATACAGCCTCCCTGGCAGCCGCAGCCGTGATACCATAAGCCACTATCAATGTTCGGGCATCTTCCTTTTCATCAATATCATACAAAGTATATTCAAAGGCTTTTTTCCGTATTTTTTCTTCCAGGCGGCGTGTATTATTCAAGGCCTCCTGCGAGGAATGTTGCAGAACTCCAAGCTGATCGTGGGTGCTTGCAGTGAGACGCACCTGATGTTCGGACTGTGTTACAGGAAGAAAATCGGGGACCCAGTCAGTAGGTTTGTAAGGCTTGTATTTCCCTTCACACTTCATATTGTAATATTTACGTTCTACTTTATCAATGGCGGGAAGGGTAGAAATATCAAGACTTTTACGGGTCATTACTTCTTCTTTGGAGGTAAGAAGAACCACAGGAGACCGCAATTTTACGGCCACTTCCACTGCTTTGGCCGAGAGGGTCCAGCAATCGTTAAAAGAAGAAGTACATAAAACAGGAATGGGATGGCCACCGGAAATTGTTCCTTTCAGCAGAGAAAGATCTCCTTGAGCCCCGCAAGTTGCTGTACCTGTTGCCGGCCCCAGCCGTTGCACCAAAACAATAACCATGGGCAATTCCATCATGTAAGCCATATTTACGGATTCAATCATGAGGGCATACCCTGGAAAAGAAGTGGCGGTAACCGGAATTTTGCCGGCCGCAGACAAACCAGCCATCCATTGCAAGGTGGTAATCTCATCGGGAGCAGAGAGCATCAGAGGCATCCGCTGCGAGCCATACTGATACAGTAAATTAGCCGGGGTAATGGGGTAACCGATAAAAGCATCGGCACCGGCCCGTGCCATGGATTCAATTATTAAGCGGGAAGCATCCGTAAGGACAAACCTCCCCTTTTTATTCTCTTGCATAAGTAACTCCTTTGGTTATTAGCTCATTGATGGTTTGTTCATCATAATGCAGTATTTCGGATAATATGTGTCGTGTATGCTGACCGTAATGAGGTGGAGGAGTCAATATTTCGGCATGCATTCTATCGCTGGTGCTGAAGGCGATAGAGCGAACTCCTTTAATCTCATTCCCGTTTTCATATTTTCCTTTCAGAATCATGGGTTGCGACTCGGGCACTTCAAAAACCTCCTTCATGTTAAACACCCCACCGGCGGGAATTCTTTTCTTTTGAAGGATTGACAGAATTTCTTCACGGGTATACCGGATGATCTCACCCTGTAGAATGCCATTGATTTCTTCTTTGTGAATAACCCGACCATGATTCTTCTCAAATTTGCAATCGGCAGCCAAATCATCTCGTCCCAAAACCTTAATGAGTTCCCGGTATTGTTTGTCGGTACCAGCGGCCAACACAATCTCTTTGCCATCTGCAGTTTTAAAAATGGTGCCGTAAGGAACGATATTAGGATGGTCTGACCCCATGCGTTGCGGAATGGCTTTTCCTACCAGCCAGTTGGTGGCCTGATTAACCAGGGAAGACAAACCAGCCTTAAACAAGGAAGCTTCAATATATTGTCCTTTTCCGGTTTTCATACGATAATAAAGGGCAAGCAAAATGGCTTCTTTCAGTTGATGGGCAGCCAATACATCCATCAGTGCCACGGGCATTTTAGTCGGAGGGCCATCGGGTTCACCATTCATGTATGTAAATCCACTCTCAGCCTGGATAATCGCATCAAAACCTGCCCGGGGATTTTGCAAACCATAGCCCGTAATGTGGGAATAGATGATAGCGGCATTGTACTTTTTCAGTGTAGGATAGTCCACTTTCAGCTTTTCCGCGTCTCCGGGCTTGTAGCTCACCAACACAATATCGCATTGGGCCACAAGTTCATAAATGATTTTCAACCCTTCCTCTCTGCATAAATCAACAGCAAAAGAATACTTACCCCAGTTAACACAGGAAAAGTAACCGGATATATCAGTATCCGGATCTTCTTTGGGGAGTTTCCACTTACGGGTTACATCACCCTGGGTGGTTACATTTTCTATTTTATACACTGTAGCTCCCAACTCGGCAAAAAACATCCCAACACTGGGGCCGGCCAATACACTGGCCAGTTCCAGGACATTCAACCCTTCAAGTGGCATTTTTTCATTCATGAGGATTCCAGTTGAGTTACAAATTTAATTTTTTTAATTGTCTTTTTTTCTTTTCACTTTCTTAACTCGCGTTCGGGAAAAGGTCTGAGCTTCCGGGATTGTTTTCGCAGCTGTTTTTTCCGATGGGAGGCATACATATTACCCAGCAAAACAAACAGCACAGCCGCCCCAACTGCCATATAAGTATCCTCAATATTCCACCAACCGGCCAGCTTTGCAATGATATTGAGCAATACCACAAGTGTTCCTCCAATAAATGCCCATCGCACTCCGTCGGTGCTAATCCAGCCACGGCGATAAATGCCCATTACAATCACGATGGCGCCAATGGCCCTTATTCCATAGGATATATAAGCCATACTCAAGATGGCCCCGGTGCTGTAATATGCCAGGGGTATTGTCAGGAGATTGACAAGAATAACAAGCTTGCGGGCCGTGGAGATGAGCTTTTTATCCACAGCAGCTTTATTAATGATACCATGATAAATATCCTTGGTAGCAATGGTTACCACAGCAAAATTCACCGGCCCTACCGTTGACAATATGGCTGCAAGAATTCCCGCAAGGGCAATCCCTCCCAACACAGGATGAATAAATTCAGAGGTGACCATCAGGGTCGGCAAAACCATTTTGGGGTTGATGATTTGCAAATCGGGATTCCATAAAGGACTGGCTATGGTAGTAACGTCAAAATAATTACCGGTTTTGGCTACAAGCCCCAGCAAGGCTACCATAATGCCAAAAGGTGCAATGATCAGTGAAGAAAAAATAGCGGCTTTTTTGGCTATTGCCGCACTTCGGGCTGCAAAAATGGGCTGAATGCTTGCCTGACCTGCCATGCCTCCCAATACTCCCCCCAGGATAAGACTCCAGGCATAACCAAGCCCTCCGCTAAACGGATTGTAGAGATTTTCCGGAGACCCCTGTACCATCATTTGCTCCCTGAGTTCAGCAAAGCCGCCCACATCGGAAACACCAATCCATGTAGCCAGCCCAATCCCAAAAAACATTACAATAACGTGAATGATACCGGTTATGGCAAGCGCGTGCATGCCTCCAACATAAGTATAAATGGTGATAACCATGGAGGATATGATCACCGAATACAGCCAGGGAGTACCAAACATGGCCGAGATAACGCTTGAGGCAGTTTGAAGTTGAACAAACGCAAGTACGACATAAGCAAAAAGAAAGGCAATGGCCGAAACAGCCCTTGCCCTTCGTCCGAAGAGATTTTCCAGCATCTCACTGACAGTATGAACATTGTTGTCCCGGTAATGACGGGCCACCGTAAAGCCAATGATAATCATGCCTATAGCTGTAGAAATATTATACAGGATGGGTTGCAAAGTACCCGATGTAAAGGCTCTTTCACTCACCCCGATGGTACTCATTCCCCCCAACCACTCAGAGGCTACCACTACAGCACAAGCAATAACCCCGAGATTTCGCCCTGCAACCAGGTAATCTGCCGCCGAACGGCTGGCCACTTTTTTAGTAAGTAGTGAAATAAGGGTAATAAGAGCAAAATAAGCGACAACAACCAACAGGTAAATATTCATCAGAAAATAATTTAGTTAAGTAATTGGTCTGATGGAACTTGCATGTCTGAGCATTTTCATTTCCTTTTGAGAGCGCAGTGCTCATGCAAGTTTCATTCGAATAAAATTAGTTTAAGTAATTGGTTAAA
>CAZBGI010000009.1:77354-78929 GCA_964491395.1 uncultured Bacteroidales bacterium | reverse complement strand
CCCTTCGACAAGCTCAGGGACCACCCTTCGACAAGCTCAGGGACCACCCTTCGACTGGCTCAGGGATCGACAAGAACAAGCTGAGGGTCTACCCATTTCCGGTGGTTGAGTTTATCGAAACCACATTACTCTATGTCCCTTCGATAAACTCAGGGACCAACAAAGATAAGCTCAGAGACCGGCTCCTACTCCACAAAAGACCGCAACGCCCGTGCCCATAGCAGATACCCCTGGGGTCCAAGATGCAATCCATCCGTGGTCAAGTCCTGCTGCAGCCGGTCATATTCATCGGAAAACAAACTGTGCAGGTCAATGAAAGTTACCTGGTGTTTATGCGCAGTTTGTTGCAGTAATTTGTTGGTGGCAATTATGGTGCTGTGCCTGTGGAGGAGAAATTCCCGGTTATCCCCGGCAATTTCGTTGACGGGTAAAATGCTTTGCAGGAAAATCTTTGTGCCGGGGCTTTTAACTTTGATGAGTTGCATCATGGCCTCCACACCTTCGGCAACAGAAGCCGGAGCGGCATCGTAAAACAAAATATTGTTGATCCCTGCCATGATAAAAATGGATTTGGGTTGGTGCTCCAGTATGCCGGGCAGCCGGTCAAGCATTCCCTGCAAATGATCGCCGCCAATTCCCCTGTTTACCACCGGAACACCTGGCAGCAGTTCTTGCCAAAGCCCTCCTTCGGTGATGCTGTTGCCCAGCATCACAATGGCGTCTGATGGAATTTGCATGGCTTCGTGCATGGCTCGTTTGCGTTGGTAATACAAATCTCCTGCTGAGACAGGAGCGGTTTCCATATTTTCTGTTTTCTCTTCGATATAGGGTCTGAGGATACGGGCCCAGTGCAGGTAACCTTCTCCCATCAGGTGAAGCCCATCATTGGTGAATTGTTTGCTGAGTTTACCGTGCTCATCCAGAAAATGGGGATGCAGGTCAATGAACGTGGCTCCGTAATCAGCAGCCAGCTTTTCAATTCCCTGGTTTACGGCCTCTATCTCTTTTTCCTTGTTGTGGGCTTTTGGGAAATGGTCAAACTCATTGCTTGTGGGGAACAGGCTCTGCAGGTAAAGGCGGGTGTCGGGGGAATCCTGCTGTATTAGTTCGATGATGCGCCGGTAATTGTTGATTATAACCTCCACCGGCGTTTCTTTAGAAATATCGTTGATGCCGATGAGCAAAAATATCTTTTTGGGTTGGGAAGCAGTCACTTCCTCCAGCCGGTGCAGGATACCGAATGTATTGTCCGCAGAAATACCGCGGTTCTTCACATTGGGATTGTTGAACAATTCGCTCCAGTTGGCCCCGTTGGTGATGCTGTTGCCCAGCATAATAATTTCGCCAGAGGTATCGGGTAGTACCTGAAAAAGCGAATACCGCTGGTCATAAAAATAAAACCGGAAAGTGGAGTCAACCTGTGCCTGAATCATTTGTGGTTTACATGCAAGAAGCACTATAAGCAACAGGAATGCTGTGCGGGAAATAAATCTTACCATATTGAGGAATCTTTAATGATTATCCAAATTCTACAAACAGATAAATAAGGGGGCTCAAGCCCCTGGCTCTTTTAGC
>CAZBGI010000009.1:17665-77254 GCA_964491395.1 uncultured Bacteroidales bacterium | reverse complement strand
ATCCAAATTCTACAAACAGATAAATAAGGGGGCTCAAGCCCCTGGCTCTTTTAGCCTCTCAAATCCGTCAGTTAAAACTGACGGCAATGGATAGGAGCATTGTCTTTTAATTTGTCAAAGATTCAGGTTGTGCGGTACTGAACAGTAAAGAGGTCAGTATCAAAAGTGCTGTACAGAAGCCATAAGAGATGAAGGGCAATTAAGGACAGCTCAATTATTCCGGGTTGTTTGCTATGGGGACTAAAGTCCCACCTGAAGCTTCAAGCTTTTTATCCATCAGTTAAAACTGACGGCAATGGATAGGAGCATTGCCCGGCAACGGCTGCGATCATCAAGCGTCGCCCTGATTATTCCTTTTGTCGCGGGGCCGATATCTTTTTCGTGGTTTTTCGTCTTTACTCCTGTTGTTGCCTGAAGCGCGGGAATCATTGCGCCCTCTGCCCTGGCCTTCAGGTTTTCTTTTGCGATGAAACCGTCCTCCTCCCTGCTTCCTCTCGAAAGTGGGTTTTTTGGAAGGATCATATACCGGTCCTTCTCCCAGCTCTTTGGGCAGGGGCATTTTGGGTACGGTAGCATCAATCAGCCTCTCTACTCCTGAAAATTTACGCTGCTCGCCATCTCCAATAAAAGTGATGGCTACCCCCGTTTTGGCTGCACGGGCGGTACGGCCCACACGGTGCACGTAATCTTCAGGATCACCAGGAGCATCATAATTGACCACCAGGCTGATATTATCCACGTCAATACCGCGGGCCAGCACGTCGGTAGCCACGATAATGCGGAGTTGTCTGTTTTTAAAATCTCTGAGCAAAGCCCCGCGCACTTCCTGTTCCAGATCAGAGTGAAAGGATTTCACATCCAGCTTTCTGGATTTGAGCATATCCCCAATCTGCTTCACTTTGATTTTGGTAGAAGCAAAAATGAGTACCGAGTCAAAGTCTTTGTTTTCGAGAATGTGCAACAGCAAATCGTCCTTTTGCCTGTTGTGCACCACATAAGCTTGCTGAGAAATTCCGGCAGCCGGTTTGGACAGAGAAAGATTAAACTTTACAGGATTATGGAGGATTTTATTGGCCAGAATTTCAATCTTGGGTGGCATGGTAGCACTAAAAAGCAGGGTTTGCCTCTCTTTGGGAAGATAGCCGATGATGCGCATGATATCTTCAGAGAAACCCATATCCAGCATGCGGTCGGCCTCATCCAGCACCAGGTGCTTAAGGGAAGAAAAATTGATTTTCCCCATGGAGAGCATGGCAATGAGCCTGCCGGGTGTAGCCACCACGATATCAGCTCCCAGGGTAAGGCTCTTCTTCTGGGCCTCCCAGGTTATTCCGTCGCCCCCGCCAAAAACGGCCATGGAACTTACAGAAACAAAATAGCCCAGCCCTTCAATCTGCTGATCGATTTGCATGGCCAGTTCCCGGGTAGGTACAATTACCAGGGTATTAAGTCCGGTAGTATTTTCTGTTTTTATTTTGTGAAGAATGGGCAGGATAAAAGCTGCCGTTTTGCCGGTGCCGGTCTGGGCACAGGCCAACAAATCTTTGTTTTCAAGAATCAATGGAATGGCTTGTTGCTGCACGGGAGTGGCTTCTTTGAAGCCCATGGCGTTCAACCCTTCCATCAATTCTTCATTGAGTTGTAATTCGGAAAATAACAATGTAATTTATTTTTTAATTATAGGTGAGAAATCATCTTAACAATTTAAAGTAATCAGGTAAAAATCTTGTCGAAGTGGCCTGCTTGGGGAGTGCACCCGGCTTTATTTACCTGACATGCAAAGATATGAAAATAAACAGTACAAATGGTAACGCATATTTATGCAACAAAATATAATTCTTTGCATTATCTTAGCGGTCGAACTTTTAAAAATCAGCATTATGAACTCTTTTACAATCATCACAAAAAACATGCTGTTGCTTGTCTTCCTGACAGTAGCGGCATATACTGCATCAGCGCAAGAAGAAGAAGCAGTTATTGCAACGGTTCAAAATGCTTATGTAGAAGGATTTCAAAACCTGGGAGGGAGAGAAATGATGGAAGCCGGCTTTCATCCCACCTTCGTAATGGTACTCAACCGTGGTGGAGCGTTATCAGAACTTCCACTAAGCAGAATGATCGAAATCGTGGAAGAAAGACAAAACAACCCTGATTACACTCATGTAGAGGTAGAAGCCAGAATACTTGACGTAGATGTTACAGGCCATGCTGCCATGGTAAAACTGGAACTTTACCGTGAAGGTCGTTTGCTTTTCACTGATTACCTCGGGCTTTACAAATTTGATGACGGATGGAAGATATTTAACAAGTTGTACCATCAACATTAAAAAAACAGACGCTTACAGGAGGTAAAATATTTATCTTTGCAGGGTTTTTATATAACCCCCCATCCAATATGTTATTAAATAGCTTCTTAGATCTTTTATGGCAGAATATCCTTGAAACCACCTGGCTGGAAATTGTCGCCGTTATTTTTGGCCTGCTGAGTGTATGGTATGCCAAAAAGGCCAATATTCTTGTATATCCCACCGGTATCATATCGGTGCTGATTTATGTGTACATTCTCATTGAACCCCAGTTGTATGCCGATGTGGGGATCAATTTCTTTTACTTTCTCATGAGTGTTTATGGCTGGTATATGTGGACACGCAAAGGACCTGAAAAAAAGATCATCCCCATCCGCTGGAATACCAAAGCACAACAAATCATGGGAGTGGTGGCCGTTTTCGTGTTTTTCTTTGCCATCTGGGGCTTGATTTATTATTTCAAGCAGGATGATGCAGCTTACATGTCGGAGTACGTGTATTTTGAAGGATTGAAACTGCTCTATGTTGACTCATTGACCACATCGATTTTCCTGGTTGGAATGCTCTTTATGGCATTGAAGCGCATTGAAAACTGGATTTACTGGATCATTGGTGATGCCATTTCCGTTCCTTTGTATTTTAACAAAGGATATGTTTTCACGAGCTTTCAGTATTTCGTTTTTCTGGGTATCGCTGTAGCAGGTTTGCTGGCCTGGATAAAAATCTATCAAAAGGAAAGCCAACGTGTTGCCTGATAAAAACCCAACGACAGGTCAGGTTCATTCTACCTGCTTGAGGTTTACTGCATAACACAAAAGCCCGGCAAAACCGGGCTTTTGTGTTCCTGGAACAATTCTTTTCAGGCAATATTGGTAAAAACAGCCTGGATGTCATCATCATCATCAATTTTATCCAGGAGCTTGTCAATTTCGTCCATTTGTTCTTCGGTAAACTCAACAGGGGAAGTAGGTATGCGTTGCAGGTTGGCCTTGGTCACCTCAACACCTTTGTCTTCCAACGCCTGACTGAGCGTACCAAAATCCTTGTAGTCTGCATAAGCATAAGCTGTTCCTTCGTTCACTTCTATCTCTTCCAGTCCGGCATCAATCAGCTCCAGCTCCATCTCTTCCACATCCATTCCCTCTTTGAGGTCAAACTGAAAAACTGCTTTGCGGGCAAACATGAAATCCAGGGAACCTGTGGGCACCAAAGAGCCTCCTATCTTGTTGAAGTAGGACTTGATATTGGCAATGGTGCGGGTGGGGTTGTCGGTAGCACATTCAATGACTACCAACACTCCATGAGGTCCTTTTCCTTCATAAAGAATCTCCGAAAAACTTTCAGCATCTTTCCCTGCAGCTCTCTTTATGGCAGCGTCAATATTATCTTTGGGCATATTTTGCGCCTTGGCATTTTGAATGGCAGTGCGTAAACGGGCATTCAAGTCAGGGTCAACACCGCCCTCTTTGGCGGCAACAGTAATGGCTTTGGCCAGTTTCGGAAAAACTTTGGACATTTTATCCCAACGTTTCTCTTTGGCCGCACGACGGTATTCAAAAGCTCTTCCCATAATGATATCTTTTTTCTTTAGTTTTATGCTTTGGATGTAAATTTCATCTGTTTAAAATTTGATTAAGTTGGTCAGATGGAGCTCGCCAACAATATTGGTATCGTTCTTTTTGCCTTGTTGCGAAATTATAATCATTCGCGTGTGTGTCAATATTATTGTCATGGCTCGGTTCATCTGTTTATAATTTTATTTCGCCGGTCAGATGGAGCTCGCCAATAATATTGATATCGTGCGTTTTGCCCTGTTGCGAAATCATAATCATCCGCGTGTGTGTCAATATTTATTGTCATGACTCGGTTTACCGCTTCTTAATTTCGCAAAAGTAAAAATATTTGGGGAAAAACAAACCTGCCGAAACAGAAAAATCCTAAGACCAATTTTTGGTTAAACCATTTATTTGTGGATTATCTTAAGTGCTGCTGTACCAATGCCGAAATCTGGTCATAAGGCTTATATCCCCTGGCAAGACTTTTTATTTCTCCACCGGTTTTTATCAGCAAAGCAGGATATCCGGTAACGCCCATTCCGGCGACCACCTTAAATTCATTTTCCACCAACTGCGCGATTTCGTCGGTATCCATTTGCCTTACCAGTTCATCCCCATCCACATCCAATGAGGAGGCAATATCACGATAAAGGGTTTTATCCTCCACAAGCCTGCCATCATAATAGATGGCCTTTTGAAGTCGTGCTGCAAACTCCACGGCTCTGTGAGGCTTTTCAAGCCTGAAAACGGCCAGTGCGCGGGCCGGTGGTACCGAGTTAAAAACGGCCTCTTCCTTTTCCAGCACTTCATCCAGAAATTTCTGCCCAAACTTAACCCCCGTGACCTCCTCCACCGCTCTATAGGCTTGTTTGATATATCCGGCAACTTCACCGATGGGTCCGGCATTTTCTCCCCGAACCATGCCCCCTGAAAGAACGAGAAAATCAACTTTCCCGCTGAATTCTTCATTCAGTCGCATTATCACCGGGC
This sequence comes from uncultured Bacteroidales bacterium, assembly GCA_964491395.1. Classification (GTDB taxonomy): domain Bacteria; phylum Bacteroidota; class Bacteroidia; order Bacteroidales; family UBA7960; genus SKVR01. The sequence continues at coordinate 72,402 of CAZBGI010000009.1, read as the reverse complement.
TGAATCCGTAACACCAGCCACACAATGCATCGTACACGTAAATCAACTCAGGAGTTTCTTTGTCCTCAATATGGTTTCCGTTTAGTTTACTCATATTTTCTTTTTATCGTTCATAAAAAAGATTATGCAACAGTTTAACATTGCCTGCATCTTTTAGTTTACGCTTTCCAACAATTCTGGCAACTTTATTGTTTAAACAATTTAATGGACCACATTAATTGATAGCAGAGCCTGACCCTCTTATTCAATTCACCTGTGCGATTGCATAATCAACCAATTCGATGGGTACAAAGAATATGTCTGTTGCTGAAGTTGGTTGTTGAGTATCAAAACAACAAGAGGATATGGAGCCTGCATGATTAAGTATTTACCATACACGAGAATGATAAACAAAGGAGTTTCCATCTGACCTCTTTAATCAAATTTTAAACAGATGAACCGAGCCATGACAATAATATTGACACACACGCGAATGATTATAATTTCGCAACAAGGCAAAAAGAACGATACCAATATTGTTGGCGAGCTCCATCTGACCAACTTAATCAAATTTTAAACAGATGAAAAAAATCATCTATAACACCTATGGACCTGCAGAAGTGATGGAAATCACAGAAACTGATCTCCCGCAACCCGGTCCCGGTGAAGTGCTGATAAAAATAAAGGCTGCAGGGATTAATCCTGTAGACTATAAGGTTCGCAACGGAAGTTTGAAATTCATTACAGGCAAAAAGTTTCCACGAACTCCTGGAGGAGAGTTTGCCGGCATTGTAGAAAAGAATGGAGTCGGCAGCAAAAAATTCAGCCAGGGAGAGAAAGTATTTGCCATGCTTAGCAAGGAAGGAGGTGCATATTCGGAATATCTCTGCGTTAAAGAAGATTTGCTGAGCATGATGCCCGCACAATGGAATTTTGCAGATGCTGCCGTGGTACCCCTGGCAGGACTCACTGCCCTTCAATCACTTCGCGACAAAGGAAAAATATCGCAGGGAATGAAAGTTTTGATCAATGGAGGCTCAGGTGGCGTTGGCATGTATGGCATTCAGATAGCCAAAGCCATGGGTGCAGAGGTTGTAGCAGTATGCTCAGGCAAAAACATCGATCTTGTAAAAGGGTTTGGTGCCCAGCAAGTGATTGACTATGAGAAGGAAGATTTTACCCGTTTGCCGGTACAATTTGATATTGTGCTGGATGCCGTGGCCAAATCTTCTCCTGCCCAATGCTCACGCATCATCAAACCTGGAGGCACCTATATTACCACTCTTCCTACTCCCGGTGTAATATTCAGACAAATAACCAATCTCCTGCGAAGCCGAAAAGCATTTGGCATTATTTGTAAACCCGGCGGTAAAGACCTTGACGTTTTATCAAAGCTGATGGAAGAAGGGAAAATCAGACCCTATATTGATAAAAAATACACCCTCGGGCAGGTTGTTGAGGCCCATCATTATATTGAGACGGGCAGGGTGAGAGGAAAGTTGGTTATTATCCTCTGAGTTTACTGGATGCCGGTTCACCCTTCTTTAATCCATCAAATATTCAAAAAACAACTCAATTGTTTGTTATGCTTTGTCGGAAAATGGCATTATTTTTGAAAAACATTGCTCACTTCTTAAAAAATTAATTTAGTTACGAACATAAAACTTGTATCATGAAGAGGAAATTTTTATTATTGGCAACTTTAGTAATGGTTTTTAGCGGAAGTTTCGCCCAGGAAGCCACCAAAATGGGTCCCAAAGACCGGTTAATCATCAGTCTTTTCACAGATGGATGGTCCAACCTGCCAGAGAACATGGAAACCAACACAATCAACAGAGGGATAAGCATTGATTACATCCAGGAATTTCCAATCAGCACATCCAATTTCAGTGTTGCTGCAGGATTGGGTTTTACCAGCCATAACTTGTACAGCGACAATCTGTATATAAGTGACGGAGACAACTTCAATTTTTCACCCATATCTGATGGTATTGACTATAACAACAACAAACTCAGTCTTAACTATCTGAATGTTCCGGTTGAATTTCGTTATCGCACACGCAATACTCCCCGAACCTTCCGCATCCATGCCGGAATAAAAGGAGGATTGCTGATCAATGGCCACACCAAATATGTGGGAGAAGCCGTTTCCGGGGCAAGAGACATCAAACAAAAAGAAGGAAAACTTAACAATATAGAGAACTTTCTATTGGGTTTTCATGGCAGGATTGGCTATGGAAGGGTAAATCTCAACACGTTTATTTCTTTGACGGATATTTTCACTGATAACAATGCAGCCGATGCTGAATTTATGAGCCTGGGAATCTCCTTTATTATCTTTTAAGCCCGCAGGTAGAAGAAAAGCAACAACATGATCAGAATGCCTGTAATAAATCCTGCATACACCTGGGATTGATTATGGACATTCAGTCTTATACGGGCACTGCCCACAAGCCCGGAAACCAAAATACTGCCCACAATGAAGGCATGCAGTTCGTATCCCAGGATAAGAGATATGGCTATGAGATAACCGGTAAATCCTCCCATGGACATCATGTGTAAACTGATTTTCCAGTAAAAAGTAATAACAAACCCCAACAATACAAGCAAAGTTGCACCCATGATAAAATAATTCAGCAACGAAGGGAGATTGGCCTGCCGGAATAAATAGTAGGTGAACAGATAGAAAAAAACACTCACCAGCATGGGGTATATACGTTCATTTCTATCCTGAAGGAGGAAATCTTTTATCAGCCCGGTTTTTTTCATGAGCAATATTACCAGGAAAGGAGCTATGCAAGTATTGAGAAAAACCAATCCAACAATCAACCTGCGGCCCGTGGCAGGGGTGGAATAAGCAACATAACTGGGGATGGAAAAAAGGATAAGCACAGCAAGGGCAGGCATAATCATAGGATGAAAAGCCACACTTGTCAATCGGGCCCAGGTAGCATCTCCATTGCTCAAAGCAGCTCCTTTCTTAAGCGTGCCACGGGTATATTCAACTGTTCACGATATTTGGCCACAGTCCGCCGGGCAATATTGTATCCTTTTTCTTTCAGAATTTTGGTCAATTGTTCATCGGTTACCGGTTTGGCTTTGTTTTCGGCACTGATGCAATCCTGGAGAATCTTTTTTACTTCACGGGTGGATACCTCTTCCCCTTCTTCATTTTGAAGCGATTCGGAAAACAGGCTTTTTAACAGGAATGTACCGTAAGGAGTCTGTACATACTTGCTGTTGGCCACCCTTGAAATGGTAGAAATGTCTAACTGCACAATATCGGCAACATCCTTCAGAATCATGGGTTTGATCCTGGTTTCATCTCCGGTAAGGAAATAATCCCGCTGAAGGTTCATGATAGCCTCCATGGTTACCAGCAAGGTATTTTGTCGTTGGCGGATGGCATCAATAAACCATTTGGCACTGTCCAGTTTTTGCTTCACAAACATCAATGCCTCTTTTTGCCTGGCATCCGATATGTTTTTGTTGCCGGCCATATTTTCCAGCATCTCGGTGTAGGTGCGGCTTATTTTCAAATCGGGCGCATTGCGCGAATTGAGGGTGAGCTCCAGTTCGCCATTGTTGCTGCTGAGAATGAAGTCAGGCACGACGTATTGGGCCGATCTGCCTGCTTCTGTGAGGGTGTTTCCGGGTTTGGGGTTCAATTTAAGCACTTCGTCAATGGCCTCCTTCAAATCTTCATCTGAAAGGTTGTGTTTTTTCTGAATTTTCTGGTAGTGCTTTTTGGTAAAATCATTGAAGCTTTTCTCCAGCAGCAGGGTTGCATTTTCTACAGCAGGAGTACGTGGTGTTTTTCTTCGGATTTGCAGTAAAAGGCATTCCTGTAAATCTCTTGCTCCTACCCCGGGAGGATCAAACTCCTGTATGATGCGCAGCAAACCCAGCACTTCTTTAAAGTCGGTCTTTACGTTAAGAGAGAATGCCAGGTCATCAATGAGGGAATGAATATCGCGCTGAAGATAACCTGCATCATCAATATTACCTATAATGTGTTGTGCCACAACCTCCTCCTGTTCATTGATCTCCCTCAATCCGAGCTGACTGAGCAGGTGTTCCTGAAAACTAAAAGATGAAGACATCGGCATTTCCTTGTGTTCATCATCAGCACTGGTGTTATTGGCCGAAAGCTTGTAATTAGGGATATCATCATCTTCGATATAATCGCTGATGTCAAACTCATTGTCCGGATCAACCTCCGGCTCATCAAAATCCTTTTCATCAGCGTCAAAATCATCATCAAAATCATCCTCCTTTGCCTCATCAATCGTTTCAAACTCCTCATCGGCACCTTCTTCCAGTGCGGGATTTTCCTCTATTTCTTCCTTGATACGCTGCTCAAGAAGCAACGTGGGAAGTTGCAGCAGCTTCATAAGTTGAATCTGCTGAGGAGATAGCTTTTGCAGGAGTTTTTGCTGTAACCTTTGCTTTAACATGATTGATGAATTACAATAGGGTTTTATGGTGCATTATTCTTTTAAACGTTGGCCAAATTAAGAATTTTTTTTTGATACCCTTTGGCCGTTAATGTTAAAATTCAGCATTAAGCGGGGCGCGGGGGAAAGGAATGACATCCCTGATATTGCCCATGCCCGTGATGAAAAGCATCAGTCTTTCGAAACCCAGCCCGAATCCACTGTGGGGAGCAGTACCAAATTTTCGCGTTTCCAGGTACCACCATACATCTTTCTCGGGAATGCCCATTTCTTTGATGCGGCTCAGCAGTTTCTCATAGTTCTCTTCACGCTGGCTACCTCCAATGATTTCACCAATTTTCGGGAATAGGACATCCATTGCCCTGACAGTTTTACCATCGTCATTCTGCTTCATATAGAAAGCTTTGATATCTCTGGGATAGTCAGTAAGAATAACGGGTTTGTTAAAATGCTTTTCTACCAGATACCTTTCATGTTCCGACTGTAAATCCACTCCCCATTTCACGGGAAACTCAAATTTTTGCCCCGCATTCTCAAGAATTTCAACAGCCTTTGTGTATGGCAATCTTTCAAAGGTATTTTGGGTAACAAACTGCAATCTTTCGATCAACTCCTTGTCATACATTTTCTGCAAAAACTCCAGATCGTCTGTACAGTTTTCCAATACATAGCTGATGAGGTACTTTAAAAATTCCTCTGCCAGATCCTGGTTGTCTTGAATGTCATAAAAAGCCATCTCGGGTTCTATCATCCAGAATTCTGCCAGGTGACGGGTTGTATTAGAGTTTTCAGCCCTGAATGTGGGTCCAAAAGTATATACATTCGATAAGGCAAGGGCTCCCAGTTCTCCTTCCAGCTGACCACTTACGGTAAGATTGGTTTCTTTGCCAAAAAAATCCTGTTGATAATCTATTTTTCCCTCGGGTGTTTTGGGAATGTTATGCAAATCAAGTGTTGTTACCCTGAACATAGCCCCGGCACCTTCAGCATCGGAGCCGGTAATAATGGGCGTATGCAAGTAATAAAATCCTTTATCGTTATAAAATTTGTGGATAGCGAAAGCCAGCGCATGCCTGATACGAAAAATGGCTCCAAAAGTATTGGTCCGGGGGCGCAGGTGGGCAATCTCCCGCAGAAACTCTAATGAATGGCCTTTTTTTTGCAAAGGATAAGTCTCAGCATCAGCGGTTCCATAAAGCTCAATATCATGAGCCAGGATTTCTACATTTTGACCCGATCCCTTCGACTCAACCAGTTTACCATTTACTGAAATGCAGGAACCGGTAGTGATTTTTTTCAACAATTCATCATTGCCAAAAGCCTGAACTTCCACAACTACCTGAATATTGTGAATAATGCTTCCATCGTTCAGGGCTATAAAGGCTACATTCTTGTTGCCCCGCTTGGTTCGCACCCAGCCCTTTACGTTTACTTCACCATTGATCAGGCTTTCATCTTTTCCTTTGAGCAAATCATATACTCTTTGCCTTCTTAATTCTTTCATTTTACAATTCTATATGGTACTTATTGCTTTTATTCAATGGTTGTACATCACTTCGGGTACAACCCCTAAAAATGTTTGTGATATGAATCTGCGGGAATTGGGACCATGTTTCCGAACCCACCTCCGGCAAGGTGCAAAATTAATAGAATTTTGCTAAGCTGTTTTACTCTGATTATTTATTGTACAAATAGTTTTGGGCCAGCACTTTGCTCATCCCTGAACTATTTGCTTATCTGTTAAGCCCATATTTAACAACTTGAACATACCGTTATAACATACTCAAACAACTCAAATTAAGCACCTAAACGTTTAAAAACAACTATTAATAAAAATTTTTAAATAATTCTTCTTATACTTGCAACAAATTACAATTTATTTAAATAACGCCGAAAAGCAACATTAACAAAAACCAACCTTATGAAAAAAGTATTGTTCAGTATTGTTCTGTTTGCCTTAACCCTGATGGGTGTCAAAGCCCAGCAAATCGAGGTTACCGGCACAGTAACATCATTCATGGAAGACAACATGCCCCTACCGGGTGTAACAGTGCAGGTAAAAGGCACAACACAGGGCACGATAACAGATTTGGACGGCCGCTACAGCATTGAAGTATCTACCACTGATACTTTGGTTTTCAGCTATGTTGGTATGGTTACTGAAACGATTCCGGTAAACGGAAAAAATGTAATCGATATAGGATTGATGATGGATGTAGCCAGCCTGGGAGAAGTGGTAGTAGTAGGCTACGGCACAGAATCAAGTCGTTTGATTTCGGGTTCGCTGGGTGTAGTGGGGGAGAATGAAATCAAGGATGTCCCTATGCGTACCATTGACGGAGTATTGCAAGGTCGTTCGGCTGGTGTACAGATATCCCAGAACTCGGGAACTCCCGGTGCTGCCACTTCAGTAAGAATCAGGGGAAACAGTTCCATTTCTGCCGGCAACGAACCCCTTTACGTGGTTGATGGGATTCCTGTAACTACCGGAAACTTCGGACAAGTAGGATTCTCCGGTCAGGGTATCAATGCACTGTCCGACATCAACCCCAACGATATTGAATCTATCACCGTGCTGAAAGATGCCTCGGCTGCAGCCATTTACGGGGCAAGGGCCACTAACGGGGTAATTCTTATTACCACCAAAAGAGGTTCGGCCCAGAAAACCAGCATAAGTTTCAATGCCACCTACGGGGTTCAGGATGTGGAAAACCGCCTTGAAATGCTCAATGCGGCACAATGGCACGAACTGAAGGGAACGACCCCCGAAGACCCTGCCAATCCGACAGATACAGATTGGCTCGACCAGGTGCTGCGAACTGCCCCCATGGCCAACTATGAACTCTCGGTTAATGGTGGAAAGGAAAAAACTACGTTCTTTGTTTCCGCAAATTATTACACACAGAAAGGTGTTGTGCTGGGAACTTCCTATGAAAGGCTTAACGGACGCCTCAACCTGGATCATAAAATCAATGATAACTTTGATGTGGGAGCCAGTCTTGGCGTAAGCTACTCTCTGAACAATCGGGTTGAAGGCGACCAGTCTCTCAATGCCCCCCTCGCCAATGCCATTGCTAATCCGGCAATTTATCCTGTTTACAATGAGGATGATAGCTATAACGAAGATGCCCCTTTCGCCAATCCTGTGGCCATTGGAAAGGAGGCCATCAATGAAGCACATTCTTACCGTACCATCGGGAATGCTTTTGCTGACTATCGCATCTTACCCAGTTTAACTTTCAGCACCAAGTGGGGTTTTGACTATCTGAGCCTGCGCGAGCACAGTTACGACCCCATCACTACCCGCCAGGGGGCAAGATCCAATGGTATTGGTATTGCAGCACAGAGCAATGTGTTGAACCTCGTTGCCAACAATACCCTGCGTTACAATACCAGCATCGAGGACATGCACAACATTGAGATGCTGGCAGGTTATTCTTTTGAAATGTTTCAGAGAAGGAATCATTTCATCAGAGGTGTGGATTTCCCCAATGAGTATTTTGAATATCTGGCCGAAGCAGGGACCATCTCTGATGCCTATGCAAGATCGCTCAACAGAGGCATGAATTCATACTTTGGACAGTTGCGTTACAATTATGATTACCGCTATATTTTTACCGCCACGGCCCGTTACGATGGATCCACCAAGTTTAGTGAAAACAACCGCTATGGCTTCTTTCCTGCCGCATCTGCTGCATGGAGAATGTCGGAGGAAGGATTCTTCAAAGCCCTCAATACTCCTATTAGTGAATTGCGCTGGAGGGCAAGCTACGGTGTTACCGGGAACGACGGCATTCCTGACTTTGCCTATCTTCCGCTATTCGGTGGTGGCTCCAACTATTTGGGAGCGTCTGGAATTTATCCCCTTAGCCTTCATAACCCCGACCTGAAATGGGAAACCACGTATCAGTTTAATGCAGGAGTGGATATCGGATTGTGGGGAGATCGGGTCGAAATATCAGTGGATTATTATAACAACCAAACCCAGGATCTGCTATTCAACCGGCCTATCTCTATGACTGCCGGTTCATCCAGCATCACCTCCAATATCGGTGAGCTTGAAAACAAAGGAATTGAACTGAGTATCAATACCGTTAATTTCGAAACCGACGACTTCAGCTGGACCACCTCTTTCAACATTTCACGCAACCGCAACAAAGTGCTTTCCCTTTACAAAGACCAGCCCCTTGACAATATTGGAAGAGGTAGCAACAGTGTAAGGGTAGGAGAACCCATTGGGATCTTTTATGGGTTCAACAGTCTTGGCGTAGACCCCTCCACCGGTGATATCGTATTTGAGGATGTAAACCAGGATGGATTGATTGATGCCAGAGACCGAACCAAAATCGGGGATCCCAATCCGGATTTTACGGGTGGTTTCGGCAACATACTTACCTGGAGAAACTTTGAACTCAATGTATTTTTGCAGTTCTCCTATGGCAATGACATATTCAACGGCACACGTATTTACATAGAATCCATGGCAGGAAATGACAATCAGACTGTTGCCGTGCTCGACAGGTGGCGCGAACCGGGAGATGAGACCCATATCCCAAGAGCCACAGGCCGTGACCCCAACAATAACAGCCGGGTTTCTTCCCGTTTTATTGAAGATGGTTCCTATCTGCGCATAAAAAATCTCTCCCTTTCCTACAACCTTGACAGTGATGTAGCTGAACGCTTGGGAATGAGAACCGCCAGGTTATTCATAACCGGACAAAACCTGCTTACTTTTTCCAGTTACAGCGGCATGGATCCCGAGGTAAATTATGCAGGACCTGATAACCTTGTACTGGGAACCGACTTCTTTACCTATCCCCAGGTAAGGACCGTTTCTGTAGGAATCAATTTAGGACTTTAAAAAATTAAACAAGCTACCATTATGAAGAAATTATTTTTTATAACCGCAATATTTGCTTTTTTCTGGGTTTCCTGCGATGTACTGGATGTTGACCCTGAGCATTCTATCCCTGCAGACACTGCCATTAACAACAAAAATGATGTCATCAGGGCCGTCAACGGATGTTACGATGCATTTCAGGCTGCCGGATACTATGGCCGCAACTATATTGCCGTGGGAGATCTTTCAGCCGACAACCTTATCTGGAGCGGAACTACTGCCGGTTACAATCAGATTGACAAAAACAGCATCCTGGCCGACAATGTAATCGCAGAAGGAATATGGGCCAGCATTTATACAGCACTCAACCGCGTCAACAATGTTATTGACCGGGTTCAGACATTGGATGAGGATGTGCTTAGCCAGGATGAAAAAGAGGAGATTCTGGCTGAAATGCATTTTCTCAGGGCACTGGCTCATTATGACTTAATGAGGCTTTTCGGAGGAATCCCCATGCGTACCACTGCCGTAAGCCCCAGTGAGGATGATCTGAATATCCCCCGCTCTTCCATGGAAGATGTTTTCCGGCAAATCTCTGATGATTTGAAGTATGCAGAAGAAAACATTCAAAGCACCATTGTAAGAGGCAAAGCATCCGAAGCAGCATTACTTGCTTTGAAAGCACGTGTATCACTACACAATTATTATTTTAATCCTGCACAAAACAGAGACTCCCTTTTCATAGCCATAGATGCTGCCACGAATGTTATCGACAACTTCAACCTCGAACTCGAAAATGACTATGCTTACCTGTACAGCGGCAACGCCAGTACTGAATCGATTTTTGAGATAGAATTCAATGATCAGGACAGAAACCGTCTGGCAGAATACTTTTTCCCTACTTCCAGCAGCGGGCGATACGAATTTGCTCCCGACAGCACGCTTGTTGACAGTTACGAAGCAGATGATGAAAGGCTGGAAGCTTCGATTGCCTTTTCAGGCACTGACCCCTATGCCATTAAATACAGCGATATAGAAACCGGCACAGATAACGTGTATGTTTTCAGGCTTGCAGAAATGCACCTCATAAGAGCCGAAGCCAATGCGCAACTGGCAAGGGATGCAGAAATAATTCTGGATGACCTGAATGCAGTGAGAGAAAGAGCAGGACTTGAAGCTTCTTCAACCACAAACCATCAGGCCTTGCTGGAAGAAATTGAAGAACAGCGCAGGGTGGAGTTTGCCTTTGAAGGACATCGCTGGTTTGATCTGGTACGAACAGGCAGAGCCATAGATGTGCTGGAAGGAGTTACTGAGACCTACCAGACGTTATTTCCGATTCCTTTAAACGAAATTCTGGCCAATGACGCCATCGACGAAGAAGACCAAAACCCTGGATATTAATCGAGATAGCAATATAAGTTCTTTAGCTCTTTGTATCAATTTCTGAATCTATCCGGAAGAAACAAAAAAATAAAGAACCACAAAAAATAACATAATATGAAAGCATTCAAAAGGATAAAAAGTTTATGGCTGATGGCAGGAGTGCTGGCATTGCTCCTTGCAGCCTGCGAATCAGATGATACATCGGTTCCTACACCCAGCACACAGGCAAATTTCGAATATTCGTATGAAATACATTCGGACCAGGAAACCGGCAATGTATTTTATGAGGTTTCTTTCTCCAATCATTCTCTTTATGCTGAGTCCTACGAATGGGACTTTGGAGATGGCGAAACTTCACAGGAAGAAAATCCGGTTCATACCTACACAGAAAACGGCATTTTTGATGTAACTCTTACTGTAACCCCCATGGCAGAACAGGAGGATCTTCACTATAACAACCTCACGGACTCCGAAACGCTGGTGTTGGTACCCACCATCTTCCAGGAAGGATTTGATGATCCGGGACTGGCAGAAAACTTCCCGCCTGAAGGCTGGTTGCTCATTGACAACGATGGTGATAGCCTCGACTGGTACTGGGATGAATTTGAGGGAGAGTACTACATTCTTTCTCAATCCTGGTCAGATGAAACCGGCCCCCTTACACCTGACAACTGGATTGTGACCCCAGCCATCGATCTGACAGATGTCGCCAGTGGTGTATCCTTGCAGTTTGAAGTTACGCCCACAGCCGATACTCCTGAGTACCGGACGGAAAATTACAGTGTTATGGTTTCTACCACAGGCACTGACCCCGAAGACTTCACAGAGGTATTTAGCGAGAGGTTGCAATCAGATATGGAAAACTGGGTATGGTTACTCCGCGATGTAAACCTTAGCAATTATGCCGGTGAGACCATCTATATCGCTTTCCGTCATCATGATTCCACAGACCTTGACCGCATAGCGATAACCAATATCCACGTTTTTCAGTCGGGAAACTAACACTAACTTAACCTAAAGGGCCGTTGAATCCCCATAGCCATTCAACGGCCCTTACTAATTTCAGGAAAAACATGACACGACGATTAGGAATAATATGTACCCTTTTGGCATTGCTGATTTTCAGCTGCAAAACCCCGGGGCAACAACAATCGCAACAAGCCGATAAGGGAGGCTTGTTTATTATCGGTGGTGGTAGCCGTCCTTCAGAACTGGTGGAAAAAATGATTGATGCATCCGGCCTCAGGGAAGGAGGATATGCAGTAGTATTGCCCATGGCAAGCAGTATGCCCGATTCAGCCATCATCTGGTCTTCGGAACAGTTTATTGAAGCCGGAATAACTCAAATAACAGGCTTCAACTTCCTGCCCGGAGAAACACCGGACTCCTCAAAAATTGACTCTTTGAAAAATGCAGCCCTGATTTATATCAGCGGAGGCGACCAAAACAGATTCATGGAAGTAGTTGAGGAAACAGCCATTGAAGAAGCCATCCATACTGCCCGCAACAATGGAGCCCTGATTGCAGGTACCAGTGCCGGGGCGGCTGTAATGAGCCAAAAAATGATTACCGGCAATGAGCTGCGCTATCCTGAATACAGCGCGACTTTCCGTACCATCGAGTCTGAAAATCTGGAACTCGCCAGGGGACTGGGCTTCCTTCAGTCTGCAATTGTTGACCAGCATTTTATCTGGAGAAGCAGGCACAACAGGCTTCTTACGGCCATTATTGAAAACCCCGGCTTTACAGGCATTGGCATTGATGAATCCACGGCCATTCTTGTAAAGGAAGACCAGGCAGAAGTTATTGGCGAATCTCAGGTGATGGTTTTTTCCAATCCCGACCATTCTTTTTTTGAACAAAACCACAAACTGGGCGCAAAAAACCTAAAAATTGACATATATTTATCGGGCGAAAAATTTGACTTGTAAATTAACCTCAAACATCCATTTTCATGTTAAAAAAAGTACCTCACACTTACGTTATTGTTTTCGGAATAATAGTTCTTTCTGCCATGCTCACATGGGTTATTCCTCCGGGAAAATATGTTGAAGTAACCTCGATGGTTGAAGGAAAGGAACAAACCCAAATGGTGTTTTTTTACGAGGAGAACCTTCCTGAAGAAGCAAAAGCTGAGTTTAACAGCAATGTGCAAACCTGGCAGGTTTTTTCGGCCCTCTTTAAAGGATTTGTAAAACAAAGCAATATCATCATTTTTATCCTGATGATTGGCGGCGCTTTCTGGATCATGAACAAAAGCAAAGCCATAGATGTGGGAATTTTTGCCTTTTTAAAATTCACCCGGAAACTGGAACACAATGGATTGATGCGAAGATTGGGGGTGGACAATGTCATTATCGTACTGATAATGTTCATGTTTAGTATTTTTGGGGCAATATTTGGCATGAGTGAAGAAACCATTGCTTTTGTGATCATTCTGATTCCCCTTGCCATTTCTATGGGCTATGATTCATTTATGGGCGTTTCCATGGTGTATATTGCAGCGCACCTGGGGTTTGCCGGAGCCATTCTCAACCCCTTTACCATTGGTATTGCCCAGGGACTGGCCGATTTGCCCCTTTTCTCAGGTATCGAATACCGGATGTTTGCCTGGCTGGTTATCAATTTCGTGGGGATTGCCTTTGTGCTGCGTTATGCAAAAAAGATTCGCCACAAACCTCAGTCATCCCTTATGTATGCCGAAGACGCTTATTGGCGGAAACGTGGAGAAAGTGAAAGCAATCAGGTAGCTTACTACACTCCTGCTATAGCCTGGTGGGTGTATGGGGCGATCCTGGCGGCCATGACCCTCTTTTCGGTATTTCACCCTTACACGGTAATGACGGTGGGTAATTCATCGTTTGGGTTTTATGTTTTGCCTCTTTTCACTGCACTTTTCGCTATTTTAGGAATCCTGGCCCTCAGAAAATCAGTGCACTTTTTCATCCTGCTTTTACTGGCTTATACAATAATTTACCTCATCGTAGGTGTAATGGGTTATGAATGGTATGTAATGGAAATTGCTACTTTGTTTCTCACAATGGGAATTGCCAGTGGAATTTCTATCAACAAAACAGCCGATGAAATAGCGGTATTGTTTCTCGAGGGAGTAAAGGATATAATGTCAGCAGCCATTATCGTGGGACTGGCAGGAGGAATCATTGTTGTGTTATCAGATGGCGGCATCATTGACTCCATACTCTACGGCTTATCCAAAGCCATGGGCAATTTTGGCGATGTTGCCTCCGTGGGAATCATGTATGTCATTCAGACCATTATCAATATTGTCATCCCGTCGGGCTCAGCCAAAGCAGCCATTACCATGCCCATCATGGCACCTTTCAGCGATTTGATTGGCATTTCAAGGCAAGCTACGGTAATGGCCTTCCAGTTTGGAGATGGTTTTACCAATATGATAACTCCTACTTCAGGGGTATTGATAGCAGTTTTGGGTATCGCGCGTATCCCTTACCACAAATGGGTTCAATGGGTATGGCCCTTGATTCTTATATTAATAATTCTGGGCTTCCTGTTGCTGATACCCACAGTAACCATGCAGCTCAACGGTTTTTAAAAGAAAGAAGGGGAAGCCGGTTAAGTCTTCCCCTATTCTTTTTTTCATATCGAAGGAATTATCTGACCTGTATTACCAGGTATCGGGAAGCTGACCAGAAGGCATCAGGATCTGTAATCTCCAGCCATTGCTCATCACCTTCCGATTGCATGCGGAATGAGCCTTCGGGGTGTGTAGTGACAAGGCGGGGACGGTCGCCCATAATGGAAATATCGAAGTCGCGGGTAATGTCGATGCGGGTAAAGAAGTCATGGTTAAAGTCGGCTTTCATCCTTACAGTCTTTCCGATTCCCAGGAATCCGCCTTCCCTGGATATAACCTGATTGTCCTGCAGCTCTTTTTGCGAGCCAATGGCATAATAGGCGGTATTAAGTTCAATAGTTTGTTGCTGCAATTTACGACTCCTTTCCAAAGCTTCCTGCTCCAGGGTATCAACTTTAGCGGAAAGCATATCCACCTGAAAGTTCATGGAGGCAAGCTGATCTCTGAGCAAAGAAATTTCAATCTCTTTCTCTTCCAGGGTATGATTCAATTTCTGGATGGTGCTTTCAAATCCTGCAATACGCGTGTCAGCATTTTGCAACCGGTTGTTCAGATTGGCTATGAGGGTTCTGTTTCGCTCCATCAGTTGGGCAATAAGCTGAATATCTTCATTGATGCGCTCCTGCTGATTTTGCCCAAGTTCGATGTCATCGGAAGCACCACCAGTAATCATGTTTTCCGTTTCTTTGATCATCTGCAGATTGCTCTCAATTTCGTCCAGATCAGCAAAATACGTTTCTACATTTTCAGAATTTTGCTCAATGCGTGCCTTCAAATCCTGGTTTTCCTGCTCCAGACGTTCTACCTCCTGCTGCTGATTCTGGCAGGAAATCATAAGAAGCACCATAATCAACGGCACTAAATTTTTCATGGATAACCTGAACAGTGGGCTTAAAGCAATCCTTGTTCTGTGGGTATTTTTGCAAAAAGATGTAAGCTGATTTTTCATGGTTGAGTGTTCTTTATATAAGTATAAGGAAGTTAAAAATTGTTGCATGACCTCTCATGGTTCCCGACACAACCAGTTGAGCAGGCCATGTTAACAAAGTTAGTACAATTGGATATTCAAACGCAGAAACCTCCAGCATTATTTTAGCGTACGTAGTACAAAACAACTTGTATGGCAAGGGTTATTTCGGAAGGTTTGAAGATAGCATGGTCTATAAAAAGAGGAAGCCGGCAGCGGGGAACTGCCGGCATAGGAAAACAAAAGGGAAATTTATGTAATTAGGGGGAAATTCTAATCTATCACAAATTCACTTATAACAATGAAAAAAACGTGCCGAAAATTATTACTTGCCTTTAAAAACTTGCACAGCACTATTTATCAATATTTTACGTTAGGTTATTTTTTTTCGGCTTTTTACAGGGTCATTCTATCTTTAAAGAAAGTGTGAAATAATTCCCCAAAAAAGTGTGGAATACAGGGATAATTTACACAAAACAAGATGGATTCCACACTTTTCAGCCATTAGCTCCCGGCAATGCCGTAAAGCTTAAGCTTGTTGTATAAAGTTTTCCGATCAATGTTGAGAATCTTGGCGGTTTTTGATTTATTAAATTTGGCCTTTTGCAAGGTAGAAATTATCAGTTCCTTTTCTGTCTTCTCAGTCAGACTTCTCAAATCATTTTCCGTGGGAATGGGTTTTTCGTCTTTGGGTTTAGCGCAAAAAGGAATTTCTTCGGGCAAAGACTCAATGCGAATTTCATTGCCCCTGGAAAGCAATACAGCTCTTCTTATGACATTTTTCACTTCCCGGATGTTACCCGGCCAGGGATATGCCCAAAAGGATTCCATTATATTTGAAGGAATATGTTCAATTTTTTTATCAAGTTCCCTGTTGGCTTTTTCAAGGAAGAACCTGACAAAAACAGAGATATCCTCCTTTCGATCCCTCAAGGGGGGGACGTGCACGGAAAATTCGTTGAGTCTGTGATAAAGATCTTCCCGGAAAGCCCCATTCTTTACTGCTTCACGCAGGTCTTCATTGGTAGCGGTAATAAGGCGCACATCAACTGGAATATCTTTGTTGCTGCCAATTTTCCTTATTTTCCGCTCCTGGATGGCACGCAGCAGTTTCACCTGTACCTCATAAGAGAGATTGCCAATTTCATCCAGGAACAGGGTTCCTTGATTGGCGGCTTCAAATTGCCCGGTTTTGTCATTAAGGGCACCTGTAAAAGAACCTTTGATATGCCCGAAAAACTCACTTCCGGCCAGCTCCTTGGAAAGCGAACCGCAATCAATGGCTACAAATGGAAAAGACTGTCGTTTGCTTTGTTCGTGTATCTTACGGGCAATATACTCTTTACCTGTACCGCTCTCTCCCTGTATTATCACCGACATGTCGGTGGGAGCCACCAATGCAATGTAATCATGAATTGCCCGGGATTCCTTACTCGAAGCATACACATATTCAAAGTCCTTTTGCTTACCCACCTTCTTTTCTTCCTTGCGAAGGGGGGTTTGGTCCAAAGGTTTTCGGTCTAGTCCTTTCTTTACATACATCAATATTTCTTCGGGATTTACCGGCTTGGTTACATATTCAAAAGCACCCAACTTGATAGCCTTTACCGCCATCCTGATATCAGCATAAGCTGTCATCAAAATAACAACTGCATCGGTTCTCTTCTCCTTTATGACCTTAAGCAATTCGAGGCCATTTTTATCTGGCAAACGGAAATCGGTGAGCACCACATCATATGCCCCCTTTTGAAGAAGTCGTAGTGCTTCACTACAGGTATAAGCCTCATCGGCGATATACCCTTTCCTTCTCAGGTAAGATTTCAGGATACCGCAAAAATTTACATCATCATCAACAATTAAAACCTTTGACATGAACTTTAAAAACCCCCTAAAATTTAGTGTATGATCTGTTTTGCACCGCAAGTTAGCAATAATTATTCTAAAAATGTTCGTCTCCTCATCAGAATTAATCTACCCAACACACCTAAGCAGGCAGGAAGAAGATAGTTTCACCCTTGCATTCTGACTACTTTGGACGGACAATGCACTGATAACGAAAAGAAAAACCAATCTATTTCGGATACCTGGTGTATATCTGCTTCAATTTTTGTAATTTTGAAGCAAGGAAAAAAGGCATAAAACATTGCAAATGTAAGTTTAATTATAAATCTTAAAATTATAACAATGGCAGCTAATTTAATGAAAAACATTCAACCGGGAATTGTGACAGGAGATAAGGTGCAGGAATTACTGAAAATCGCCAAAGAAAATCAGTTTGCCCTGCCTGCAGTAAATGTAACCGGCACCAATACTATTAACGCAGTGCTGGAAACAGCAAAGGAGGTTAATTCTCCGGTAATCATACAATTTTCCAATGGTGGAGCCCACTTTTACGCTGGCAAAAGCCTGCCCAACGAAAATCAGCAAGCAGCAATTGCAGGGGCTATATCGGGAGCAAAGCATGTAGCCATGATGGCTGAATTATATGGAGTAAGAGTTATTATGCATACCGATCATTCGGCCAGAAAACTTCTGCCCTGGATTGATGGTTTGCTGGAAGCTTCTGAGGAACACTTCGAGAAATATGGAAAGCCTCTTTTCAGTTCTCATATGCTGGACCTCTCCGAAGATCCTTTGGAAGAGAATATTGATATATGTGTAAAATACCACCAACGGATGAGCAAAATTGGGATGACCCTGGAAATTGAGCTGGGCGTAACCGGTGGAGAAGAAGATGGTGTGGACAATACGGATGTAGACAGCTCTAAATTGTATACCCAGCCCGAAGAAGTGGCCCAAATGTATGAAGCACTTAACACAATCTCAGACAAGTTTACCATTGCAGCTTCTTTCGGAAATGTGCACGGCGTATATAAGCCCGGAAATGTAAGACTGGAACCCAAAATTCTTGACAACTCTCAGAAATTCATTGAAAAGAAATACAATACGGGTCCCAAACCGGTAAACTTTGTCTTCCACGGAGGTAGCGGCTCTTCAAGAGAAGAAATCAGAGAAGCCATCTCTTACGGAGTAATTAAAATGAACATTGATACAGATACCCAATGGGCATTCTGGGAGGGTATCAAAAATTATTACCAAAAAAACGAAGGCTATCTGCAAGCCCAGATCGGCAATCCTGAGGGGGAAGACAAGCCCAACAAAAAATTCTATGACCCCAGAGCCTGGCTCAGAAAGTCAGAAGAAACGATGAAAGAAAGATTAAAAAGTGCATTTGAAGATCTCAATGCAATAGATAAAAATTAAAACTTTGTTGATTGTATTAAAAAAGCTGCCTGAGAAAATCACAGGCAGCTTTTTTTGGGTCAGAGAATTTGTTTTATCTTTTATTCAGTTTCAGGAGCAGTTTCATCGTTGGTATTTTCCTCTTCGATTTTTAACCTGGGAAGGTTAATCTTATCCACAACGACAATGGCATACAGATAATCTGAAGAAATTTCTTTGAGGAATTGTTGTGCCTCCAGCCTGTTACGAAAATCGCCTACCCTTAATTTATAATAAGGCTCATCATAGGTGATGTAAGAGCGAACATCTGCATATTTGGCGTCAAACTCTGCCTTTACTTTGTCGGTAAGTAACTTGGAACGGTTGCCGGATGCAGTGTATATCTGAACCCTGAAACCCTGCATTCCCTGTCTCCGCTGATAGTCTCTGAAAGAAGAAATCAGCCGGTCGACACTTTCCTCCTGATTTACATACGGCTTTGAGTTTTGCTCCTGCGAAAAAGCTTCCGCAACTCCGGAAAACAAAAGCATTGCAATCAATAATAACTTCATATAATGGTATATTCTGAGCAAACCAACGATATAAAAAGTTGCTGAATTAACAACTCCAAAGATAACGAACTTTTTACTCAATTATTTTTTTCTAATAAGCCCTGGCAAAAACCACCCGTTGAGAGGAGGGTTTACCGGAGTAAATGCACTTTCCTTCCTCAAGCTTATTATTCAGGGGTATGCAACGAATGGTGGCTTTGGTTTCTTCTTTGATTTTTTGTTCCGTTTCAGCGCTTCCATCCCAGTGGGCATAAATAAACCCACCCTGTTCATCCAGAATTTTGTTGAACTCTTCCCAGGTATCAGCATAGAAAGTTTTGGAATCTCTGAATGACAAAGCTTTCTGGAAGAGATTATCCTGAATATTGTCCAGCAGATGTTCAATCTTATTAGCCAAATCAGCTTGCTGATAGAACGCTTTTTCAAGGGTATCTCTGCGGGCCATTTCCACAGTATTGTTTTCTACATCCCTGGGGCCAATAGCAATACGAAGAGGAACCCCCTTGAACTCATACTCATTGAATTTCCAGCCGGGCTTATGGGTATCGCGGTCATCGAGTTTTACCCGGATGCCTTTTTGTTGCAATTGGTTTTTTATTTCCTCAGCCCTGGCACAAACCTGGTCATATTGTTCTTTATTTTTGTAAATAGGCACAATAACTACCTGAATAGGAGCAAGTCTGGGAGGTAATACCAACCCATGATCATCTGAATGGGCCATGATGAGCGCTCCAACCAAACGGGTAGAAACCCCCCAGGAAGTAGCCCATACATGGTCGAGTTTTCCTTCTTTATTGGTAAACTTCACATCAAATGCTTTGGCAAAATTTTGACCCAGAAAATGAGAAGTACCCGCCTGAAGTGCCTTCCCATCCTGCATCAATGCCTCAATACAAAATGTTTCCAACGCACCGGCAAACCGTTCATTCTCCGACTTAATACCTTTCATTACAGGGACCGCCATGAAATTTTCAGCAAAATCAGCATATACATCCAACATCTGCCGGGTTTCAAACAGAGCTTCTTCCTGGGTAGCATGTGCCGTGTGACCTTCCTGCCATAAAAATTCGGCGGTACGTAAAAACATCCTGGTGCGCATTTCCCATCTTACTACATTGGCCCACTGATTAACCAGAATAGGCAAATCGCGGTAGGATTGTACCCAGTTTCGGTAAGTATCCCAGATGATGGTCTCAGATGTAGGTCTTACAATCAGCTCTTCCTCCAGTTTGGCATCCTCATCCACCACAACCCCTTTGCCATCGGGTGAATTCTTCAACCTGTAATGGGTAACCACAGCGCATTCTTTGGCAAACCCTTCCACATGATCGGCTTCTTTGCTAAAAAACGACTTTGGTATGAAAATTGGAAAGTAAGCGTTGGAATGCCCGGTATCTTTAAACATTTTGTCCAGCGCACCCTGCATCCGTTCCCAAACGGCATACCCGTAGGGCTTAATAACCATGCAGCCACGAACCGCCGAACTCTCCGCCAAATCAGCCTTCTGGACGATATCGTTGTACCATTTGGAATAATTTTCTTCACGGGTTGAAAAATCTTTTGCCATAATAATGTAGTTGGTATAAAATTTGATATTTTACTAATACAGAAAGTTGCGCAAATTTAAGCAATTATTACCAACAAAACCCTTTCTGTTTTACTGCAAAATACAGTACAAATTTTATACATAAATCACAAGGAGGAGTACTATTATGAAAACCTATGTCCAACTAACCATCCTGATGGCCCTTTTTCTGGCTGGTTGTTCTTCAGCTTATCAAACGGCTGCCGTACACGATGATATCTATTACAGCCGCAACCAGGCAGAAATAGCCGCTGAAGAAGCCCATCAGGCCAATGCTGCCGTTGTGCAGGTTAATCCATCCAGCGAAAGCAAACCCGCCGGCAATTACAACCCTGATGAGCAAGATTATCAGCAGGAAACCTACGCCGATGAATCGGATGAATCAGGACTTTACTACGATGAGAAAACGGATACCTATTACGATGCTGATGGAAATATTGTCCAATATCAGGAATTTCACATCGACAACTATTATGATTATTCCTATAGTTCCCGCATCAGAAGATTTCACCGCGACTGGGTTTCCTTTGGTTATTACGATCCTTACTTTACCAATATGTATTGGTACAATTACGACCCTTACTTCTACGGCACCTCCATCTATATGGGATACAACTCACTGATCTTTCCCTCTTCCTATTATAGCTGGGGATACCGACCATGGGGATGGGCTCAATATGGCTATGGCTGGGGATACGGAAATCCCTGGGGAGGCTTTTGGGCCGGTCATCAGTACGGATACTGGAGTGGTTATCACCATGGATTCTGGGATGGATATTACGGGGGTTTGTACGGTTATCCTTACGGTAATTATTATTATGGAAATAATGAGACCATCACCGCCAGCTATGGTCCCCGAAGACCATCAGGTTCTTTCACAAGTGGTGCAGGCAGGGGTGATGGCAGGTACAGTGCCACAGGCACCAAACAATCGGTTGCTGAAACAGGCAGAATAGAGGGCCGGGATCCGGCAAATGTTTCCACAAAAGAGACACCAGCCAGAACCACAACTCCCGCCACGGCGCGTGAAGCGGGTACTACCTCCGGTGTTGAAAGCTCCAGACCTCAGATTGCCCAAAGGCCTGCGGTTGAGAGCAGAGAGCAGGCTACCGAACAACGAAAAAAGCCTGTGAAATATGAACCCCAGCGCAAACCCCAGGACTACCAAACCCCGGTAACTTCTCAGCAAAGAGAGATGCAGAAGCCGAGATATACAAGACCGGAAACCGCTGGTGAAAGAAACAGAGAGACACCCCAAACCAGTGTAAGACCCAGAACCTATACCAGTCCGAGCCAGCAACAACCCCGGTCTAACCAGGAATACAGAAGGCCTTCAAGCGAACAAAGGCCCTCTGCTACCAGTCGGGATGCCCAGGCACCACAACGGGTTCGCCCTGAGGGAAACCAACCTGCACGGCCCCAGGCAACACCGCTGCAAAGACCTGTTCAGACAAGGCCTCAGGCAGTTCCTCAAAGGACTCCCTCTCAAAACAGACCTCAGGCTGCACCCCAAAGAACGCCTTCACAAAACAGGCCACAAGCTGCACCAAGACCATCTAACAACAATAGAAGACCTCAGGCAACACCCTCACGGTCTCCTCAGCGAAGTTCGCCTTCCAACGTAAGGACATCGCCTTCCAGAAGTTCTTCAGGCAACTCCGGATTTAGAAGTTCTCCCCCTTCTCGCTCCAGTGGATCAAGCAGTTCTTCAAGAAGTTCCTCTTCAGGCAGCAGAAGACGATAAATATTCATCCTGTAAAAGCCCCCGTTACTCCCCTTTCGGGGGCTTTCACAATAGCGCTTCCCCTTTTTGTCACCCAATCAATAGTCAATGCATAGTTAAATGCATCCAACAAGTTCATGTGTTTTCAGAAAAGAAAGGCAGAGAAAAATATTTAACCTTACATCTAAAATCCTAAATTTCAACAATATGAAAAAGATACGATTTTTTATCCTCATTTTTGTTGCAACCCTGCTGCAGGTACAGGCACAAAATGAAATTGATGCGCTCAGGTTTTCTATGACCAACCCCACAGGAACCGCAAGATTTGTAAGCACAGGCGGAGCCTTTGGCGCATTGGGGGGAGATTTTTCCACCCTCAGCACCAACCCTGCCGGAATTGCTCTTTACCGAAGCAGTGAATTTACCATCACCCCTTCATTCAACTTTACAAGGGTCAATTCTACCTTTCTGGGTACGGCCCAGGAGGATATCAACTATGATTTCGCCCTGTCCAACCTGGGATTTGTGTTTGCTTTTAATGACCCTGATCAATTGAAAGAATCAGGTTGGCTGGGATTTCAGTTTGGCTTTGGCATAAACCAGCTGGCCAATTTTGATAACCGTCGCATTTATGAAGGTTTCAACACACAGAATTCGCTGATGAGTGTTTTTCTGCAGAAAGCCAATGCAGAAACCAACTTCAACAGCACACAACCTCCCAGCTCCTTCCTGGATGATTATACTACCGGACTTGCATGGGATACCTGGCTGCTGGGTTTGGACAGTATTAATAACACTTATTTTATTGATATGCCCAACAACGTTTTGCAGCGGCGTATTACCAATACCAGCGGAGCTATCCGCGAGCTTGCCTTTTCCATGGGAGCCAATTACAGCAACCGGCTTTATCTGGGAGCAACCTTTGGAGTTCCCCTGGTAAATTTTGAAGAAGACTATATTTTTACTGAAGAAAATTCCACGGACATTGACAATGAATTTAATTCACTGGAATACAGCGAAAATCTGAAAATTACAGGAAGAGGGTTCAATTTTAAAATCGGGGCCATTTATCGTGCTACCGATATGATTAGAATTGGAGCAGCCTTGCATACACCTACCTTCTACAGCATGGAAGACGAATGGAGAACCAGCATGAAATCAGACCTTTTAAACTTTGGAAAAAGGGAAAGTACGTCTCCCCTCCTGCTTTACGAGTATGAACTGAATACTCCCATGAAACTGACAGGAAGCCTGGGCCTGGTATTTGGCACCGCAGGGTTGTTAAGTTTTGACTATGAATATGCTGACTACACGCAAATGCGCCTTCGCAGCGACAGGGACATGTATACCGGGGAAAACAACCACATTAAAAATGATTTTCAGGCACAACACAACTTCAGAATCGGTGGCGAATACAGGCTCAATCCTATTATCCTTCGCGCCGGATATGCCTTGCACACCAATCCCTACGAATCAGGAGTCAATAACCTGGAGAAATCAACCATTAGCGGTGGAATAGGAATCCGGGAGAGTGGCTATTTCGTTGACTTCGGATATTTTATCACACAATATTCAGAAGATTTCTTCCAGTATTACAATTTCACAGAAAGCAAAACCACGCCGGTCAATTATGACTATGCGCATCAGGGATTTATGATGACGGTTGGCTTTAGATTTTAAAGACCATAGACGATACCACCCCAAAAAAAACGGGCAGAATCTTTCGAATCTGCCCGTTTTCTATATCTTTTGCAGGGGAAAAATTACAAGGTAATCTCTTCCACAATTTCCGGATCGACAAGAATCCGACCACAATATTCACACACAATGATTTTCTTGTTGAGCCTGATATCCAGTTGCCGCTGAGGGGGTATTTTGTTGAAACAGCCTCCACATGCATCTCTTTCAACGGGCACAACGGCAAGTCCATTGCGTGCATTTTGACGAATCCTTTTATAGGCAGTGAGCAATCTTTCATCAATATTCTCTTCCTGTTGCTCAGACTTCTCCTGCAGGTGATTTTCTTCTTTTTGTGTTTCCTCTATTATGTCCTTAAGTTCACTGTTTTTGTTTTCCAGGTCATTTTTGCGTTCATTGAGTTCATTGGTAGAAATCTCCAGCATTTCCTTTTTGCTTTCGATAGTGGCATTAAACTCATTGATTTTTTTCTCTGCCAGCTGAATCTCAAGACTTTGGTATTCAATCTCTTTACTCAAAGAGTCATATTCACGATTATTGCGCACATTCATTTGCTGTGCTTCATACTTTTTGACCAGTTCCTGGCTTTCTTTGATGCTGTTCTGCTTCTGGGTAATTTCCATCTGCAAATCAGAAATCTCCTGGTTGTATTTAGCAATGCGTGTTTCAAGTCCTTCAATTTCATCTTCGAGGTCCTGAACTTCAAGAGGCAATTCTCCTCTGATATTGCTTATTTTATCAATTTGTGCATCGATAAGTTGCAATGTATAAAGACTCACCAGTTTTTTTCTTACCGCCGACTCAATACTGTCTTCTGCAGTTTGATCCATTGCAGAGGTGGTCGTTACAACTTCAGGTTCTTGGATGATGGGTTCTTCTTGCTTTTTGGAAGATGCTTTTGCTTTAGCCATGGGCGAAACAGATTTTATGAAATCTCTAAATTATCTCTATTTAAAATACCTGACCGGGTTTGTGTTTTGGTCAGAAATAAGGAGTGCAAAGTTAGTAAATTTTTTGGTAACTATTTCATACAAAATTTCTTTGGTAAATTGTTCGCTTTCATAATGTCCTACATCGGCCATAAGCAGGATTCCTTCTCCATCAAAAAACTCATGAAACTTTATATCAGCGGTAACAAAAGCATCGGCACCGGCGGCCTTTGCCTTGTCTCTCAAGAAACTTCCGCTTCCCCCGCAAAGAGCTACTTTTCGGATGGTTTTGCCGGTAAAAGAACTGTGCCTGATGCCTTCACTTGACAGGGAATCCCTGAGGAGTTCAAGAAATGCAACCTCTTCCATGTTGTGGGGCAAATACCCAATCATTCCCATTCCTGCCTTATCGAAAACATTGTCGAGTGGATACAGATCGTAGGCCACCTCCTCGTAAGGGTGTGCTTCTATCATGGCTTTTATCACCTTGTTTTGCAAGTATCCCGGTAAGATGGTTTCTATTCGTACCTCCCTTTCAAAATGAACTTTTCCTTTTTCACCCACAAAAGGATGGGTATGATCACCGGCTCTGAAACTTCCCTGTCCCTCGATATTAAAACTACAACAGTCATATTCTCCAATCTCTCCGGCTCCGGCATTAAAGATGGCGTTGCGCACTGTTTCAACATGGTCAGAAGGGCAAAAAACCACCAGTTTCTTCAGTAATCCTTTTTTCTTATCGAGGATCTGTAATTTTTCCAGCCCGAGTTTCCGGGCAAATTTCTCATTTACCCCCGTCATAACACTGTCCAGATTGGTATGGACTGACACCAGACAAACATCATTTTTGATGGCTTTGATAAGGGTACGATGAGTAAAATGACTGCCATCTAAAGACCGGATCCCTTTAAAAAGCAACGGATGATGCGAAATAATCAAATCACAACCCTTCTCAACAGCTTCTTCTACCACTGCTTCCGTAATATCTATACAGACCATGCCTTTGCTCACTTCCTGATCAGGATTCCCATACTGAATACCGGAATTGTCATAACTTTCCTGCAATGAAAAAGGGGCCTTCTCCCCGAAGGCTTTAACAATCTCTTTTAGTTTCATATTATAAAGTATTAAGTATTGCTAAGGTAGAAAAAAGTCGACAAAAAGCACTTGTTTTCCCAATTTTTTATAAATTTTGGCAAAGCCAATATAAATTGTTCTGCCTTTTTTATTCTATCCTTTTCATCCTTTTTCACTTAAACAGGTAAAAACATTCTTTTAATCCCTGATAGCTGCCATTTAGAAGCTCTATCAAACTAAAAATAAGTGTATTACGGTTGACAAAGCAATTATCATTTTCTAAATTTGAACCATGAATGTAATTCGGATACTCCTGTTTCCATTTGCTTTGCTCTACGGTTGTATTATCCATTTGAGAAACAAATTTTTCGATTGGGGCATACTACCCTCGCAATCATTCGATAAACCGATAATTGCTATTGGCAACCTGAGTACCGGGGGCACCGGGAAAACTCCCCATGTAGAATATCTTGCCGGCCTGCTGAAATCCAGGTTTAAGGTAGCCATTCTCAGCAGGGGTTATAAGCGCAAAACCAGGGGATACCATGTGGCAGGGGCGCAATCAACCGTAAGTCAGGTAGGTGACGAACCCCTGCAAATCTATCTGAAGCATCCCGAGACCCATGTTGCAGTTTGCGCCAGTCGCAGAAAGGGAATAAAACACATCATTAAAGAAAAGCCTTCCAATCAGGTTATTTTGCTGGACGATGCTTTTCAACACCGCTACGTGAAACCGGGCTTAAACATTTTGCTTACTGACTACCACAAGATATTTACCAAAAACTATATGCTTCCAACGGGTAATCTGCGTGAATTCAGAAGCGGTGCTCAAAGAGCAGATGCACTTATTGTGACCAAAACCCCCAATGTATTCTCCCCTTTGGATAAAAAAATCATCCTGGAAGATCTTGAAAAATACAACATCAAAAACATCTTCTTTTCCTACATAAAATATGGAAAGTGGGTACCTTTAACCAATTATGCAAAAACAGAGAAACTGCAAAAGGCAAAAACTATTTTCCTGATAACGGGTATTGCCAACCCCACGCCTTTGGCAGAGCATCTCAAAAGGCTCAGCACCGAATTGAAAGTCTTTAAATTTGCCGATCACCACCAGTTTACAGTAAAGGAACTAGATACTTTTGTAAGTAGCTTTCGGGAAACCTATAGTGGCAATAAAGTAATCATAACCACCGAAAAAGACAGCATGCGTCTTCGCAAGCCCGAGCTGGCCAATATCATTAAAAACCTCCCGGTGTATTATGTACCCATTGAAGTGGATTTTCACGAGCAGGATAAAGCAAGATTTAACAAACTGATACTGGACTATATGGAAGAATACTACCCCACGCCCCACAACAAGAAACAAAACGTAAGGGTTTGACAAAAGAGATGGGTTATATTCCAAGTTTTTTCATCTTCTTCCACAAAGCAACACGGCTTATGCCCAAAAAACCAGCTGTTTTGGTTTGGTTAAAGTCATGCATTTCAAGCACCCCTATCAATTGTTCACGATTTATGGTCAATCGTCCATTCTTCCGGTTTTTAAAACTTTCTGCATAATATACCGAAGCAGAGAGATTGTGTTTATTGTGGTCAGAAAGCCCTTCTTTCAAATCGGGAGAATAGTTTTTCAGCTCCAGGGGCAAATCATTCACTTCAATAATATTGCCACTCACCAAAACAAAAGCATGCTCAAGTGCATTCTGTAACTCCCTGATATTTCCAGGCCAGGGATATTCCATCATCAGCTGTAAAGATTCCCGGCTCAGCCCCTTGATATTTTTCCCTGTTTCCCTGTTAAATTTTTCTATGAAGTGGTCCGTTAACATTGGAATATCCAGGTGTCTGTTGCGCAGTGAGGGCATGATGATGTTAAATACATTCAGGCGGTAAAAAAGATCTTCCCTGAAAATATCTTTGCTGATGAGTTCACGAAGGTTTTTGTTGGTGGCGGCCACGATACGCATATCCACCTTTACCGGTTTATTATCCCCTACCCTTTCGATGGTTTTTTCCTGAATAACGCGCAAAAGCTTCACTTGTAAACTCTGACTGATTTCACCAATCTCATCCAGGAAAATGGTACCTCCGTTGGCCAGCTCAAATTTCCCGGGTTTATCTTTGTATGCCCCGGTAAATGACCCTTTGACATGGCCAAAAAGCTCACTCTCCAGCAGGGTTTCTGAAAAAGCTGAGCAGTTTACTTTTATCAGAGGGCCGTTATTTCTTTGCGAAAGTTCGTGGATGGCATCCGCTACCAGTTCTTTGCCCGTGCCACTTTCCCCCTGGATCAGCACGTTTACCTCTGAATCAGCAGCCAGGGATATCATCCTGTAAATCTCCTGCATTTGGGGATCGTTGCCAATGATTTTTTTTCGGACAAGAAACTCCCCACGTCCAAAAGTACCCGGAGAGTGCGTGATACAATCCATCTCATCGGAAATATCTGTAATATTTAAGAGATAAAGTTCATTTTCCTTACTGGCGACCCATGTATTCACAGAAAAATACACCAGTTTTTCCTGGCTTCCGCTTTTTACGAGCAATGTTTTGTGAAATGTTCGTTTACCGGCTTCTATCATATTGCGTATACAATTGTTCATATCAAATCTTCGCATATCGGTTGTGTAAAAACTGTAATTACGAAGATTCCCGGGGTGCTCGTCACTGGGTAGGGCCAGTATCTTTTTTAAGGCGAATTCATTGATAAATTCCACGTTGAGCTCTTTATCGGTAATGATAAGCCCACAGGGTAAGGACTCGGCCAGTGCTTTGAAATCAGTAAACATAGCATCAAAAGTTAACAGATGGTTAGCAAAGTTAATACTTTTTCGTTAACAAAAATGTTAACCTTCGCATGATCTATCGCAGATAAACAAAACATTACAAGTTGTTATTGTGCAACTTACGCTTTGTGGCACAAAAAATGAAATAAAAAGATTAATTCATAAGAATTCAAATTTATAGTTTATCATATATCAATCAACAAAAATAATCAGTTATGACAAGAACAAACATTTTATTCGTAATAGGAGGCATAATCGCAGGAATCTTATTGACATCAATGCTGGCTTATAAAGCTGCGCCGGGTATGATGATGAAAGAAGCAGAGAGCAAATATAGTTTTGAGCAGTCTGTGGAGACATTTGAGCAAACCGCCAAAGATATGGGATGGAAAATACCAACGGTGCACGACATGCAAAAAACCATGGATCTGAATGGATACCAGGTAGCCAACATGAAAGTATTCGAACTTTGCCATCCTGACCATGCTTATGAAATCCTGAAACTTGATGAGGAGCGGATTGTTTCCAACATGATGCCCTGCCGGGTTTCCATTTATGAAAAATCGGATGGTAAAACTTATATATCATGGATGAACACTTCCATGATGGGCAACATGATGGGGGGTATCGTAGCAGAAGTAATGAGCGTTGCATCCGCCGACAGTGAAAAGATGATAGAGTCTATCAAAAAATAAGAAAAGGAAAAAAGTACAGAATGTCTTTTTTTGATTGGTGCTTATTGCGAAAGAGCCGATGTGATATCCGGCTCTTTCTTTTTTAGGGGTTATTTTCTGACCAGAAGCCAGGTATCTTCATGCTCCTTATACTGAGAACGTATTTGCAGAATTCTGTCCCTGGCATCATTCTCCTCCTTAAAAGAATCAACCGAAACGCGATGCAACCCGGCTTCACTCAGCAAAATAACGGGGTCAAAACCTTTGTTCTTTAATGTTTGGCTATAGCGGTCTGCATTGTCTTTGTTGCGAAAACTTCCAATAATAACAAAAAAGGCTCTCTCATCATGGGATAATTTATCTTCATCACGGGTAAAAGAAAAACTCTCTTCCAAAGACATGATACCCGTGGTATGATCCACTTCAACGGCCATATCCGTCTCTTTTTCAATAACAGGTCTTTCGCTCTGCGATTGTTCTGCAGCACCCATTTTCTGAGACTTGCAACCCACAACAACGATGAAGGCTGCAACCAGCAATACCAGTTTCGTTTTCATATTTCTGTTTCGATTTAAAGTTTAGTATACTATTCATAATTCCTTCTACAGAATTCATAGCGAATTTAGATATTTTTTCAGACAAAATGCCTTGTTTTTTATTTATTTGACACAAAATTCCACCTTAACCATACCGGAAGCACCTCCATGCTGTCTGGGATAAAATGAATCCTGAAAAAATCAGGCTATTTGCCCTGGTGCACGAATAACGCCGGCCGGGCGACGATATTATGAATCTGAGAGAAAATACGGGAAGGATGAAAGGGCTACTTTTCCATTGCATCCATCATCTCCAGGAACATGTCGGTGTAAATAAGGATATCGGAGGGGATATCATTGATTCTGTAATCGGATCGTTTGTGCCCGAGTCGTACAAATACAGCATCCATTTCGGGCACAACAAAGATGTATTGGCCCAAAATACCCCTGAAATAGGGGATACTCATTCCGCGATGATGAAGAATCCAGGTTTGAAGACCATAATAATCCACCTCTTTCCCCTTCTTATCAGAAACATAATTGAGAGGAGTGGTCATCTGCATGATATACTCGGGAGAGATAATTTGCTCATCATTCCAGTAGCCACCATTAAGGATCAATTGCCCCAGCCGTGCAAAATCCCGGGCGTTGCTATTGAAACAACAATACGCTTTTTCTGTACCCTTTTCATGGTCAAGGCTCCACAAGGCATCGTTTTCAGCCCCGATTCGGGACCAAATCCGTTCCGTAAAATAATCCGACATGTTTCTTCCGGTTGCCTTTTCTAAGATAAAAGCCAGCAACTGGGTAGAACCACTGTTGTAATAAAAAACACTTCCCGGAGGCTCAACAATACCAATAGGCTTCAGGAGCTCTTCAAGGTCCTTGCCATAATAAGCTTTGGTGGTAATGGAAAACGCGGCTGCATACTCCTCATCCCAATCCAATCCGGAAGTCATGGTAAGCAGGTGGTACAAGGTAACATCATGCTGAGCAATGGCAAAATCGGGCAAGAAATCGCTTACCGGCTGATGAATATCGTCAATATAACCATCATCAATGGCAGCTCCAATCATAAGCGCAACTATGGTTTTGGCCATGGAAAATGAACCCGACAAATCTTCAGGTTGATGCTCATCATAATATTCTTCAAATAATAGTTTGCCGTTCTGAAGAATAAGAAATGCGATGGGTTCAAATTTAAAAAAACTATCGCTGTAAGCCCTGGGAATTTGCAATGTTCCATATAGTTCGTGTTTTTCCCAGGGTTCCGGCTGGTTAGCTTCTATGGTGCGATTGGGAAAAATCCGGTAATCATCAATGTCTGGCGTTTGATATGTCAATGCCGTACGCAAATAAAAAGGTAACAGTATAATAACGAGTACGATGACTGCCAGAAGAACTATAATTACAATAAAGGTACGGTTCATAATGGTTGGAGTTGTTGGTTTTTATTTTCCCGCTTTATGCAACAACAAATATACTACAGGAACCAGTAAAAGGGTGATAAAAGTAGAAATAAATAATCCCCCAATGATGGTAATGGCCAGGGGAGACCATATTTCTGATCCAATACCTCTGCTAAACACCATGGGGACCATTCCCAGCAGGGTGGTGAAAGAGGTCATCAGTACAGGCCTGAGCCTGCTTTTTCCAGCTTCCTCCAGTGCTTCCATTATGGCCAAATCTCTCTTTCGCAATAAATTGGTATAATCTACCAGTACAATTCCATTGTTGACCACAATTCCGAGCAACATGATGACCCCCAGAAAAGTTACTACAC
Source organism: uncultured Bacteroidales bacterium (assembly GCA_964491395.1). GTDB lineage: Bacteria > Bacteroidota > Bacteroidia > Bacteroidales > UBA7960 > SKVR01. The sequence continues at coordinate 40,569 of CAZBGI010000009.1, read as the reverse complement.
TCAGACTCAATCCGGCCACGGCAAATGCTATTATCACGCCGGTAAGAGAGAAAGGAATGGTAAAAAGAATGATGAAAGGATGTTTCAGAGATTCAAACTGGGAGGCCATCACCATAAACACGAGCAAAATTCCGATAACAAACATTGCATTCAGGTTTTCAAAAGACTCTTCCTGTTCCTTTACCTGCCCTGCAAGTTCTACTCTCACCCCTTCCGGAACAGGGATCCCTTCAAGAATTTCTTCTACCTTTCCGGCACTTTCACCCAAAGATGTGCCGGAAGGTTCGGCAGTCACATAGACCACTCTTTGCTGATTCTCCCTTTGTATTTCCATAGGAGCATTTACCACCTGTACCTGTGACACCTGTCGGACCGGCACCTGGCTACCCAACATTGTGTTCAATACTATCCTTTCGAGTTTTTCCCTGCTATTTCTGTATTGGGGGGCATATCGAATATTGACAGGAATGGCTTCCTCATCATAATCTCCTGCTTCCTGTCCATAAATGCTTTGTCGCATCTGCATGGAAACCATGGCCTGATTCAATCCCAGTGCTGCAGCCCGCTCTTTATCAATCACAAACTGAAGTTCGGGTTTTCCCCGGTCTACAGAATTTTCAACATTGACAAAGTTGCTTAATTCTTGCAGTGTGTCGGTAAGGTTTCGGGCAAAGGCATTTATTACGGTCAAATCCTCTCCGGAAATTTTAACCTGCAACGGTTTTACGTTTCCCAAAACAGCAGCAGAAATCAGGCTCCCCCCGCTCACCGAAAAATTCTCTATTTCAGGTATCTGGCTAACCCTTTCACGAATACATTCAGCCATCTCTGCAGAAGAACGGCTTCTGTTTTCGGGCATCACTGTGCGGGCAAAAACGGAGGTAATGTTTTTCCCTTCTTTAAACCCTACCGAACTCAGCAACCCTTGTTCACTTTGTCCGGTGAGGGAGTATAGATTGCGAATCTCCGGAATTTCCTCTCTGAAAATCTCCTCCAGCCGGGCTGTAAGTTCTAAAGTTTCTTCACTGCTGGCTCCTATGCGTGTTTCTGCCACTACACTCAAATCGCCTGCATCAAACTCCGGAATATAATCTGTACCAATCCTTGATGCCAGGAACAGGGTGCCGGCAAAAACAATCAATGCAATGACCAGTACCACTGTTTTATTGGCCAGAGAAAGCCGGAGCATTGCCGCATAATGACGTTCAACTTTCAGGAATATCTTTTCACTAAACTCCCAGAACCGGCTGTTTTGCTTTTTTTTATTTTCCGGTTTCAGCAGTCGGGATGCCAGCATGGGTGTAAGCATGAGCGCTGTAAAAAGAGAGGCTAGCAGAGTAATGGCCGTTATGATGGCCAATTGCCTGAACATGATCCCTACTACTCCTTCCAGAAATACCAGGGGCATAAAAACTGCAATGGTGGTCAGGGTGGCGGCAATGATAGCAGGACCCATTTCACGGGTTCCAAACAAAGCAGCCTGGTATGCCGGCACCCCTTTTTCTATATGCCGGCTTATATTTTCCAACACCACAATGCTATTGTCGATAACCATACCAATGGCGACAGCCAGCGACATCAGGGAGAATATGTTGATGGTAAAGCCCCAGATATACATAAAAATGAAAGCCACGATAAGCGAGAAGGGAATCGTGAGGATCACAATAAGACTGCTCCTGAAACGTCTGAGAAAAATAACTACTACAATCACCACAAACAAACCGGCAAAAAGAATGGTGGTAAAGAGGTTGTCGAGAGTAGCGGTCACCATTTCTGAGTTATCCATCAATTCAGTTGTCACTACATCATCAGGAAGCATGGGTTTTAGCAACTCCATTTCCTCCCTCACAGCTTCTACTACTTCCAGAATATTGGCACCGGCTTGTTTCTGTACAAATATTCCCACAGCAGATTCACCTTTCATTCTGACCGTTTCGCGTTTTTCCTGCATTTGCTGTTTTACTACGGCTATATCCTTAATCCTGATTACCTTGTTTTGCCAGGCAGTTACCACTGTATTTTCAATATCTTCTATTGAACCAAACCCTGCAGGTACAGCAACCGAAAGCTCATCGTTTCCGGCAACCAGGTTTCCGGCAGGTATAGATGCATTGTCCGCCTGCAACGCCTGGGCAATTTGCGAAATACTGATATGATACGCCTCCAGGGTTAGCGGATCTACATGTACCACTATCTCTTTCTGTGGTTTTCCTATTACTACCAGGGCACCTACTCCCGGGGCCCGCTTCAGGGAATTGGCTATCTGATCGTCAATAATTGCCCCCAGGTTCTCCTTGCTTTTCCCGGCACTTACCCCGTAAATCAGTACAGGAAACATATCGGAAGATATGCGCATAATCATTGGGGAAGAAGCTTCAGAAGGAAGTTCACGACGGGAAAACTCCAGAAAGTCACGAACTGAACCACTGGCATTATCCAGATGCGTATTCCAGTCAAACTGGAGCGTAATAAAGGATACATTTTCTTTGGATTGAGAATAAATATCCTTTAGATTGTTGACTCCTGCCAGCACCTCTTCGAGGGGTTTCGTAACTTCTGACTCAACATCTGCCGCGGAAGCTCCCGGATAGAGCGTAACTACGGTAAGGGTAGGTATTTCAATTTCGGGAAGCATATCTCTCGGGAGCAGGTTCCAGGCTATGATACCAAAAAGCAATAAGCCGGCAAAAACCATGGAAGTTAATACGGGACGATTGACTCCTGTAGTGGGAAGAATCATGGCTATTTTGTAAGTTTCGTTTATATCACATGTAAATATATTCCTATTGGACTATTCGAACAACCACACCTTCACTCAGCACATTACTGCCAGCAACGACAACTTTGTCATCAGCGCGCAGCCCCTCAACGGCAACTTCTCCTGTATCTGTGAAAAGGCGCTGCACAGACTTTTTAAGGGCTCTTCCCTGTTCGTCAGCAATCCACACGAAGAAACCTTCCTCATTTTCCTCCAGGGCATGAGCAGGAATAAACCAATGGGTTTCGGCTGGCAATTTCACATCTACCCGGGCATACATACCTACCAGCAAATCATCGCCGGGATCCTCAATTTTTACGGCTGCTTCCAGGGTGCGATTTCCTTTTGAAACCATTGAAGAGGTTTTGTGCAAAGTAGCTGCATAGGTTTGATCGGGCAAAGCATCGGCCCTAAGGGTTATTTCAGGGGATTGGGTGAGCACATGTAACTCTTTTTCGGGAATATGAAATTCGGCCATCAGGGGGTTTAACTGCATCAGTCTTACAATACCCGGGCTGAAAGAAGCACCGGCCTCCATGGCGGGCATAAAGACAAATGTCTCTCCTTCCTGAACAAGGATTTCCATGATAGTACCTGCGAAAGGGGCTCTGATTTGGGTATTTTTCACCATCATCTCATGTTTGGCAACAGCCGCCTTATACTGAGCCTCAACATGGTCGTATTCCTGGCGGGTGATGGAACCTCGTTCTCTGAGCCGGCTCACCCTGTCAAAATCACTCTCCAGCGCCTCTCTTTCTGCTCTTGCCATGATTTCAGGTTCAGCACTCAGGCGGGCAATAAGCGTTCCCTGCTCCACGAAGGTGCCTTCACTGAAGTAGATTTTTTCTACCCTTCCCGGGATGGAGGTCCCCAGATTGGCCTCCCGCCAGGGTTTTAGGGTGCCCATATAGGTATAAGATGGCTGGTACTCTCTTTCAACAGGATTTACGGTTCTTACTACCGGATGGCCATGATTGTCAGAGAGCCCCTTTTGCTCCTGATTTTGCGAACAAGAAAACAGGAATACTACCATCCAGATGATTAGACAATTTCGCATGACATATTAGATATTATGTGATTTTTCAAAATAAATCAATCTTTGGCACACCCTGTATTTAGTTACCGATGGCTTTCTCCAGCGCAGCATGTGCTGTTCGCAATTCTGACTGACTTTCAATCAAATCCGTTTGTGCCTGGTGCCACAGGGTTTGAGCTTCGAGCAGTTCGGTACTTTGCACCTTCCCCACGCTAAAATTATCTTTTGCGATGTCCAGATTTTCCCGTGCCTGCTCCAGAGAGATCGTTTTGATATCTACCTCCATTTTCCTTTCCGTATATTCAAAATACGCACGGGAGATATCCAGCCTGATAAGTTCCCGGGTATCTTCGGTTTCTGTTTGCTGCGCCCTCTTATCGTACAGGGCAGCCTGGTATAGTTGACGCCTTTCTCCCCAATGAAAAACGGGAACAGTCAGGGTGAGCCCCACAAACCAGTCGTGTCCGAACTCCTTTTCCAAACCGTTGTACGGGTTAGGATTAACCGCATAGTACGAAGCACCAAGTGCCAGATCAGGATAACGGGCCGCACCGGCAAGATCGGCCATGGAACCGGCAAGTCCGGCCTTTTCCTGTACCAACAGCATCTCGGGACGTTGTTCCAGGCCCTGCCTCCATAACTCCTCCAGGGTGTATTCACGGAGCTCCATTTTAGTTTCATCTTGTGCCACCAGCGTATCATGCACAGACAATCCCGTTAAACGGCTTAGTGCCATCGACAATTTTTTGTGACCATTTTCGGCTTTGAGCAACTCCAGCTCCGACTCATTAAGCGCTACCTTTGCCTGCAACAATTCATTCCGGTTTACGATACCCTCTTCCAGGTATCCCTCCATATCATACACCAATGACTCCAGCATTTCTTTGTATTGACGGGCCAGTTTTTTTTTCTGTTGCACGGTAATTAATTGCCAGAAAAAAGACTCTACCTCCAGCATTATTTCAGCCTCAGACAGCTGGCTGTTTAATTGGGCCATTTTTTCCATATGACCAGCCGCCCGGTATTGTGCCTTGATTTTTCCACCGGTGTAAATAGGCTGCATGAGGCTGAGGTTCATCAACACATTGTTATGTTGCCCTAATTCTGCCTCTGATTGCGGAAGATAAGCGTACTGCTGAAAAACAAAGTTTCCCTCTGCATCTCGCAAGGGACTTCCGTCGGGTCCGAAAACCAATACCGGAGGGTCACTTTGCAACAATTCCATGGGTTTTATATTACCGGTTTCGGGGTTAATGGCCTGGAAAGGAACTACCGGTAAGAACAAACTCTTTGACAGCAGGTTAAACGGTTTATTCATCCGGATGTACTGTGCACTAAAATCCATGGAAGGAAAAAACCTGCTGTAGGATGCTTTACGCAAAGACTGAGCTGCCTGGGCCTGCCGGGCCGAAACCTGCAGTGTCCGGTTGTTCTCAAGAGCCAGCGTCCTGGCTTCCTCCAGGGTAATTAGCCGTTCACCCTTTACGGCAAGGGTAACGCATAGTAAAACAGAAAGGATAACCCATTTCAATGGACTCATAACTATATGATTAACTGCAACGTTGTAAGATTTCTACCATCATTTCACTACTATCTGCTTTTATAAGGGTTCTATTTTTTTTGATTCTACATAATCCTTAGCATGTGTGTCTTTGGCTATTCAGGGATGGGTTCAGACATGCAAAACCGTCAATGAGCAGGAGTAACGCCTGGAATTCACAAGTCAAGGATTTTTCAAAAAATACTTTCTCCCTGGTGGATGCCGTCGTAAATGATTTCAATTATTTTGTCGAACAGTTCTTCAGGTTTTACCGGCACCTGTTGGGCCAGCCCATCAGGAAGGGCCGAAACCATTTGGGGATTGATAATAATTTCCATGGCATTCATCATCAGCATCACAGCCACCCCTTTGTTGAGCGTTTTCTTGAAATGACCCTCTTTTATCCCTTCATCCAGTAACATGGGAAAATAAACATGCACCATTTCCTTGCGGAAACCTGAGATTTTTTCCCAGGTTTTCGGTGTATTGCGCTGTAAATCCTCCATAAAGTGGCTCGACATCCCGGATAATGTAACTGCTACACTGGTGGTTATCCTGCGCATCTTTTCCGGAAAGTCAATTTTCAAGCTAAGAATTTCACTAAGCTCGACTCTGAGAAACTCCAGCTTTTCTTCAATAAGGGTATTAAGAATCTGCAACTTGCTTTCAAAGTATTTGTAAAGTGTGCGCTTACTTATGCCGGCCTGCCTGGCAATCTCTTCAGCAGTGGTTTTACTGAAACCATACTGAGCAAAAAGAACATCTGCAGCTTTTATTATACGATCCTTCATGGTGAATGGTAAAAAGTGAATTGCTTTACAAAGGTAAACTGTTTTTACTAATCTGGTTTACTTTGTGTATTTTTTTTTGTGATCTTCTCTGGTAACGAGCGCCCAACCCTGAATTGATCGGATACTTTACAATGACGCTGGGTTTACAATTCCTCACTTTGTGGATGATTTTACACAAGGATGCATGAGGATTCACGATATTTCATTCTGCCCCAACCCACAAAACACCATACAACCTACTATATTCATGACACTTACCTTATTCAATCAAACATATGTACAATTTCACGGCACTACATTTGAATTACCCGTAATTGTTTAAGCGAAGTTTTTTAAACGCCCGGAACCTAATTCACATATTAATTAATAAATTCAATATACTACGTTATGAAAAAGATTTTTTCGATAATTGTTCTGACAGGAATGCTTGCACTATTCACAACTCCCACGGCGAAAGCCCAGAATGTAAGCGGAGGAATAAAGGGAGGTTTGACAATGAGTAATCTTTACATCGACGAAGAAGAATTAGACGATGAAAACGCAAGGTTTGGATTTCACGCCGGTTTTTTCAGCCAGGCAATGTTTTTGGAGACTTTTGGTTTGCAGCCCGAGTTGCTGTTCACGACCAAAGGAACCAGGGCTACCTATAATGGTTTTATCGATCAAACGGTCGATTTCAATCTCAATTACCTGGAAGTACCGGTTTTGGCCGTATTCCGTCCCATTGATATGCTGGAATTCCATGCCGGCCCTTATGTGGGATTATTATTGGGAAGCAATGTAGAATACTCCGGCACCATTGACGAGTATGATGAGATTGACAGAGACCATTTCAATACCCTTGATTATGGTATAAGTGCCGGTTTTGCCTTAAATGTCGGGCAGGTCCAGGCAGGCTTGCGTTATAATATCGGACTACAAAAGCTGGCCGACAGCGACGGCTCTGATTTGCTGTTGGGAGACAGCAAGAATGCTTATGGGCACCTTTTTATTGCATTCAAACTTTCTGATTAAATTATTATCACAATAAGGCATAAAAACAGCGGTTAGCCATGATTTGCAAACCGCTGTTTTTTTTTAACTTAAAAGATAGGTCAAAAATGTTAGGCGCTGTACTATCACATCGTTAACACCCTTGTTTTTTTTGTAATTTAGCAGCAAATTCCCACAGATGATCAAACCTGAAACCATTGATAAGATATTTGATGCAGCCCGAATAGAGGAGGTTGTGGGAGATTTTGTTACCCTAAAAAGGAGAGGAGTAAACATGCTGGGGCTGTGTCCTTTTCACAACGAAAAGACCCCTTCTTTCACCGTTTCTCCCGCCAAAGGAATTTTTAAATGCTTTGGTTGCGGCAAAGGAGGCAATGCTGTCAACTTCATCATGGAGCACGAGCATTTCAGCTATCCCGAGGCGCTGAAATACCTGGCACAGAAATACAACATCGAGATAGATGAGGAAAAGCCCACTCCTGAGCAGCAAGACGCCATGGATGAAAAGGAAAGTCTTTTCAATCTTACGGCTTTTGCCCAAAAACACTTTGAGGATACCCTTCACAACACCGAAGAGGGAAAAGCAGTGGGCCTTACTTATTTTAAAGAAAGGGGCTTTACTACTGACATCATCAAAAAATTCGGACTGGGGTACAGCCTGAATGCCTGGGATCATTTCACCTCCAAGGCCCTGAAACATGGATACAAGAAAGAATTGCTGGAAAAAAGCAGCCTTGTTCGCACCAAAGATCATCAGACATACGATGCTTTTCGCGGACGGGTAACCTTTCCTATCCACAACCTGTCGGGCCGCGTGCTGGGCTTTGGTGCCCGCATCCTCAAGCAAGACAAGAAGAAGCCTAAATACATCAACACGGCAGAATCGGAAATTTACCACAAAAGCAAGGTTCTGTATGGGTTGTTTTTTGCCAAAAGCGCCATTGTTCGCGAAGACAACTGCTATCTGACCGAGGGATATACTGATGTTATCTCCCTGCACCAGGCAGGCATTGAAAATGTGATTGCTTCTTCGGGCACATCCCTCACCACCGACCAGATAAAACTCATCAGGCGTTACACCCAGAATATTACTCTGCTTTTCGACGGGGATCCTGCGGGTATCAAAGCAGCTTTCAGGGGTATTGACATGATTCTGGAGGAAGGGATGAATGTTAAAATCGTTCTTTTCCCCGATGGGGAAGATCCCGATTCCTATGCCCGCAACTTCCGCCCGGCAGAGGTAAAAGCCTTCATCACGGAAAATGCAAAGGATTTTATCTCATTCAAAACCCACCTCCTGCTCAAAGAGACACAAAGCGATCCCATTAAAAAGGCCGGCCTCATCAAAGAAATTGCGTTGAGCATTTCGGGTATACCTGAACCCATAGCACGTAGCCTGTATGTGCAAAAAAGCAGCGAGTTACTGCAGGTTGACGAAAATCTGCTCATGGCGGAAGTGAACAAGCAACGCAGGAACAAGTCTAAAAATCAATCTCAACAACCCACACCCCGGGAAGAAGAGAGCTGGGTAGCCCAACAAACGCCCTTTGAAGATACCGCAGTCAAAAAAGGAGTTTCGCTCAGACACCAGGAGTATGAAATTATCAGGGCATTGTTGCTCTATCCCGGCCAGATAATGATTTTCGACGAAAAGGATGAAGAAGGACATGATGTGCGGTATGAAATTACTGTAGCCGACTATCTGATCAATGAAATCACTAATGATGAACTGCGATTTGAAACTGAATTGTATCAGATTGTTTTCGATGAAATCAAAAGTGCCAGGGAGCAGGAAAAAATGCTTGATGAACAGTATTTCTTTTCCCATCACAACCCTGACATCAGCAAGATGGCCATCGATATGCTAACCTCACCGTATACTTTGAGTAATCAGTGGGAAGACAAACACAAGATTTATGTAAAAAAAGAAGAAGACAATGTAAAAATGAATGTGATAGAAATTCTGTATGCCTTCAAATTGAAGAAGCTGGAAAAAATCATTTATGAAAACAGGCAGATGCTCAAGCAGGAAATGGAGCCCGAAACCATGCTTGAAAAAATGGAGTTTCTCAGAAACATGGAAAGCATCAAAACCATGCTTGCCAAAGAGTTGAGCAGGATTATTATTCAATAACAAAAGAAATACAACCCCAAAAAAACACAGTTATGCTAAGTATTTTCAAGAGAGAGAAAGAAAATCGCAAGCCCGCAAAATATAAAACGGGACTGGTATTAAGTGGTGGGGGAACCCGTGGTTTTGCCCATCTGGGAGTGTTGAAAGCCATGGATGAAACGGGGGTAAAACCCGATATCATTTGCGGGGTAAGCGCAGGTGCGGTGGCAGGTGCGGTATATGCCGACGGAACAGACCCCGAAGAAGCCCTGGAAATTCTTACCTCGCAGCGACTGCTCAAATACATAGACTTTGCCATCCCGAGAACAGGGCTTATCAGACTTGATGGATTTGAAAAAACCCTGAAAAAATACCTGAAAGCAAAAAATTATGAAGACCTTAAAATCCCCCTGAAGGTCTTTGCTGTCAACATTAATACCGCCAAATACCATTGCTTTGATAAAGGGCCTTTGGCGATTACCGTAAAGGCTTCTGCTTCCATTCCTATTCTGTTCCCACCGGTAAAGATTGACCATGAATATTATTGTGATGCCGGAGTCATCAACAATTTTCCCGTAGAGCCCCTGGTGGGAAATTGCGAACGAATCATCGGGGTAAATGTAAACCCTTTAGGAACCCGGCGCGATATTGACAACCTGAAGAAAATGGCTGAAAGAACCTTCCAACTTAATATTCGCAGTCATACCCTGGAGCGCAGAAAACTCTGTGATTTATTCATTGAGCCCGAAGGTATCGGCAATTACGGATTGCTTAACATGTCGAGTGGCAAAGAGGTTTTTGATCTGGGATACCATGCAGCGAAAAAAGCCTTTATAGAGAAGGGCTGGGCTGACCACGAGAGAGTCCAACCATAGGAGTTTAACTTCGCTAATGATTGGTGCCCTTAGGTGCAAGCGGAGTCGAAATAACAAGTTCAGTGTGGGACAGCAGAGAGGTGAGGAAAAATAATAAAACCGGCAGCTCCCCTGTGATGCACAAAAAAGCTGCCGGCACAAAATACTATCCACAGAATAAGCTACGCTTCCTTTTTATCTTTGATACCAAAGGTCTTGTCAATTTTCAGGAATCGTATGATTATGAAACCAGGGATGGTACACAATACCACCCAGACAAAGAAATTCTGGTAGCCGATTATCTCCTGAATCCAACCTGAAATCATACCGGGCAGCATCATACCCAGGGCCATCAAGCCCGTACAAATGGCAAAGTGGGCTGTTTTATGTTTCCCTTCAGAGAAGTAAATCATGTAGAGCATGTAGGCGGTAAAACCAAATCCATAACCAAATTGCTCCAGGGCCACCGAGCCTGAAATGAGCCAGAAACTCACCGGCTGGCTGTAAGAAAGATACACAAACACCAGGTTGGGAAGGTTCATGGCAATGGCCATGGGAAATATCCAGAATTTAAGTCCTTTCCTTGAGGCCATCAGCCCACCCAGGATTCCACCCAGGGTGAGAGCCAGGATGCCGATGGTACCGTATATTATACCCACCTGTCCGGTGGTGAGCCCGAGACCACCGATTTCGCGCGGGTCGAGCATAAAAGGAGAGGCCATTTTCACAATTTGTGCTTCGCCTAAACGGAACAACAACAGAAATGCAAGGGCGGGCCCGATATTTTCTTTCCGGAAAAAGGAACCGAAGGTCTGGAAGAATTCGTAGAATACTCCTTTGCCATCCTGACGGAGGGTTGCCATATCGTTTGCCGGTCGTGGCAGCGCTATTTTATGGTAAATAAAGAAACCCAGGAACAGGATGGCCAGAATAGCAAATGTAAGCGTCCAGGCAAGAGGAATATTTCCGGAGCGACCTTCAAAGTGTGCTATGGCTCTTGTTTCCAGTTTGGGGTCCAGCTGTATGAGCAGCCATGCGGTTTCATCCTGATTTTCCGGTGTAAAGACCAGACGTTCACCTTCCTCAAGGCGAATACTCCCGTCGCCACGACGAAAAGTGGTGTTCAGCACCACCTCACGGCCTTCCTCCATGTGTCCTTCCAGCATTACTCCTACCAGTGCAAGGTTGCCCTGAAAGTCATCAAGGCTGGCATCTGCAGCCTCTTCTCTTCCGATGCGCTGACGCAACCAGTCGCCAAAAGGTTGAGAAACCGTGCGTGCCCACCAGCTCACGCTGACTTCAATTTCTTCTTCCTCCTGCGTGAAATTATGGGCAAGGTTCTGCTCTTCAGCATAGTTTTTCAGGCTGTCGGCCATTTCTTTGGGGATTTGCTGCGTTGAAAGCATCACATCCTCCTCAGTAAGCACAAAGGTCAGTTCATTAAAATTTCCGGCATTTTCACTATCGATGGAAGGCCTCATCTCCTGGGCCTGCGGGTCGGCAGTAACGGTAAACCTTACCGGTTCCTGCCCGGTAAAGATCTCAAAAAAACCTGCCAGAATGATCAGCAATCCCTGCCCGGTAATCATGGCGAAGCGGTAAAAAGTACTTCTTATCCCGATAAAATAGGATTGCTGACCCTCCTTAAGGCCAAGCATATAAAATCCATCGGCAGCAATGTCATGGGTGGCAGAACTGAAAGCCAGCAACCACAGAAAGGCCAGGGAATACTGGAAGAATGAAGGCAATGGCAGGGTAAATGCCACCCCGGCCAATCCTGCTCCAACCAGCAGCTGCATGGTAACAATCCACCAGCGTTTGGTTTTAAACAAGTCAACAAGAGGGCTCCACAAAGGTTTTATTACCCAGGGGAGGTAAAGCCAGCTGGTATAAAGCGCAATATCGGCATTAGATACTCCCAGCCGCTTGTACATAATAACCGAAACCGTCATTACCACTACATAAGGGATTCCCTGAGCATAGTATAAGGAGGGTACCCAACTCCAGGGAGATTTCTTTTTTATTTTCTCCATATCCTGTAAAACGATTACCCGGGTAGTCCCTTCAGCTTTTCATGATTAGTGAAACAGCTGAAAACAGCCCAACCCGTTGATAATTAACAATTGATTATTGATTATGGTTCTACTGCACTTTTAGTGGAAAGAGATACGAGTTGCATTGATTCAATGGGTATAGACAGAAGACCGGAGACAGAAGACCGAAGTGGATTCTCTTCCGTCTTCCGTCTTCCGTCTTCCGTCTTCCGTCTACTGTCGAACTGCATCTAATTTATTATCAAAACATAATCTTATCCACTAAAATTAGCAATAGTACCTTGATTATTAATGATTCCTCAATATTTTTTCTCCAGAAGGGCCCCTTTAAAATAATGGGCAAGGATTTTTTCATAATTGTAGCCTTTTGCCCCCATTACGGCGGCACCTATCTGGCAAAGACCTACACCATGTCCCCATCCGGCACCTGTAAAGATAAACTTTTGCGGAATACCATCTGCCAGATTTTGGGCTTCGGCTACGAAAGCAGAACTATAGAGGTGGGAGTCGGAAAACGCTTTTCTTATCTCCAGTTCTTTTCCTATGGTAAGGGTTCTCTGGGTTCCACGGATTTGCAGTTTTACCAACCTGCCCGATACGCCTCTTTCCACTGCCTTAAGCTCAAGCACATCACCTACCTCAACGCCAATGCGCTTTTTCAGGAGATCCTTGATCTGCTGCTGGGTAAACTCTTTCTTCCAGCGGTAAAAATCATGGGTTTCCTGATCATAGTCATTCAAGACCTGCGATAGGATTTCTTTGTCGGTGGTATTGCAAAAAGCTTCCGGGCTTCCGGTAATCCAGGCATGGGCTTTTTCTTCCGTATCCAGCCGGGTATCAAAATCCTTCGGTTGGCGGTCGTTATCGATCACTTTGGTGAGATAGGGGTGATTTACGGGTTCCCACACATTTTCGAATAATTCCGAGATACCACCGCAGCATTTGGAATAGCGGGCATCGCAAATGGCATTATTGTAGGTAAGCACCTGCCCGAAGGTTTCGTCAATGGCTTTGTTTACGGCTTCAGTAGTGGCTTTGGTAATGCCCTGGTAGCGTTGGCAATGGTCGTCGGCACACACGTGAAAGTTCTTATGATCCTCGCGATCGTACCAGCGGATGTGCTCAGTATCAGTAAAATGCCCTGAGACCTGAGGTTTATCAGCCCTCAGCTTTTCCTCTTTCTCAATCTGAGCAAGCAGCCAGCTGCGCGAAATCACGGCATGGGCTTTCAACAAATCTTCTGAAGAATGGGCACTCATTTCCGAGCTGATGACACTCTTCAGGTACTCTTCCAGTGGCAATATGTTTACTGCAGTCAGGTGTCCGTCTTCTTTGATGATTTTCAGCCCCCCTTTGAAACGCTGATTTTCTTTTCGTTCCCAATGAAAATTGATGCCAATGGTGACATCTTTCAGATCAAAAAAGCCCGCTGTTTCATCTTTGGGTTGAAAAAAAAGGGGTAGCTGAACAGGTTGTGTGGTATTATCAAGGGTAAGATAACATTGCCCATCGGAGGCCATCTCAACAGATCCCTCTCCGTGGATAGTTTCACCCCCTTCGGAGAGTTCAAAACCGCCATTGAGTTCAAAGCTAATCCGGGGCGCAAACATGATTCCTACATGAATTTTAGCTTGCATAGTATAACAAAGTTTTAAAGGTGATACAATCGGGTGTTTTGTTTTTAATCACTGAAATATTGCAGTTGGGTTATTACGAAGTTTTTGGGTTCATCCTTTTTTCCATTCTCCAGAAAACCCGTTCAATTTTTGCTTTCACATAATGCGCGTAGAAGGCAACAGGAGCTACCCAGGGGATAGTGGCAGTGCGATACCCTTGCAGGTGCATATCTTTCAGGCATCTTTTGAGCAGGATACTTCCCACACCCATTCCGCGCATATCGGCATGCGTACCCATAGGACCAAACCAGCCGGTGCCTTTGTTGTTGCCGTTGTGCACCGAGAAAGCCCTGAGCTTTTTATCCCTGAAAGCAATATGAACCGAGGGGGGATTGTCCTTCATGGCCATATCCACCTCGTGATTCCACAATTGCCATTCGCTGCTGAGTAATTCTTTGATGGCAGCAACGTCATTTTTTGTTGCCCTGCGTACTTCTACACCTTTTTTCAGCAGTGCTTCTTCTTCCCCTCGGGTGGACCAATCCATCCCATCCAAATCCACCTGCATATTGACGGCTTCGCCAAACTGTTGAAATCCATGCTTTTCAGCAAAGCAGAAAGCCTCGGTGTAGCGTGGGTCCAGCCCGGGCATGAAATAGTTGAGCGGCACATCGTACCAACGGATGATTTCCGCACCTTTCTCCACCAGCGATTGCTCAGCCATTTCATACATGCGGCTGCCCAGTTTGTTGCGACGATGGGTTTTATCCACCGCCATGAGTTTCACATAGCCATACTCATCTCCACGGATGCTGCGACGCACACAAAAGAGGAAACCCACAGGTTCGTCTGCGGCAAATGCTGTGAAGCAAAGCTCAGGATCGGCAAAAGGATCCATAAAAAGCTTCTCTTCCAGCAAAGCGGCATTCATGCTGTCGTACTCCCAGTTTCGATCCAGGAAACGGGCCATCTTTTCCAGGTCTTGAGGCCAGCCTCTTTTTATGAAAATCTTACTGGTATCCATGGCAGAGTGTATTAATGGCTAAAATCGGAGATCAGTTTTTCAAATGCATCTGCATCCCAGGTCACTTGACCGAAGATATCCTCTGCATCTTCATAAGAAAGCTTCTTGTAGTCCTCCTCGCGGGGCGTGATAAGCACCCCCCCAAAGTCAACAGAAGCGGGACTCAGCAGAATTTGCTTTGGCCCTTCTTCAAAGTATTGCCAGGGTCGGTGCAGTTTGCGGGGGAAAAGAAAAATCTTCCATCTCCCCTGGTCGAAACTCACCAATATATTCATCATCGGTTCGGGCTCAGCAGGCATTTGATTGTTCATCAACTCATAGAGTTCATCAAACCATTGGCAGAGAATCTTTTTATCATCCCCATCCAGGATCAGGCAATGGCGAAGATAATTGCTGAAAGTAGAAGCCCGGCATCTTTCTTCTCCCTTGATGATGGTACGGCTAAGGGTGAGATACTCTTTTTCGATGGGCATAAACCCTTTGTTGCCAGCCTGAAAGTGAAAATGGTCGGGAGCCGAAGCTCCGCATTTGGGTCCATTGTAGAAAACCACAAAATCCGTAAGCTCCCGGGCCAGATCAAGCATATCGTTCATGCGTCCTTTGATGAGCTGATCAATATGTTCTCTGTGCGGGATGGTCAGATGACGCGGAAAAATCGGGAAAGGATTCACCAGTATCACATAATCATCTCCAAAATCCACCCCTTTTTGCTGTGGCGGCAAATTGGACAGACATAAGAAACATTTGCGTTCGCGGATGGATTTGGCGTCTACTTTGGCCGCAGATGAGTATATCCTTTCCGGATTGAACTGAACACCTACCGTAACCCGGTTATCAAAAACAAGTTCCCGCTTTTGTACTTTGTCCAGGCCCTTGTAGTTTTTCTCTGCCAGTTCCCACTCTTTTGTTTGCTGAGTTTGCAGCAGATCAACCTTCTGCTGCAAACTCAGTTCTGTATCATGAAAAGTCAGGTTCATAGTCCCGTTGCTTATATTTAAATTTTAAATCACTATTGTCAGGCCAATAATTGTTTACCATAAAATTAATATTATCGCTGCGCTGCAGCTTCAAAGAGAAACAGGTAATTCGCCAACTACAAATATTTTCGCTGCACGGCAGCTTTTTCTTTAGCGGCAGAGTCGCAGTAATATTTGCAGAATATTTGGCACCCTAAGTTTCGAAGCCCCAGCGGGGCGATAATATCAGAATCATTAGGCTGAGTATTAATTTAATCATTCAATGAACTTTTTAACCAGACACCAATGATTTTAAAGGCCGGATTAATTGTTATGGAGTGCCATTCTTGCCCACAACTCGATGGTACGAATCCTGTCTTTGTAAGTGTTATGCGCATTCATTTTGTTGATATCCAGAGATGCATCGGTGTTGTCATCCCAACGACGGCACAGATAGAGAGGATCATAGATACGTCCTATCTGGTAATGTCTTGAGATGTTGAGTCCCAGGGCATAATCCTCACCATAGCTTACATTGGGAACCCGAATGTCGCGGATAACAGGCGTGTAGAATGCACGGGGCGCTCCCAGTCCGTTGATACGCAAGGCATTGTTACGTCCATTGTCGGGAGTCCACTCTTTGTGGTCAATCAATCCCGGAGGAATTTCATCCAGTTTGAAGTTAACCATTCTGTAGCTTCCCACTACCATGGCACAATTTTGCTCGTAAAAAGCGTTTACGATCTTTTGAATTACATTGTCATCAATATAAAGGTCATCGCTGTCGAGCTGGATGGCAAATTTTCCGCATTGATCATGATAAACGCCTTCATTCCAGCATCCCCCGATACCCAGGTCGTTGCGCTGCGGAATTACATGGATCAGTCTGCTGTCTTCTTTGGCAAGTTTTTTCACCAAATCAGTGGTGCCGTCTGTGGAGTGGTTGTCAACAACAATAAGGTTAAAGTCGAAAGAAGTTTTCTGGCTGAAAACGGATCTTACGGCATCTTCTATTGTTTTTATACGGTTTCTTACCGGAATGATTACAGAAGCTTCAACAGGGAACCTGGTTTCGTCAAACTTTACCTCAGGAAATTCGGGCTTGAGCCATGCCCC
This sequence comes from uncultured Bacteroidales bacterium, assembly GCA_964491395.1. Lineage (GTDB taxonomy): Bacteria > Bacteroidota > Bacteroidia > Bacteroidales > UBA7960 > SKVR01. The sequence goes on along the minus strand of CAZBGI010000009.1, from coordinate 23,718 downwards.
AATATCTTTCAGATGTTGGGTACAAATCTTTTCCATTTCTATCTGCACGTCCCGGTTTTTGGGGTCAACATAATCAAACATTTTTTCGCCTGATTTGCGTGTATCCGTTTCCTTTTCCGTATAGAGAAACTCAGGAAGACGGAAAAGTTTTTTTTGTTGAGATACTTTTAACCTCAGGTCGTACAAAGCGCCAAAATTGTATTCCTCGGTCATATTCCATACGGCCCTGCCCAAATCCTGGCTGTTGTAAAACAAAAGAGAACCAAAATCGAAGTCATCTCTGAGGCTTCCATCCTGGTAATCAATGACAGGTTTGGGTGTCAATTGTCCTTCTTTTTCCTGATAATGGTCAGCATACACCATGCCTGCACCGGTATTTCCGGCTACCTGCACCATTCGTTCCAATGCCCAGGCGCCAAGTTTCAGCGGTAAGGTCTTGGTGTATAGCAGGGTATAAGGTGTTTTGGCCAGTTCGGCCATTTTCTTTACCCCCCGGGTAGTTTGCATATTTTCTATTTCAGACAAACAAGCTTTTGCAGGTAATTCAAGACCCTCCGCAAGACCCTTTCCGGTAATAAAAATCTCTTTCACCAAAGGATTCTTAGCCAGTTCGTTTATCGTCATCTGATTGTCTTTCGCCTCTCCGGCCGGAATGAAGCAGGTAATTACATTTTTGTTCATAAACTGTTTCTTCTTTAAAAATTGTATGTTGTTTATTTTTCTCATTATTGTTCGAAAAGCGTTATTATCGCTTTCATCAATGCATCTCTCCGATTGGGCTCCGAAATGCTCTCAAAAGGAAATCCCATGGAGAACACTTTATGGTGCGATTGATGGAAAACTGCAGCACTGACGGCATTGGAACGGTAACGATATACTGTTCTGCTGTTATCTCCCTCTGCCTCAATACCATCGGGTGCCTCTACATGGTAAATAGCAGAATTGGGTTTCATTAGTAAATCAAAAAACTGAGGCAACGCCAAATCGCCCTGGTCGGTAGCCTGAATTTCTCCCACATTACAGGCATTATTGGTCCGCCAGCTATAACCCAGTACATCACGGGTAAAATTCATCGCCGTAGAATCGGCATAAATCTCGTTGTCAGTGCCGATATAGGCTCCTGACACCAGGATATTACCTCCTTGTTCTGCATAAGTTTGCATATTGCGTATCAGCGCAGGGGTAAAAACCCTGAAACGGATACTGTCGGCATGCATCAGGTGAGGGGTCCCTTTTTGTTTCCCCATGATAAGATTGATCATGAAGTAATCATTGGCAGCAAAGCTATCCTTTTCAAAAGCTTCCCTGCTGGCAGAAACGAAGGAATACCCTGCATTTCGAACCGAAACGCCATGGATATAAGGAAAATCAAACGTGTTTCCTGCCACGGGTGTTCCTTCGTTATCGGCAAAGGATGCCCCCCAACCCGGGCTGTCGTCATCCAGCCAGGGTGAGTTACGGTCAAAATCATATTGATTGCCGGTAAAACTTACCGAATACCCATCAGGTATGGCATGATCATCCCACCAGGTTAGCCCTGCCATGTTCTCGTTGTCAAAAAAGCCATGCCCAGTGATGCGCTGAAATCCATTGACCATCAGGATGGTTTTCTCCTGGCCGGGCACCATGGCTGTAGAAAGGATTTCAGAAGGAAAACTCTCCCCCCCCTGGTTTACGGCGGTAACTCTGAAACTGTAAAGGGTATTCCAGTCGGGCAATTCGATCGCGGTTTGCGATCCTTTTACGAGCACTCCCTGATCAAAGCCCTCCCCTTCCCGCCGGGTGTAAAGGATATAAGCCTCAGGATCCGCCGAGGGTTCCAGCAAGTCGGTAGCAGGTTCCCAGGAAAGCCGAATGGTTTTTCCTTCCGTTTTTTCGATGCGAAAATTTTTGGGAGGCAAAGGTTGAATCACCGCTTCACGACCTTCCTGGTGAGCAATAAAGCGCAACATCCCTTTGTAGATGGCCCTGCTTACGGTGAACTGAAATTCCGGATTATGTCCGAAACGCATATCGGCCAGGTTTTGATGCGAAAGCAGTTCGAGCAGCATGGCCGGCACATTGGGGCGCCAGGCTTCGCTGTATTGCTTGTCCCAAATCGCTCTGCGGGTCCAGTCAGGATTATACAATGCCCTGATATCTCCCACTATCTGATCCTGGATGATATCGGTCAAATCCCGGCTGCCCATGCGCGATACTCCATCGGGAAAAATCCCGTCATCACGTTGGGAACTGTGGATGGAAAGCGTGCCTATCACAGAATCTGTACGGGTAATCCCTGCATCGGTGTGAAAGGCAAAGGAAAGGTCAATGGGGATATTCAGGCCATGGACTTCGCGGTTCTTTTCAGGACCCAATGGCCCTCCCATCAGATAATTGACCCATTCACCCCTCGACATAAAATCATCGTTGTAATCATTTCTTCCTTCATTGAGTGAGTAAACCAGTGTATCCGGTATCCCGGCATACTGAAGGTAGTAACGGGAGCCCTCGGTAAAACGCGGCATCCCGCTTGTTTTCCACTGGATTTCTGTGGCAGAAGATTCCCTTTCAGGTTGCCGGGCGGTAGCACCTCCCCTGTCATTGACCGACTGCTGATTGGGTAGGATATAATCTGCCGGCCTTCGGGCTATGTTTCCCATGCCTCCACCAAACCTTACAGCATCGGCAGTAATTTTTCCATCCATAGAAGAATGGGTGTATAATGTTACGCTGCCCCGGGAGACATCGGCACCTTGTTCAAAACGGAAGGTTCCCAGGTAGATCCAGGTGCCAGCTCCCATTTGCTGATTAAGCGAAAAGCTGGCACTTCCACCTGAATATTGCACCACGCAGGAGACATCAGGAACATTCTCTTCATGGTGTGCCCAGGATATATAAACGGCATAATCTCCCGTTTCAGGTATTTCAGGGATATAAATCAAAGACCCCCCTGAATTGCTTTCAATCTGCAAATGCGAACCGTTTCGGAAAGGATTTTCTCCATCGTAAAAAACCTCTTTGTCGGCAAAACCTGACTCGGCAGTCTCCCATGGCACATGGCCATTGTTGATGATCAGTTCAGACTTTCCGGAAGCACCATCGTTATCAACAATAACTTCATTTGTTTGCAGGTCTCTTTCCCGGGGTAAAAATACATTAGCCCCGGCATTTTCAAGCATGGGTGCAACGTATTTCAAAACATAATCAGCCGGAAACAAATCCTCTACGGTCCCAAATAGCCTGGCACGCTGCCATTGCCATCTATCTTTTTCACCATTATAATAGAGTCCATGGCTATGCCACAATGCAATATGATTTCCGCTCAGCCCCTTCGGAATATCAGTAGGAGAAGAGCGTGTAACCAATGATTTTTTATCCCTGATACGGGTGCGGATGCGCTGTGCATCGTCAGGCAGAGATTCGTCTCTGTAGATATTGGGAATAAAATCTTCCAAAGGATGATTGGGTACCATCAACTGAATGGTATACTTCCTGAAGCGCCAACCCAATTCGTTTTTAATATCGATCTTCAGGGCAGTTAACCATGCGTGTCTTATGGAAATGTGAGTTATGGCAGGATTAAAATAGACTGTTAACAGTTCGTTTTGCCTTTGAACATTCACACTGTCCAGCGTTATTTTTCCCAGGTGTTTCCAGGGCGAAAAGTAGTTCTCAAAATCACGGAGTTTCCGCTCTGCAACGCGTTCCAGCCTTTGATTTCGGGAATCATCAATATCAGGAGCAGCCGAAGCTGCAGCGCCTTGTACAAACAAAGCCAAAAACAAAATATTAATCAATATAATCCTCATATTCTGCACTTTATAACTTCTTTTTTATCCGGGTGGGTTGTATTGGTAACTATCCCTTCGGCAAAACCACTTTCACAATGTTAAATCTATATTACGGGTTTTCAAAAGTAGAATAAGTTTTTAAAATAAGAAAAAATATTTTCAGGTTTTTAAATTTACTTACTAATGTGATGGTTTTATTTTTACATTTGCAAGGCAGGAAGGATTATTTTTATAAGTGCGTCTAAGTATAAGTTGAGCATCTGGACGATTTGTGAGTCTTTGAATATACTTAAATAGCAAAGAGTTTTGAATATAGAAGTCATCAAGCGGAAAAACCAAAAAAGGTTAACTTGTAAAAGACTGAGAAAAATTCATACAACCACCTTACCCATACTAAATTGCCATTAGTAACCAATTCTATTTGACATGAAGTTAATTGCAGACAGTGGATCTACCAAAACAAGCTGGTATCTGATTACAGATTCAGCCCATAGCAATACCAGCTGTGAAACCGATGGAATCAATCCTTTTTTCCAGCAAAGTTCAGATATAGTAAAAACCCTTGCTACCCAGTTTTCTATTCCTTTTGAGAAAATTGACAGCCTCTTTTTTTATGGTGCAGGAGCAGCCAATGAGGCAAAAAAACAAGAGCTTTACCATGCCCTTCAGGAGTATTTTAAAACAGATAACATACTTGTTGAAAGCGATTTACTGGCGGCTGCCCATTCTCTTTGTGGCAACCAGCCCGGTATTGCAGCCATCATGGGAACCGGCTCCAATTCCTGTTTTTATGATGGTTCCCGCATAGTTGATAATGTTTCACCGCTGGGCTATATTTTAGGCGACGAAGGCAGTGGTGCAGTGCTGGGCAAAAAACTGCTTTCTGATATACTCAAAAACCAGTTTCCTCAACATTTGATAAAACTGTTTTTTGAAACCTACACCCAAACGCCGGCCCAAATCATGGAGAATGTTTATCGGAGACCTTTTCCCAACCGTTATATGGCAGGTTTCACCCGTTTCCTTTCTGCCAACCTGCATGAGGAGGCAGTATACAAGCTCTTGCTGGGCAGTTTTACTGATTTTTTCCACCGCAATATAAAGCAATACCCCCAGGCCACTGAGTTGCCCGTACACTTTACCGGCAGCATTGCCTGGCATTTTTCAGAAGTATTAAAAGAAGCTGCCCGAAAAACCGGTTGTATCATGGGCAACCTGTCTCAACACCCCATGGAGGGGCTGATCAGGTATCATCAGCACAATCAACAATAAGTTTAATCATTGAATTATATAAAACAATGTCTGAGCAAAAAAAAGAAAAATTCCCGTTAAGCATCACCGAGTCTCCTTCAGAATTTGAAAACCTGGAGAAAATGACCGTTCATGAATTGATCACCGCCATCAACCAGGAGGATGCCAAAGTGCACAAGGCTGTTCAGGATGCGCTACCACAAATTGAAGCCTTGATAGAACTAATAGTAGAACGTATGTGTCGCGGAGGAAGGGTTTTTTACCTGGGTGCCGGCACCAGCGGACGACTTGGCGTGCTGGATGCCTCAGAACTCCCCCCCACTTTCGGTGTACCCGACACCATGGTTATCGGATTAATTGCCGGAGGAGATGTTGCCTTACGCAAAGCAGTTGAAGATGCTGAAGATGACCAGGAGAAAGCCTGGCAGGAGCTGCAGGAAAGAAACATCAATGAGAAAGACACCGTAATAGGCATTGCCGCCTCAGGCTCTACTCCTTATGTGGTGGGTGGATTGAAACGGGCGCGTGAAAACGGTATCCTTACAGGATGTATCACCTGCAACCCCGGCTCAAGGGTAGCAAAAGAGGCAGAATATCCCATTGAAGTTATTGTAGGGCCTGAATTTGTAACAGGCAGTACAAGACTCAAGGCGGGCACGGCCCAGAAAATGGTGCTTAATATGATTACCACCACCATCATGATCAAACTGGGCAGGGTAAAAGGAAACCGGATGGTAAACATGCAACTCACCAACGAAAAGCTGGTAAAACGAGGTACCCGCATGTTAATGGAAGAGCTGGGACTGCAGGAAGAAGCTGCCAGGGAAATGCTGCTCAAACATGGTTCTGTTAAAAAAGCTTTAGAAGCAGAAAAAAAAGGAAACTCATAACACTGCTAACAAATTGATTAAGTCAGTTTAAGCCCCCGAGGCACAAAAAAACAGGTTTGAAAAATGGATAACAAACTTTTTTAAATTTTAAAATTCCCTTACATTTATACATTAAACCCTTTTTAATAAAAACACCCAA
>CAZBGI010000009.1:0-17565 GCA_964491395.1 uncultured Bacteroidales bacterium | reverse complement strand
ATTTTAAAATTCCCTTACATTTATACATTAAACCCTTTTTAATAAAAACACCCAATACAAATCAATCAGCAAACAAAATGTAATAAACATGAGACGAATTCTGATTTTAGTCAGCCTTCTGTTGTTAACCGGTCTTCTGGCCCAGGCACAGTCAAGGCAAATAAGCGGTACAGTTACCGATGCCACCGACGGCACCCCGTTGATTGGTGTTACGGTAATGATCAAAGGAACCACTACGGGTACCACCACTGATTTAGATGGAAGGTACGAACTCACAGTTGATCAGGGCGATGTTCTGGTATTTCGTTTTATTGGCATGGTATCACAGGAGATCGAGGTTGCCGATCAGCAAACCATTGATGTTGCCCTTATGCAAGATGTTGCCACGCTTGAACAGGTGGTGGTGACAGCCCTGGGCATTAAACGGGAGGAGCGCACTCTTACCTACAACGTACAAAGTTTGGAGGCTACGGAGATTGCTACTTCCCGCCAGGAAAACCTGGTAAATGCCTTACAGGGACGCGTATCTGGCGTACAGATATCCTCTACCAGCGGTGCACCCGGGGCAGCGTCAGAAATTATCCTGAGAGGTGCCACCTCGGTGGATGGGGACAACCAGCCCCTGTTTGTCATTGACGGGGTGCCAATTTCCAATTCATCAGTTAGCGGAACCACCAACCGTGCTTCTGACATTAATCCTAATGACATTGAGAATATATCCATTCTGAAAGGAGCTGCTGCTGCTGCCCTTTATGGTATTGATGCTGCCAATGGAGCGGTTATTATCACCACCAAAAGAGGAGAGGAAGGAGATGTGAGGGTAGGACTTTCCTCCGCAACCACCCTTTCGGAAGTGGGCCGTCTGCATGATGTGCAGAATATGTTTACCACAGGTGCAGCAGGGCTTTACAACCCTCGTACCTTCTCCCACTGGGGCCCCCTTTTCAGAAGAAGTGACAATGTATATGATAACCTCAACAATTTCTTTCAGACAGGTATTTCTAACAAATTTGATGCAAACGTTAGCGGAGGTTCTCCCAACCTCACCTATTACCTGGCACTATCAAACCTGGATGACCAGGGAATTGTCTCCAACACCAATTATGGCCGTACTTCTGCCATGCTCACCGGAACGGCCAATATCACCGACAGGATAAGTCTTTCCACCACAGCCAACGTAATCAAAACCAGTAATGCTTATGGTATTGTACCTGCTTCAGGAGGCTGGATGGCCAATGTGTATCGCTGGCCCCGCTGGGACAATATGGAAGAAATTTACAATCCCGACGGTAGCGAACGCAACGTATGGTTTCCCGTTAGTGGCAACCTGGCCGATGTACCAGACAACCCTTTGTGGGTGGCCCAGAATAATGTAAGGAAAGATGAGGTAGACAGAACCCTGGTTTCCATGAACTTCAACTATGACATCAATGACTGGCTTAACCTTAACTACATTGCCGGACGAGACTATTTCCAGCAACACTACAAGGCTGTGAGCGATTGGGGCTCGGCAGGCAATGCCCATGAAGGCGCCATTAGTGAATTTAACCGCGAAAGTGAAAAAATCACTTCCACAATTATCCTTACCGCCGACAGGCAAATTACTGACGAACTTACCATCACTGCATTGGTGGGAAACAACATTCAATCGGATTTTGCCCGTAACACATCTGTTTCAGGCGAGAGATTCCGTAATCCTACCCTGCACTCTATCAATAACCTGCAGGAAATCAGAAACTCACAATCGACCTCCAGAAGAAGAATTATCGGTTTATTTGGTGATATTACCCTTGATTACAACCGTTATTTAGTAGTGGGTCTGACCGGCCGTAATGACTGGTCGTCCACCTTACCTCTTGAAAACCGCTCTTTCTTCTATCCATCTTATAGCTTAGCCTTTATCCCCTCAGAGTTTTTTGATGGAAGCCTTGCGGAGGTGCTCTCCTTTGCCAAATTCAGGGCCAGTTATGCACAAGTGGGTAAAGATGCACCGCCTCACAGGCTATCCCAAACGCTTTCGCAGTTTTTCGGAATTAACGAAGGATGGCGAAATGACGCTTTTGCAGGTAACCCCTTGCTGAAACCTGAGATTACCACCGAGATTGAATTGGGTGTCGACTTCCGCTTATGGCAAGGCCTGTTCAATGTAGACTTCACCTATTATGAAAGAAAATCGGACGACCAGATTATCCAGCCCAGGGTAACTCCCGTTACCGGTGCGATTCTTCAGACAGTAAACTCCGGATCGGTAGAAAATAAAGGGATTGAAACCCTTATCCGCAGCAATATCATCCGCAATGACGATATGAGATGGGAGGTTTCTCTCAATCTTTTCGGCAACCGCTCTAAACTCACCAAGCTCTTTGGGGATTTGGTAGAATTTCCTGTAACTTATGGGCAGGTTTCTTCGCAGGCCATTGCCAGTTCATGGCTGGGAGAACCTCTTTTTGGTATCGTGGGAACTGACTATATGAGAACCGAAGATGGCAGGGTGATAGTAGATGAACAGGGATACCCCCTCATTGACTCTGAAAAAAGATACATTGGCAACCGGGAGCCCAGGCTCTATTATGGCTTAAATAATAACTTCCGCTATCGTGATTTTGAAATTTCCTTCCTCTTTGATGGAGCCTACGGAGCAGAAATCATGAATGCTACCAGCCAGTTTCTCATTTCCAGCGGCAACCATGCCATGCTGGAAAAATACCGCAACCAGGAATTTGTCTTTGACGGGGTGGTAGAAACAGAAGATGGCACTTACGTTGACAATGACCAGGCCATTATCCTTGACCGGGAATTTTTCCAAAACGTATACAACCTGGCAGGTAGCAACTTTGTGGAAGAAGTTTACTGGGTACGACTTCGAAATGTCAACCTGATTTATCACCTTCCCTCCGATTTTATTGGACAAGTGGGAATTCAGGAGGCATCCATCAGCCTGAACATGCAAAACCTTCTCCTATGGACCAATTACTCAGGAGGCGATCCTGAAGTGAACAATGCCGGACCCGGAGGGGGAGCCAGTGGAGCAGGCACCATGGGCGTTGACTATTTCCAGGTACCCCACAAAAGAGCCATTACCATGGGGCTGAACCTCAGGTTCTAACCAGTAAGACAGAAAAGTGAACTCATAAATTTTAAAAGACAAAACAATGAGAAAATCAATCATATTAATCCTGTTTACGTTTTTATTCTGGGGATGTGAAGACTTTCTGGACGTAAACGAGTCATTGGACAATGACGAAAGGACCACCCCAAACTACATGCTTCCCGCGGTGCTGGGCAATATGGTCTATGCACACTACGGACAGGCAGAAACCACCTCTTATATAACCCAGTATGTCACCACCGAATTTGGCACCAACGCCGTGAAAGACTACTGGGACTATCGCAGTGTGCTTCGCGTTGGAGCCTGGCGTCGTCATTATTTTGATGTGGCCGGTAATGCCAACAAAATGATTGAATTTGCCGAAGAAGAAGGTTCCGGCAATTACGTAGGTGTAGGAAAAATAATGCTCGCTTATTCTTTTCTTACTGCCACTGATATGTTTGGCGATATGCCCGTGCTGGATGCCTTCACGGGAATTTACAACCCCACCTATGACACCCAGGATGTGGTGTATACCGAGGTAGAAAAATGGCTCAATGAAGGCATTGAAGCCCTGGAAAATTCAAGCGATACAGACCGGAGCATGACCTCATCGGAAGACCATATTTATGCCGGAGATCTCCAGAAATGGATTTCATTTGCCTATGCCATTAAAGCCCGCATGACCCTGCACACCGCCAATTTTACCGGTGGATATGATAACGTTCTTACCTACATTGAACAGGCAAAAGAAAACTGGCATGAGCCGCTTTATGATTTCCCCAGCGATGCTGACAGCGACTGGGCCCGCAACCTGTGGGGACCTTCACGCCCCAGCCCTCAATGGGACTTTGCCGATATTCGTAATTCGCTCAATTCTTCCGTTCATACTGACTTCTTTATGCATGCCATGACCCTGTCGGGAGAGCATGACCCCCGTTTGTATGAACTGACCACACCGGGAGCCAATGGCAACTATTTGTCAGTACCTGCCAGTGAAGGGCTTAGCGGAAACGATATTGATGACTTCGCTTTGTTGTATGATGGTTACTGGACCCGCGACGATTCGCCCATGGTATTCATTACCACTGAAGAGTTGTTTTTCATGGAAGCAGAAGCCGCATTTTACAGTGGAGATATGGAAAGAGCCTATCAGGCCTATTTGAATGGTATCAGCAGCAACTTTCAGCGTTTGGGCATTGCCACAGAATTTGAAGCTTACCACAACTCTGCCGCAGTAGTAGATAACTCCGGGCAACTCGATATTTCACATATCATGATGCAAAAGTACATTGCCCTGTATTTACAACCCGAAACCTGGGCAGATATGCGCCGCTACGGATATGGCAACCATGCTTATCCTGAGTTGGAATACCCTGAAAATGCTCTCGAACTTTATGATGGCAAGTGGATAGTGCGCCTGCCTTACGACCCCCAAACGGAGTATATTTACAATCCCAACGAGATTGAAAGACTGGGTGCCCGTGAAGACCAGTGGGTAGTCACTCCCTTCTGGTGGATTGAAAACTCAACTTTGTCAAACCCATAAACCCGCCATATAATGAAAACACAATTTAAAATCTTTTTCCTTTTTCTGATGACTGCTTTGTGGGCATGTGAAAAAAATGATCCCCTGGAAGAACAGGGTGAACTCACAGGAGACGTTGTCGCTTTCAACCTGCTGGCACAAATGCCTGATGCAGCACCAGGCGATACACTCAACCTGCGGAATGTTTCATGGGCTATAGATGACAACATCGAAACCATCACCTTTTCCCATGAAGGATTCAAACTACGCACATTCGAGGTAAAAATAGCTTTTAACCTGGAAGACACCCTGTACGAAAGGCAAGCTCTTCTTACAGAAGATTCTGTCATAACCTCTCCCACCCTCTTTGCTTCCTATCCCGAAGAAGGAGAAGACCTGAACGATTATTACCAGACCCAGGATAATGCTTATGTAATCCTGCATGATTTCATTGTTCCTCAACAGTATGCATTAAGCAAAGAAAGCAATGAGGAATTAATTCTGGCCATGGACGATTCAGTGTTCAACTGGTTTGTTCAAACCTTCAGTGCAACCCTCAACAGAGACATCCTGCTGTTCATATTTCCTGACCTGAATGCTTTTTCTACCACCTTGTTTGAAATCGACGATATGGGAAACTTTACCGGAGAACTCACCCCTGAAGGTATGCAATATTACATTGACAACACCGACAGGGAGCTTTTCAATGCTTTTCTCACGGAGGCTGTTGTATCTGACAATACACGGGTAACCCTTGAAACCGAAGCCATCCTGGAAGGGATGGAAGAAGGGGCTACCTCTCAAAGAACATTCAGAGTACTTTAAACGCAAATAATACCTGACCTGAAATCTCCATCCTTGCTGTTTTAAACTGTCGCATAAAAATGGAGATTATGTTTGAGCCGCTAATTTAAAAAATTGAATAGATGAACCGAGCCAGGATTATAACATGGATGCACACGTGGATGATTTATATTCGCATCGGCTAAAGAAGCTGTGTTAGATGTTAATTGGCAAGTTCCAACTGACCAAATTACTAAAATTATATACAGATGAAAAAACTGCTTTTATTTCGTATTTTCTTCTTTATGGCAGCTGTAGCGATCGTATTCACGGCCTGCGACGAGGATGAAAAAAATGAGTGGGGAACTCCCACCATCGGATTTACCATTACCGATGAAGATAATCTCAATGCTCCTGCCGAAGTTCAGTTCATTAACACTTCCAAGCATGGAGAATCATACCACTGGACCTTTCCCGGAGGAAAAATCATTAGAGATGGCAACATCACCAATGACACGGTTACCACGGCCATTCAACCCGAGAGTGTACATTATGCCCTGCCCGGCGATTATGAAGCAACCCTCAGGGTCACGGCCGATGGAGAGGAAAGAGAATACACCCAGGCATTTACGGTTAAGAAACCCAATCCCATCATTGAGGTGGAACCTGACGGAGGAATTGTGTATGACGACACGGTCACTTTCCATGCTGTTTATTTCGAGTATCCAGGGCTCGAAGATGAAGTAACTTTTAACTGGGACTTAGGCAACGGGGAAACTTCCACCGACCCCAATCCGGTTACTTCTTACAATCCTCCCGGAGAATATGTAGTAACCCTGGAGTTGTTTGACGGAGTGGAAACCCTCACCGCCACACTTACTTTAACCATTCAGGCGGAGATAGCCAAAACACTCTATTTTACCAATGCCATCAACCAGAGCCTTTTCAAGAAGATGCTATACACAGGAACCGACCTGCCCCACGAAGATGTAGGAGTAGATGTAGGATTACATGCCTTATCGGTTTCCGTTCATGAAGAAAGAATTGTCATTACCGTGGCCGGAGAAAACATCCGCTATGCCGATGAAGAAACCCCGGCGGATGGTACTATTTTTACCACCAACCTCAGCGGGGGAGATCGCTGGACCATCACATCCCCGGGCAACGACAACGATTACCGGGACGATCCTTTTGTGGGAACGGTAGGCCCCGATGGCACCGTTTACTGGCTCGACCGTTTCCAGGGTGCGCGTAGTCTTACCTACCTCGAACAGGATGCTGCGTATCCCGAACCCTATATTTTCAATGATGCTTCTGAAGGAACCGACCTGGCCAATGCCATTGGCGTTTCTTCGGCCTTTGGATGGACCGATGGTGCTGTACGAATTGTAAATGGCGAATTGTGGTACAGCAAGCACGGTACCGGAAGAGGATTGTACCGGTTTACCACCGGGGGTGAATACCTGGGAAAAATCGAACCTTTGTTCGATATCAAAATCAGAACCTTTGAGGTAGATACTGTAAACAACAAAATCTATTTCGCCGTTAACCAGGGGGCTGGAGGATACGATCCGGGCTTATATGTTTGTGACATTGACGGAAACAACATCCAACTTATCGATCCCCTCACCGATTTTTCCGGCCAGGGGGGTGAAGCAGAAAGAACCTATGTTACCGAAATGGTGGTAGATGCAGACGGCGGATACCTCTATTACCCCTTCCGTCATGAAGAAGATATCAACTCTGACGGTGTGATAGAGGGCGATGGAAGTCAGTCAGGCATTAAACGATGGATGCTTGATGGCAGCGAAGAACCTGAATTTTATGTTACCGGTGTCATTCCTTACGGAGTAGGAATTGACCACGTGAAAAGATAGTGAACAAGCTGGATCAAACACACCCCGGAGAGATATACAGTCTCTCCGGGTTTATCAAAAATTACACAACCCACTAAACTCTGAAAAAACAGCATGTGCCAACAGCCAAAGCTCTGTAAAAAGTATAAATTACTCACTTAGCCAAAGCAAGGCCCATGGAACAATTCCCGCCACTGCGGTAAAAAAAAATGCAACCCAAATAAAATTCTATGAAGAAAATTTACTTTTTTGCTTTAGCATTGATTTTCACTACAGCCTTTACTTTCAGTCAGGAACCCGACAGGGAACTCAGAGGAGTATGGCTCACCAGTGTGTACAATATCGACTGGCCCCAAAGCACGTCGGTATCTGCGATCAACCAGCAAAACCGGCTCAAAGAAATTCTCGATGTTTTAAAAGAAGGAAACATCAATGCCGTATTTTTCCAGGTAAGACCCAATGCAGATGCCCTGTACCAGTCGGCATATGAGCCCTGGTCGCACTGGATTACCGGACAAAGAGGTGAGGAGCCCTCTTACGATCCCCTCGCTTTTGTTATCCAGGAAGCCAATAAGAGAGGCATAGAAGTGCACGCATGGCTCAATCCCTATCGTTTTGAAAATGTTGCCGGTCAGTATTCCGGGCTTCCGGGCGATTATTCCCAGACCCACCCCGAGCTTATTATAACCCACAACAACAGCACGTATTTTAACCCCGGCATTCCTGCCACTACAGAGCTCATTACCGATATTGTTACCGATCTCATTACCAATTATGACCTGGATGGAGTGATTTTCGATGATTACTTTTACCCCTCAGGCATGCCTAACAGCCTGGACCAGGAGGCATTTGATACTTATGGCACCGAGCAATTTGTAACCCAGTGGTACAGCCAGGTAACCCGGGGTAATTTCCGCAGAGCTTCTGTAAACAATATGATTCGCGAGGTTAATAACACCATCAAGTATTTAAAACCCAGCATGGCCTTTGGCGTAAGCCCTGCCGGTATTTATTCTACCCAGGCTTCTGCTGCTGCACACTGGGGCACAACCCTGCCTGAGGGTATCAGCGGCAACGACAACTACAATGCCATTTATTGCGATCCTCTTGCCTGGCTGCACGATGGATCAGTAGATTATATTTCACCTCAACTTTATTGGGTTATCGGCGGTCCCCAGGACTTTGTCACCCTTACCGAATGGTGGGGAGCCGAAGCTACCCGGTTTGGACTGCACCATTACCCCAGCCTGGCATCCTACAGGATTTATCCCCAAAAAAACCTTCCCGTGGTTGACGATGTGACCACCACTGGATTTGAATCCGTGATTTTTGAGCAGGCACAAAAAGCAGACGCTGATAAATACAACTGGGACCCCAGTGAAATTGCCAACCAGATTACTGCCCACCGCGACAGCGAGCACAACCTGGGGTTGGGATTTATTTTTTATAATACCCGCAGTTATATTAATCCCACCAAGGATCTGGCAGGTTACCTGGCCGATGATGTATATGCCGCTAAGTCCATCTTTCCTCATCTGCCATGGCTGCAGACCACCCAACCGGGAGCACCCCTGATCAATGAGATTGGGGTAGTGGGTGGCATGGAAGACGACCTTGCCGCCATGACTATAAGCGGCTCACAAGCCAGTCGTTTCCTGGTATATGGATACGATGACTTACCCACCAAAGACAACCGCAATGATGGAGAATTCCTTCAGGTTATTTTTGGCAAAGATTTCTCCTTGTTCTTTCCCGAAGACAAAGGATTCTTCACAGTGGAAGAGTTTATGCACAATCGCGAACTGGGCAACATGTCTCAGGCAGTTTCCTACGAATACCTTGTGCCGACCCATATCCTCAGTCCTGTCGATCAGGAAGAGTTGTGCAATGATTTTCTTTTCGAGTGGGAAGAAGTCCCTGAAAGTGAACATTATCAGTTGCATATTGAGAAAGAGCAGGCCCCGGGCACGCTTGTTTACAGTTCGCCACTAATTACCGACCCCTCCTTTTTGCTGGAATCCGGCATGCTGGAAGGACAGGTAAACTATCTGTTCAGAATCAAAGCCATGACCGGACAGTCGGTATCATGGTCTGAGCAGGGCAGTTTTTTTACCGGAACTCCGGGCAATACGCAAATCAACACACCAGCCCACGAAGCGACCCAGGTTAATCTCACCTCCACATTTCAGTGGAACTCCGCTCCCGAGGCTGAATCTTATCACATCCAGATTGCCACGGAAGCCTCTTTTGAGGAAGAATCTATCGTGGTAGATCAAGAACCCGTGAACCTGAACCTCATTTCTGTAACCCTCGAACAAGGCAACCAACAACACTTCGTTCGTGTACGCGGTGTAAATAGTTGTGGATACGGATTGTGGTCGGAAGTCAACAGTTTTACCACCACCCAGGGTACTTCTGTTGATGAATCGGATGTTGCCATCCTGAAAGCATTCCCCAACCCTGCTTCTCAAAGCTGCCAAATCGTCTATCCTGCTGCCACCGGCAAAAGAACCATTGACATGACAGATGCCAATGGCCGGATTGTTTCACGTTTTCACAGAAGTGAAAGAAGCACCCGGGATGAGATTGACCTTACCGACCTGGCACCCGGTTTCTACTTCATTCACGTAAAAACAGCCAAGGGCCAGCGATTCATAAGTAAAATTATCAAAACAAGAGAGTAACGGATTTCCAAACCTTTTTCTATCACCCAAAAATAATACCTATGAACAAAGAAAATAAAAACACTGGAACCCAACAGCCCATCAACATCAGTCATACTTTGCTGATGGCATTGATGCTGCTGGTTGCTTCAGCACAACTTGTGGCGCAACCCACAGCCACCTCAGAACCCAGGGTACTTATCAGTGAAGACGAACAGTTTTTCGTTCATGCAGCATGGTCGCCCGACGGAGAAACCCTTGCTTTTTCTTCAGCCAATTTTAATGGGATTTGGTTGGCCGATGCCGATGGAAGCAACAAAAGAGTGCTCACAGCAGACGAAGCAGCCGGCTTTGGCTTTTCATGGTCGCCCGATGGGACAAAAATACTGGCCCGCACGGCTGTAACAGAAAACCGCCGACGTTATCACCAGGTAAAAGTTTTTGATATCGAAAACTCCTCCTACGTTATTTTGCAGGAAAAGACCCGCCAGTTGAAAGGGCTTCCGGTTTTCAGCCCTGACGGCTCACAGGTGGTCATGGTTATGGATGACCGTGCAGAACTTACGTCTGTGGGACAGAAATCACTGTTAAGTTCAGCCAACAATGCAGCCCTGGTGTATCCTTTAGATGACAAACTCATGAGTATTCAACCGGCTACCCGCGAAAGCAAAGAACTGGCCGATTTCGAAGGACGATTTATTTTCAACCAGCGCCTTTCACCTGATGGCAAGAAACTGGTTTTCCAGGTACAAGGCAAAGGATTGTATGTAGTTAATACCGATGGCACCGGATTGACCCACCTGGGACATGGTGAATATGCCAGCTGGATGCCCGAAAGTGATTATGTGGTAGTTTCTATGGTTGAAGACGATGGGCATTACATCACAGGGGGCGAGTTATACGCCATCAATGTTAATACCGGCGAAAACCACCATCTTACAGCCCATACAGAAATTACAGCGCTTAAACCCGCCGTTTCTCCTGATGGTCAGCGCATCGCTTTCGACAATCCTGACGATGGCAACATTTACATCATGGAACTGGAATAGCATTTCAATACAACTAAAAGAACTTCACCATGAACAAACTATACAATCATCTATTTAAAGGAGCCGCCCTTTTGCTGGCAGCTCTTTCCCTCTCGCTTTCCGATGGCAACAAGGTGTCTGCACAGGACATTACCGGATTGAGCGACTGGAATGTATTTCTTGATCCGGGCCATGCACAAACCGAAAACATGGGTCTTTTCGGGTATTCGGAAGCCGAAAAAGTACTGCGCGTTGCACTGGCTATCAAAGAGATGTTTGAAGAACAAACGGACATTGACACGGTATATATGGCTCGTCTTACCGACCAGGATGTTATCTCACTGGAAGGACGTGTGGCACTGGCCAATACCCTGGGAGCCGACTTCTATTATTCTATTCACAGCGATGCAGGAGCCTCGCACGTCAACAGCACCCTTATGCTTTACGGCGGATGGAAAAGCAATGGGGAACTGGTGGAAAAAACCCCCGAAGGCGGCGGCGACTATGGCGCCATCCTTGACCTGGATCTTACCGGAACCATGCGCATCGACCGCAGAGGAAACTATGCCGACCGGGTATTTTACCAGGGCGATGTATTCCACCACGACAATCAGTGGCCCTATTTGTATGTAAACCGGGTTTCTACCATGGCCTCCCTGCTTAGCGAAGCAGGCTTCCATACCAATCCCGGGCAGCAAATGCTCAATCTCAACCACGAATGGAAAACCCTGGAGGCCCTGTCGGCCTATCGTTCTTTCCTGGAGTGGCACGACATTGACCGCCCCGCCATTGGCGTAGCCACGGGCATCATCAAAGATATTGAAACCGGGCTGGCAATGAACGGAGTTACCGTTACCATAGGCGATCAAACTTACACCACCGACACCTATGAATCGCTGTTCGATAATTATTCCAACGACCCGGAGCAGTTGCGCAATGGGTTTTACTTTATCCAGGGGCTTGAACCTCTCGACACCGTTGAAGTGACTTTCGAAAAAGAAGGTTACCAGACCCTGGTGGTGGATCTGCCCATTGTTTCTAATCCCAATGGCCTTACCGAGGAAAACCTCAGCTTTCTTGATCCTTTCATGACTTCTTCAGTCCCTCCCGTGGTGGAAGAAATTTTGCCTGATGATGAACTTGAAGCCCTTGTTCCGGGAACCCCCCTGCTGATTCGCTTCAGCAGAATTATGAACCAGGAATCGGTGGAAGAAGCATTCTCCCTTAGTCCTGAAGCCCCGGTCTCTTTTTCCTGGGATGACGAATTTACCCTCAGCGTAAACACCTCTGAATTTGCTTACCTCACGGAATATACCATCACCCTTGACGGCAGCATAGCCCAGAATGAAATTACAGGTCAGTTCCTCGATGGAGATGGCAACGGTGAAGAAGGAGGCGATTACGTATTCAACATTACCATGTCGGACGAAGACACAGAAGCTCCGGCGTTGGTTTCTTTTACACCACAGGAAGATACACCTGAAAAAGTATTACGTCCCATCATCCAACTGGTTTATGATGAAATAATCGTGGAAGAAAGCATCGATGAAGAAGCCATCATCCTCACTGCCGGTACTCCTGACGAAGCCGTGGCAGGCGTTCTTCAGCACACCATTCTCAACGAGCAAAGCATCCTTCACTTCTTCCCCACCGAAGATTTGACTCCCGGAAACACCTATACCGTGTATGTGGCAGCAGGCCTTTCCGACTCGTTTAACAATACAACCGAAGCCTTCAGCTACAACTTCCTGCTACTCGATCAACCTGTTACAGAAACAACTGTCATAGACGACTTCAACTCGGGCATCAGCGGGTGGTGGCACCCCGACCAGGCAGGTCAAACCCTGGGCATCATACCCGAATTGACTTATCGCACCAACAATCCCACCATTGTTAACCACTCAGAGGCCAGTCTTCAAAGCATGGAACTGGGGTATGGATGGGATATGAACTTCTCCGGAACGCCCTATATCAGAGAATATCTCCCCCCCTCAGAACCCCAAAACCAAAACCGCTTCAATATTGATGACATCCTGCAGGTATATGTGTATGGCGATGGTTCTCAAAACGAATTCAGGATGGTCATCCGTGACGGACTGAACCAGCTGGAAGCGCAACAGTGGATTACCATTGACTGGATGGGCTGGAAGCTGGTGAGCTGGGATCTGGCCAATGACCCTGTTTCCGGATGGGTAAACGGCAACGGAGAACTCGAAGGGGCCAACTTTTATATGGATGGATTCCATGTACGCTATGCCGATGGGGGTGCTGAATCGGGAATTCTTTATTTCGACCATCTCCATTTTGTGAAAAAAGAGGAAATCAATTACCCCACTACGTTGTCTGAAAACTGGCAGGAGTATGATGATTTCACCACCGATTTGTTTCCCTGGATTACCGTTGACGTGGATGGTGATGCAACCTGGAATCCACAGGGATTTACCTTCCCCGGTTCCGGTGAACCCTATGCTTTCAGGGTAATGAACCCGACAGAAACGGATCCTCCCATTGATGAAAACCATCCTCCCGTAGAGGGTGACAAGTACCTCATTGCCATGATGTCGCAGGAGGTGGATGAAAACAAATGGCTTATTTCACCTCAACTGAAAGCCACCGAAATCAGCCAGCTCAGCTTTTATGCCAAATCCATCGAAACCGATAATTTTGGACCCGAAAGAATCCGGGTATTGATTTCACTGGATGATGGTGAAACCTTTGAATTTGACCCGGAAAACTTCACGGTTATCTCCGAAGGAGACTTCATAGAAGTACCCGATGAGTGGACCCAGTACAACTTTTTCCTGGGCGACTATGCTGATGAAGTGTACCGCTTTGCCATTCAATATGTCTCACATGACGATTACATGCTCATGCTCGACAAATTTGAAGTGGGAGATGCTACTACTTATACCCTTACACTCAATACCGACCCGGAAGATGGCGGAGAGGTAAGCGGAGCAGGGGAATACGCAGCGGGACAGGAAGTTACAGTTACCGCCACTGCTGCAGAAGGATTTGCCTTTTCTTTCTGGACAGATGAGGAGGGAACAGAACTGAGTACTTCTGAAACCTATACCTTCCAAATGCCCGGAGAAGACATGACGCTGACAGCTCATTTTGTACCCGCGACCTACAACCTGGTGCTGAAAGTAAGCCCCGAAGATGCAGGTACCACCACCGGCGAAGGAAGTTACTTTTACAATGAACAAGTAACCGCCGAAGCCATGGCTGCTGAAGGTTATGAATTTATCAACTGGAAAAACCGGGATGGTGAGATCATGAGCGAAGAACCGGCATATACCTTCGCCATGCCTGCCATGAACAATTATGAGCTTACAGCACACTTTCTGCCTGAAACCGGTATAGATGATCTGACCGAACAAAGTACCAGGGTATTTCCCAACCCTGCCCGCACACAGCTTTCTGTTGAGTCGGATTACAACATAACAAGGGTTACTCTAACCGACTTAACCGGAAGAAGTGTCTTTACCCACGATGTCAATGAAACTTCTTATACCTTTGAGGTAGGTGAATACCCACAGGGCTTTTACCTCTTGAGGGTACAAACTGAAAACGGAATCTTTAACAAAAAGATACAGATTATTGAATAAATCTCATGCCGGCTGCGGCTTTAAACAAAATCCGCAGCCGGCATATCGCTCCGGGCCGGTTTAGCTTTTTGCTAAACGTCTCAGTTAATCCTAAACAAACCATATTTTACAAACTAAAAAACAATTGTTATGAAAAGAAAAATTACAACATTGTTGATGCTGATGTTCTTCCTTACCGGAGGCATTATGCAAACTTTTGCCCAGGCAAAAGATGACAATCCCAACTTCACCATTATTGATGACTGGGACTTTTTCCCCAACCCCGATTACGATCCCGATGATCCGGAGAGCCCTGAATTTATTACTTTGGGAGTATCTCTTTGGTGGACACCTGAAGGGAGCGGAAGTACTGCCGGTATCATACTGGAAGATGATGAAGGCAACCTGATCACCTACCGTGAGCATGAAACAGAAATTGTGAACCCTGCCACCGACAGTGATGGCTCCATGAAACTGGCTATTCAGTGGGACAATGAAATCGAGTATGAAGGCACTCCTACTCACCTGGTAAGGCAATACATGCCTGATGGCAATACTCCTGAAAGACAATTCCAGCCCGGACAGGCGCTGGAGGTATATGTTCATGGGGATGGCTCAGGAAACCGCTTCCGTTTTATGACCCGCGATGGTGCGCCCACCCTGGAAGGTTCCACATGGTATACCATTGACTGGGTAGGCTGGAAACGCATTACCTGGGATTACAACAACCCAGAAAATGTTGTAGGCTGGGTAAATGGTGATGGTGTGATGGACGAAGGAGACCCCTTCTTCTTCGACAGTTTCCAGATTACCAAAGATGCAGAAGGCACTGCTACTGATGCATTGCTCTATTTTGATGACTTTAGAATCGTGGATCCTT
Source organism: uncultured Bacteroidales bacterium (assembly GCA_964491395.1). Classification (GTDB taxonomy): domain Bacteria; phylum Bacteroidota; class Bacteroidia; order Bacteroidales; family UBA7960; genus SKVR01. The sequence goes on along the minus strand of CAZBGI010000009.1, from coordinate 2,149 downwards.
TTGCCGTAAACTTCAACATTGCCGATGCTGATGGCACAGAGGTAATTTCCATTGACAATGTTACCTATGATGCAGGAGAAACAGAATTTACCTTCTTCCCCGGAGAATATGACTATTTCGTTAAAAAAGATGGTTTTGTGACTCATAACGGTACTTTCGAGGTAGATGACGCTGATCTCACGGTGGATGTAACCCTCGAAAGTGGAGATGATCCCGAATATGCAGCGACCTTTACCATATTGGATGCCGAAGGAGAATTGATTTCTGACGCGGAGATCACCCTTAACGGCGAAACCTTTGCAGCCAATGAATATACCTTTGATCTTACACCGGGTTTTTACAACTATGAAGTAAACAAGGATTTTTACTACCCTGCAACCGGAGACTTCAGTGTGGTTGACAGCGATGTATTCATCAATGTAGAACTGGAAGAAATTCCTGATGTATATGAAAACATCTATCTGACCTGGGATGTAGCCGCTACAGCCAGCACCCCTGAGTATCGTGAAGAATATTACAGTGTCTGGGTGGCGGTACTTGACAGCCTGGATCAGCCTTTTGATGCAGAAGACTTCGAGATGATTTTCGAAGAAACCCTTAGCAGCGACATTCCCGGTTTTGAATACCAGCCCCGCATGGTGGAAATCTCTGACTTCGAGCAGCAGCACATACGGGTAGCTATTCGTCACCACAACAGTACCGATAAAGATCGTATCGTAATTGACAATGTAAGCATGGTAGGTGCTGCAGAAGGTCTGGAAGTTCCTGACACTTTATTCGCAGAAGACTTCATGGGTGGTGTACCTGATTTCGATCCTGAAGTGGAAGATATACCTGAATATGACGATACATGGCTTCCGGAAGGATGGCTGGCTGTGGATGCCGATGGTGATGAATTTAACTGGTACTATTCCATTGTTGTGGAGCAGGATTATTCCATTACCGCCCACATGAGAAGTCAGTCTTATGATTCTGAAGAAGGAGTGGCTCTTACCCCCGACAACTGGCTGGTAACCCCTGTGGTAGAAATGCCCATGGCTATTTTCCACACCATTACTTTCGATGTGAAAGATACCGATGGAAACCCCATCGATGACGCTGTAATCACTTTGGACGGCGAAACCTACGAGCCAGGTGTTTTTGAATTCCAGAAAACCAACGGCACCTATGAATATCAGGTAGAACGAGCAGACTACGAACCCGCAAGCGGAGAAATTGTAGTGGACGGAGATAATATAACCGAAGAGGTAATCCTTGAACTCATCAGCATTTATGAAGTTACCTTTACCGTTAACATGCAGCCTTACGGAGGTTTTGAGCCCGGCGATGACGCCTATGCTTACATGACCGGTGATTTCCCGGGATGGGATCTTCAGGAACCCGGTAGTTTCGATGAGTCACAAATGGAAAAAACTGACAATGTGTTTATCTTCACAAAAACACTTAATATCCCCGCCGGAACTTACATGTATCTGTACTATGACGGTCCCTCGTTCGCCAATGCTGAATGGGATGGTGATATGAGAGAAGTAGTGGTAGAAGATGATATGCTGGTAGAAGATATTTTTGCACAACCCACTTCAGTTGATGAATGGGATGCTGCCGAAATCAACCTTTACCCCAACCCTGCCAACAGCAAAGTTACCATTACCGCTGACAGCCGGATCAATGAAATCAGTATCTTCAACATTGCCGGTCAGCAGGTATACATCAGCCATGTTGATGCAGAAAGCCACAGCGTTGAGCTGGGAGATTTCGACAACGGCATATACATGGTACGTATATTTACTACCCAGGGCATGGAAACCTACAAGTTGCAGGTAGTGAGATAAGTTTCGCACCCTGTAAGTTTACAAAAAACCCGTCGTTATGGCGGGTTTTTTTGTTTTTTCAAGCAGACCCACCCTGTCCTTCGGACTTATAAAACCTTGGAGGTATTGGAAACCTCCAAGGTTTGGAGCAAATTAGTGGTCGGACGAGCTGAAAGTCGTCTGACCACAAGCCAGGCCATTGCTGAGCGGAATTTGTAATTCCGCTTTTCTTATTTCATGCCTGACCCTCCCTGTCCTTCGGACATCCCTTCCTACAGGCAGAGAGGGAATCGCACGGCCCAATAGTTAATTGATAATCATTACCGGAATTATTTTCC
>CAZBGI010000008.1:0-83239 GCA_964491395.1 uncultured Bacteroidales bacterium | reverse complement strand
CGTTACCTCCCATATATCGGTCCATGTTTCTCCGTCAGGAGAGGACTGTACCTTGAAACTTGCCCCGACATCATAGTAATCTATAAAATGTTTAAAGATAAGCCTGTAGTCAACTTTGGAATTGTTAGTGAGAGGGGGACTAATGAGCATGAATTTTGTTGAGTCGGAGGGTGACCAATTGAATTTCATTTCGGGCGATAAGCCTCCGGCATTATTATTATCAACAACTCCCCAGTTAGGATGTGTCTTATCCCATCCATAAGGAATTGCGTCTTCATCAATCCCAGTAAAGTCTTCTGACCATGGCAATACCTGGATAGGATCATCACCGGTTGTAAAACTAAATACAGGGCAATCTTCTGCTGAGCCATAGGTGTTGTAAGGTACTACCTTCCAGAGATATGTTGTACTATATTCCAGTTCTGCGTCATAGGAAGTTGCCTCTCCAAGATCTAAGCCGTTTTCAGGAAGTGTTTCTCCAAGGTAAAACATATAACCGGTGGCATTGGGACTTGTCTGCCAGGAAAAAGTAAGTTCTATGGGTTGATTTACTTCTTCATCATCTGGTACTAGATAAGTTACACAATCGGGAACGACTTCTGCTTCCTGACCCCAAACTTCGAGCATGAAGTCATGAGTAAGGTTTTCATTGGGATCCCCATCTTCATTAACAATTCTTTGCCATGAATTTCCATCACCGACTCCATCATCAGCACTTAACCAAAAAAATGAGCCAGTATCATCGGCCTGCACAGATATCCAACCTTCCTGTAACTCCACCGGAGTTAATAAATCCAATTCATATTTAAAGACATTGTATGAAGAATCCCATGAAAGGGGTTCTACAAAATATGCTTTTGCTGGTATTGTTTGAGTAGAAACCGGATTTTCCCAGTCAGGTTCTCCCGATTTGTTGGGTGCGTAAAACCGCAATATTAAATCCCTTTCAGGTTCAATTGTAATTCCAACCGGTAATCCTTGCACCATTACCTTGGTAATACTTTCAATAGCAGAATTAGAAAAATTATCAGCCACTTCATATTCAGTATTTTCATCAATTACTGCACTGTTATTGGCGTTTCCTCCATAGGTGTATTGGTGCCAGAGTAAATCAAGGCTAAATTCCGTAAATGTTGCCTGGACAGTTTTATTATCATCCATTTCAATGGTTGTGATGGGGGCATTTGCATCGGCTACATCACCCTGATTCCAGGTTTCAAAAGTATAACCTAAAGCCGGTGTTGCATTTAACGTAACTACTGTGTTCATTGCATATTCGTACAAACCAGGTGCAGGCGAAACTTCACCTATACCAATGGGATCAAGCATGGTCAGATTAAAGGCAGAGGCTTCAAATATGGTCACATCATCAACCAGCCACCAATAGTCGAATTCACCTATCCAGTTGAACTTGATTTTTACATTACTTTGCCCCTGGGCAATAGAAGTAATATCAAATAATGAAACTACGGGATTGGGACCGTTGCTGGTATTTACATCTCCTTCTGACCAATTGTATAATAATGTTTCGCTGGCAAAGTCATCAGTACTTATATAAATACTGATATCAACAGCTCCAAAAGTTCTTGCCCAGTGTTCAACACTAAAATAAATGTTTTCTGTGGCATCGCTGCAGTCAATGGAAATACTAATAAGATTGGCTTCTTCCGGAAAGCCGGAGGCACCATTTGCATCAGAATCCAGAATCATATAACCATTGTCGGCTGTAGTGGAAAGCAGTTCTCCACCATAGTTTCCACCTGTATCTGTCCATTCCCACCCAGGAAAATCATCGGGTCCGGAGACAACAATATTCTGCCATCCGTCCGGAAAGGAACCGTCGAAATCTTCATAAAAAATAACATCTTTGGAACCAATGTTATCCAATGCTCCGGATAAAGGTATTGGAGGAATTGTTTCCCTAATTTCTGTTTTTTGTCTTTGGATATTATCCAACTGACTAATTGCCTTCTGTTGTCCAAAAATCAAAGCAGGTACCAAACAAAAGCAAAGCATAAATAGTACTCTTTTTCTCTTCATAACATCACTTTTTCATGAATAAATAATTTGAATTAATGATTGGGATTTATGCTAGGGTAAGGTGAAAGTGAATTCCGGTATCTGGGGAAAAACACCGGAGCATCTAACCGGGAGGAAAGATTCATTGGGGTGAAAAGAAAAGGAGAAATTTTACCTGTTACCATCAGTAAACCCCACATATTTTCACATTTTTTTATAATATATGTAAAATGCCATAATCACGATTTATAAGCTCCAACTAATAAACCGATTTACCAGCGAACTTTCTCTTGTGAAGGTTTAAGAGACCGTGTAGCTGTAAGTGAGTGCATTCTCAGGGGAGGAGAGAAGTTTAAACTTTACCAGACTTTCATGCTCCGGGGAGGAGAAGAAAAAATGCTAAACTTTTAAAAAATACTCTTTGGGGAGAAAAAGATAGTGTTGTAATGCATCAGCTCAGGGGGGAGAGCCTGAATGCAATTTTATAATCTGATTATTTTAGTTTGTATAATAAAAAATGGATTTAGAAGAGCTAAATTATAAAATAATTTGTTAACTCAAAAAAAAAAATCATAAAATGCAAAAATTTAATGTTGAATGCCTGTCATACAGGTCTCAGATAACTTTGAAGGGCAATTATTGGAAAATCTCCTCCCTTTTCTGAGTGTTCAAAACATCAGAATAAATTAAGGTTGTTTCCCTGCGCAGTTTAAAAAATATTTATGCTATTTAATTTTCATCCTGATTTTTTGATTATTTTTATTGCACATAAACCGGAGCAATGCAGCGACGTTTAATTGTTTATCATAAAAATGTGCGCCATGTCTGATTTTAATGAAAATACCAACCAATCCTCAACTTCGGGAAAGATGACCGAATTAATCCATAAAGCTTTTAATGCAGCTGATTATTATGATCGGGTAGATGCCATAAAAGAAATTGAAGATCAGGAAGTGTTAAGAAAGGTTGCTGCCAATGATCCGGATTATTATGTGCGACAAACTGCTACTGAAAAGATAGAAAATCAGGACGTACTAATGCAAATTGCCCTTAACGACAATGATTATTATGTAAGAGTAGCTGCAGTTAGAAAAATCTCAGATGCCGAAATTTTGGCTCATATTGTTCTCAAAAGCCAGGAAGACTATTATATCTGTAAAGATGCACTGGCAAAAATCAAAAATGACGATGTTCTGGAAGAATTAATTGAGAAAATCTCAGACCGTGATATTATGAAAACAGCTGTTGAGTCGATTGAAAGACAAAGTACACTGCAAAAAATAGCCCGGGAACATGAAGATTTTTATGTGAGGTCAGATGCACTGAAAAAAATTGATGATCAGCAAATCCTAATAGAAATTGCACTGAATGATGAAGATTATTTCGTTCGGGCTTTGGCTCTTGAAAAGATAACCGATGCAGAAATCATTCTTAAAGTGGCATTTGAAGATCCGGATTATTATGTAAGAAACAAGGCTGTGGCCAAAATTGATGATCCTGCTGTTTTGGTTGAAGTAGTGAAAAAAGATGCTGATTTTGAAGTGAGAAAAAAAGCCATCTCAAAAATTCATGACAAAGGCATGCTTGAAGAGTTATTGTTGGATGTAGAAGATCATTATATCCAACGAAAGATAAAGAATAAGCTGAGTGAACTTGAATAGGAAATTCTTTTAATTAACAGAAGACAAAACGGAAATGCTTTTTATAGAAAACCCTTCTCTTGATCCTTATTTTAATGTTGCCACTGAAGAATACCTGCTCAAAAATACGGACAGTGACATTGTTATGGTGTGGTGCAGTCATCCCTCTGTAATTGTAGGAAAACACCAAAATACCCTGGCTGAGATTGATGTAAGTTATGTGGTCAAAAATAATATTCCGGTAATCCGCCGTTTGTCAGGGGGTGGTACTGTATTTCATGATCCGGGAAACATCAACTTTACTTTTATCCAACGCGGGCATAAGAACAAGCTTGTGGATTTTCAGGCTTATACAGCACCCATCATTGCATTTCTGGCCACAATAGGAGTAGAGGCAGTTTTTGAAGGAAATAATAATATCAGGGTCAATGGATTAAAAATTTCCGGCAATGCTGAACACATTTTCAAAAACAAAGTATTGCATCATGGCACGCTTTTGTTTGATGCCGATCTGGAAATTCTCAACAAAGCCATCAAAGGAAAAGAGACCAGATTTACCAGCAAAGCCGTAAAATCTGTCAGAAGCACTGTTACCAATATATCCTCTTTGCCCGGTGTATCTCTTACCCGAATTGAGTTCAGAGAAAAGCTGGCAGATTACCTTCAAAACCATTTCCCCAATACCAGCATATATAAGTTAACGGACCATGACAAGAAGGAAATAGAAAAACTGAAGCAAGAGAAATATACCCAATGGGAGTGGAACTTTGGATATTCACCTCAGTATTTGTACAAAAACAAGGGCGAGGTGCTCAATCGCAATATCCATGTGGAGTTATTGGCAAAAAAAGGAGTTATAGAGAACGTACGACTGAGTATTGATTACATCAGTCAGGACCACAATCCTATTGTGAAAACCCTTGTCGGAACACCTCATAATCCTGCATCAGTAGAACGTATTCTTAGCCACCAGAATTTTATGGGCTTCAACCAGATAACAAATAAATGGTTATTGACAGGATTGTTTTTTTAATCGACGTGCGGGTTGCTATCGTGCTCAATTTCTACAATCCGTCCCTCTTCGGCCATAATGGTGTTTTGAAAAACCGCCCGGGCCTCTTCTAAAAACAAGGATAATTCATCGTAACGAGCTGAATAATGTCCAATCATCAGCTTCTTTGCCTTACATTTGCTGGCTATTGTGGCAGCCTGCAAAGCGGTACAGTGGGTTTTCTGGCGGGCAATGTCTGCCTTATCGCTGAGGAAGGTTGCTTCATGGTAGAGAAGATCGGCATGGGCAATCTCATCGAGATATTGTTCTGTATACCCTGTGTCTGAGCAACAGGCGTAAACACGGGGAAGGGGAGGAGGCAGGGTTATTTTCTCATTGGCAATCCATTCTCCGCTGCTGCTTTGAAAATCTTTGCCCCTTTTTATGGCCGGGATGTCATCAATAGGTATGTTAAATTGTTCGATAGCTTTTTTATCAATATTTCTTTCTGATGGTTTTTCTTTGATCAAAAATCCATATGCCGGCAACCTGTGAAGCATTTCAATGGTGTGGATGCTGATATGGTTATCTGAATAAAGTAATTGCTCTCCACGTGTTATAATATGATATTGAATATCGAAACCCGGTTCAAGTTTTGAGATGCTGTATTGCAATTCAATAATTTCCTTCATGCCGGGTGGTGAATAGAGGTGTAGTTTCTTTGTTCTTCCCAGTAAATGCATTGAAAAAATTAAACCTGGCAGACCCAGGTAATGATCTCCGTGTAAATGAGAAATGAAAATATGATTGATCTTCATCATAGGAAGGCGAAACCTTCTTAATTGCATCTGGGTTCCTTCAGCGCAATCAATCAACAGATACTTGTTGTGGTAATTAACAAGCTGTGAAGACGTAAGGCGGGTTGAAGTGGGTATAGCAGCAGAAGAGCCTAATATGTGAACCTTGAAAGGAATGCTCATGATTGATGTATATAACGGTACGTTAGCGACAAGCAATAAAACATAAATTTATTTTTCATAGCTTCCCTTTCTGAGCATGGTGGAATCTTCAACCATCAATTCGCCCATAGCCACCAGGTGCGTAATGTTGAAGTCCTTGTCAATCACTACCAGGTCTGCATCTTTGCCTGCTTCAATTCTCCCTTTTTTTCTCAACCAAAGAATATCGGCGACATTGGAAGTAGCAACTTTCAAAACGATTTCAAGGTCAATTTTTTCTTCCCGGACCGTATCTGCAATTTCATCGAATACGGATCTGGGATATCCCATTGCCAGGCTTGCCAGTTTTCCATTTTCGTCAAAATCGGGTAAGGAACCGCAAGCATCGCTGGTCATGGTAATGTGTTTGAGAGGTACACCCGATTCCAGTAACTTGGCAATGGCTTTGGAGGGTTTGACTTCATATTGAGGAAAATACGGATATGAACTTGCTGTAATATCAATGTATCCTTTTTTTCCGTAAGTTTTGGCATCTTCAAAAATGTATGAGTTGCGATTGATATGGGTTGGAAGAAACTGGGTGAAATTTAACTCACTCATGGCCACAGCTTCGTATAGGGGTTTAAAGGGACTTTTGGCATCTCCCATATGAATATTTACAATGCCGCATTTGCCCCCCAGCATGCCCCCAACGCGGGCGTGGCCGGCAAGCCTGATAAGTTCGTGGGTTGAGGGAAATGAACTTCTGTGGTCTGACAGGGCTATTTCACCAACCCCAATTATTTCATCTATAAGAGCAATGTCTTTGCCAACATCTCCCAGAATTGTGGGAGTAGGAACCTGGTATGAACCGGTATACATCCATGCACTAACCCCTTCTTGTCTGAGTGCTTTTGCTTTCATCAGCACAGATTCCAGATTACGGGTCATACCATCAGTACCCAGGCATCCCACCACGGTGGTCACTCCAGCCTCGAGCATGTGACTCAGCTGCATCTCGGGTGTACGGCTGGCAGGACCACCTTCTCCTCCTGCTCCGGCAATGTGAACGTGTGCATCAATAAGTCCCGGTATTACCCTTTGACCCTTCAGGTCTATTACTTTTACTTCCCAACCCTGAGGTTCAGGAATACTATTCTCTATGGCTAATATCTGTGCGCCGGCAATGAGTATATCTTTCAGACCTGATTTTTCCGGAGCGTAAAGTTCGCAGTTTTTAAGTAATAACATGATAGCTTATATATGATTTTAATTTGTTTTATAATAGAATAATTATCATTGTGCAATGAGTTCTGATTGAACTGTGGCGTAGTGATATATTTCCTGTATGCTTTAACGGAATGTATAACAGTTTTCACGGGCTTGCTGTTCATCCCTTACTTCTGGCTGTCCACTTAAAAAAATAAACAAATCTGCTTATGTACTCACCGTAAAAGTAATGATTTTATTGTATGCAACCCATTCGCCTGGTGGATACCACAGAAAGGGACTGTTTTAATAACTGCATTGAACCCATCCATATTACGGTTTGGCAAAGACTTAGCTGTGATGGGATAAACTTAAAGTACAAACATTGACGCAGTGGATAAAAAAAGCCCCGGCCTGAAAAAGTCGGGGGTTTTTTTATTATAGAGATGCTTAAAGGTATATTCAGGCTTTAATATGGGCTAATGAAGGGTATTTTTGTTGCAGAAGGTAGAATCCTCCGAAAAATACACCTGAATAAAACAAATCACCTAATACCGATGAGTGGAAAAAGGGGATTGCCATAGTATATGACTGCATAAGTCCTGAAAAGGTTTGCGGATAATAAGGACTTCCTGCCCAAACGGCAAAATTTGTAACAAGAAAAAATATGACGGAGGAAGCCAGTGCACCACCAATTACGGTGTGAATGCGAACCCTGTTTTTCATGTATTGTCCCATTAAAACAACCAGTGCAAAACTAACATATACAGGAATCATAAAACCGTGAAACCCCAGGATCAGATCACTAATAAAAAGGGCTACCAGAGGAATGAAAAAAGCCAGCCATTTTTTGCCTAATTGAGCGCCACCAAAAAGAGCGATGGCCGCAATAGGAGTAAAGTTAGGATAATGAGGTACAAGACGCATGATTGCGGCAAATAATATGATTCCGGCAATAACCAGCACTTTGGGGCTTAATATTTCTTTCAGATTCATTTTTATTATTATTAGATTTACAATTTGATTGGGATTTACGGGCAAAAGTAAAAAATCCTTTTCATTTTAAACAGCACAAAAATACTTTTGTTTTTGTTTTATCTATTATTGTTGTGGTTGTTGATAACTTTCTTAGCAGTTTAATCAGAAGTATCAGGGTTTTATGAACTGGCTTGTTATTATTGACGGGTTTTTTCTTGTTTTTCATTTTCTCTTCATCCTTTTCAACCTAACCGGCTGGATTTGGACATATACGCGCAAGTTTCATCTGGTGAGTATCCTGCTCACCCTGGCTTCCTGGTTTGGATTGGGAATTTTTTACGGATGGGGGTATTGCCCGTTAACAGACTGGCATTGGAAGGTATTAAACCAGTTGGGCAGGTATGGATTGCCCAATTCTTATGTTTCCTATTTAATTGAGAGAATTTCCGGCATTGCTTTGCCTGGTAAGGTGGTAGACACCATTACTCTTGTGCTGGCATTGGCAGTTTTGGGACTTTCCTTATGGTTTAATTTTGTGGATTCAAAACACCGCCAGCGTGATTGACCTGGTGAAGCAAGTTACCAGTATATTATTTTTTTTACGAATTAACTATTTTATATTTAGATCGGATTTAATTGTATATTTTTGAATGACCCTATGAGGTTTTTTTATATTTTGTGTTATCTGAATAATGAAATTATGTTCACTTCAAAAACAGTCTTCACCCGTCTTCTCTTACTCGTCATAACAGACCCCAGAAAAAGCTTTTGATTGTTTTTAACCCCCATTGTAAAGATCCTGAAAACTATGACCTATCCCGAATATCTTAAAAATGACGAATATCTGCAACCTTATGCAGAAGCTATCATCGGGCGCATTAAGCGCGCTGAAGATAAAGAAAAAGAGCTTACCGGAGATGCCACCCTGTCGGAGTTTGCCGTGGGGTACCTGTTTTATGGGTTACACAAACAGAATAATTCCTGGATCATGCGGGAGTGGGCTCCCAACGCCACCAAGATTTATCTGACAGGAGAGTTTTGCGACTGGCAACACAAAGAGGAGTATGTTTTTCAAAATACAGGAAATGGCAATTGGAGCATTGAATTACCTTTAAAAATGCTCAGGCATGGAGATCTCTATAAACTTCACATATGCTGGAACGGAGGTAGTGGAGACCGAATACCGGCCTGGACCCGCCGGGTAGTACAAGATGAACACACACATGTTTTTAATGCGCAGGTATGGGATCCTCCCCAACCTTATAAATGGAAACATGAGGCCCCTGAAAAGAAATCTACTTTTTTTCCTTTGGTATACGAAGCGCATGTAGGCATGGCAACCGAGGATTATGGAGTGGGGAGTTACGAGAATTTTCGCAGGAATGTTTTACCCGGCATAAAAAAATCAGGCTACAACACCATTCAGCTCATGGCGATTCAGGAGCACCCTTATTACGGCTCCTTTGGATATCATGTAAGCAATTTTTTTGCGGCTGCATCACGTTTTGGCACACCCGATGAGCTGAAAGCCCTAATTGACGATGCCCACGGGATGGGTTTATTTGTGGTGATGGATATAGTTCATTCGCACGCTGTAAAAAATGAGGTGGAAGGAATCAGCAGGTATGATGGTTCCCGTTATCAGTTTTTTCACGACGGGCCCCGTGGTGATCACCCGGCCTGGGATAGTCGTTGCTTTGATTACGGTAAAAATCAAGTATTACATTTCTTGCTTTCTAATTGCAAGTTTTGGCTCGATGAGTATCATTTTGACGGATATCGCTTCGACGGTATCACCAGTATGCTTTTTAAAGATCATGGACTGGGAAGTGCATTTACCGAGTATAAACAATACTATGATGGAAACCAGGATGATGATGCCATTGCCTACCTGAAAATGGCCAATAAGCTTATTCATCAGGTTAACCCTGATGCCATTACCATTGCTGAAGAGATGAGTGGTATGCCGGGAGTGGCCACACCCCGTGATAAAGGAGGCTATGGATTCGACTTTCGATTGGCCATGGGAATACCTGACTTCTGGATAAAAACCATTAAAGAGAGAAAAATTGAGTTCTGGGATGTGGGAGATTTGTTCTATAATCTCTCCAACAAACGTAAGGATGAACATACTATTCATTATGCAGAGTCACACGATCAAGCCCTGGTAGGTGACAAAACGCTTATATTTTGGCTGATGGACAAAGAAATGTATTTCAATATGCATGTCAACCACCAGAATATTATTGTTGAAAACGGGGTTGCTCTGCACAAAATGATTAGACTCATAACCCTTGCCACTGCGGGTGATGGTTATTTAAATTTCATGGGTAATGAATTCGGACATCCAGAATGGATAGACTTTCCGGGAAAACACAATAACTGGTCTTATCATTATGCCCGCAGACAATGGAGCCTGGTAAAGAACAAAGATTTGCGCTATCAGTTTCTCAATCAGTTTGACCGGGAGATGATTAAATTTTTCCGCAAGCGAAACCTGCTTCACAAGCAATTGCACTATCCGCATGTTCAGAACAGCAAAGATCAGGTGCTTATTTTCAAAAGAGGAAAGTTTTTATTTGTGTTTAATTTTAGTCCCTTTCATTCCTATACTGATTATTCTTTCGAGGTAGAAAAAGGTAAGTATCATATTGTACTGGATACCGATAGCCCGTCAATGGGAGGATATGGAAGACAAAAACATGATATTTCTCATAGTACATACACAGATTCAGAGGGAAAAAGAGTGTTAAGTCTCTATATTCCATCCCTTTCGGCTTTTGTACTGGAGAAAGAAAAATAGCCGCAATAAATAAATTATTACCCCTGTTCTATGGTTTTTTCTGTAACTTTGCAACTCTAATTTTTAAACCAAAACAATTATAAAAAAAACAATATCCATGATTAAGAAAATAGCATTGATTGCCCTGTTAGGATTTATCATGATTTCCTGCGGACAAGTAAAGGAGCAGCAAAACGATGTAACTGAAACACAACAGATTTCAGAATTGGTATCTCAGCCCCTGGAGTATGAGGACCAAGAAGTAAGTTTTGAAGGTGTTATTACACACATATGCCAGCATAGTGGTGATAAAATGCGGGTAAACCAGTCGGATGATGCCGATTTTAGCATTTTGGTGATGCTGGAAGAATTTCAACCCCAGTTTAGCGCCGAAATGGAAGGAAAACTTGTAAAAATTAACGGGGTAATGAAAACCGTTGTAAGCAACATGGATGAGATTGATCATTCGCATGATCATGCCCATGATGGTGAAGAGGAACATGAATGCTCTTCTACTGAAGAAGCTATCGAATTAATGGCCGAAAGGGGCATCACTCCGGATATCACTTCCTATGTTGAACTCAAAGGATTTGAAGTGATTCAGGAAGAGGAAGAAATAGAAGAAGTATCCGTAGAAAGCTGAAGCTGCTCAAAACGGCGAAGGCTGCTAAATTGCCTGAGTTTTTATTTACCCGGAGAAGGATGTTTCCCTAAAGGGAGATGTCCTTCTCTTATTTTTGTTGATTCTACCAATGACTGTAACTGAAAACCTTCAAAAATGTTTTGGTGCCAATTTGCCGGGATTAGAGGCACATTTGCAGATGGCTCCTACCTATAGATTAAATGATTTGCTGAATACTGACAATCACCTCAGGGCGGTAAAAAGCAGTATAATGATTCTTTTTTTTGAAAAATCAGGAGATTATTATATACCTTTTATCAAAAGACCCTTGTACGATGGGGTACACAGTGGCCAGATAGCGTTTCCGGGAGGGAGATGGGAATCTACTGATAAAAGCATGTATCACACGGCCTTGCGGGAAACAAGGGAGGAAATAGGCATAAAACCTGAGAAGGTTCGTTTTGCAGGGAAGCTTACGGATTTATATATCCCCCCCAGTAATTATATTGTAAGTCCCTTTGTTGGAATTTATCACTCAACAGATACCTTTATTGCTGACCCTTCGGAGGTGGCAGAAATTATTGAGATACCCTTTTCTTTTTTTCTACAACCCGATGTGCGGCAGGAAGCTCAGCTTACGCTAAGGGATGGGAGAAAAATCACTACCCCCGCCTTTCGTTTCAACAATGAAATTATCTGGGGTGCCACTGCCATGATAATGAATGAACTGATAGTACTGTGGAAAACTACGGTAAAATACAGGTAATTTATCGGGTAAGCCCACTAGTCTTAAAGGGCTAATTTTGAAAAGTGTTTTATTTAAGAGTTTAATAGTCGTTTGTTTTCAATAAATATACTGAAAAAACTCACCATTTTTTTTTACGAAAAATCACTTCAAAAAATCCCTAAACAAAGGAATAGTTATGAAAAAACTAAGTTACCTTGTATTATCCATTATGCTGACGGTACTTTTCATTGGCAAAACCCAGGCACAATCCGACTACAGAATCCAATCTGTATTCATGTATAATTTTACCCGCCTTATTGCATGGCCTGCTGACTATCAGTCAGGTGAATTTATAATTGCAACTTATGGCTCCTCTGGCATGAATAAAGAAGTGGATGAAATGGCCAAAACCAAAAGAGCAGGAAATCAAACCATAGCAGCTTTAAATTTCAGTTCTACAGCGGAAATCTCCAAATGTCATATTTTATATGTTCCCTCCAACCAGAGCAGGAAAATTTCTGAGATCGTAGATGCCTTAAAAGCTAAAAATATCAAAGCTTTGGTAGTTACCGATTCGCGCAATGCCATTAACAATGGTGCTGTTATTAATTTTACCATTGTTGATAACCGGCAGCGTTTTGAATTAAGTGAGCAGAATGCACGTGCAATGGGCCTCAATCCTGGAGGAGAGATAACACGCCTGGCCATTCTGGCCGATTAAAATGGTGTAGCCGATTGCTTTTTAGAGTGGAGGTAAACTTAATTTTCCTTCATAATCAACAATTTTTGTACTTTTAGCCTGAAAAGCAATTCATGTAGTATTCTTAAATTAAACTGTCTATAGATGAGGCTTACCATTGGAAAAAAACTGAGCATTGGATTCTCTATTCTTATCCTCTTTTTTTTAATCAGCATTGCTGCTATTTATGTTACCCTAACCAGGGTGCAGAATGTAAATGAACGTAATAGTGAGGTATATGTACCGTCAATGAACCTATTGATGGAGCTAAAAAATCAGATTGTGGAATCTGAAAAACTCATTGGTACCTGGATTTTTATACAAAGTATTGACGATACACCCGACAAAAACCGGCTAAGAACATTGATCGATACGGATTATCCCGCCCTTCGTGAAGAACTGCTCGAAATTTCGCAGGAATGGAATGAAGAACAAAAAGAAGAGCTCAACGAAGTACTGCGTGAAATTGGTGAGTTGTTTATTACTTATGGCTTTGTCATGGACGAACTGTCCGATTTCATGAGTTACGATGACGTGATGGTGATTTTTGAGATTCGTCCTATGATGGAAGAGGGAGGTACAATTGTAAGAAATACCCGGGAACTCATTCAAAGTCTCGATGAACTTATTGAGGTGCAACGAACCATTGTTACCAGTGGGCAAATCAATATGGAAACTACCCTCGAGAGATTTACAA
The DNA here is from genome assembly GCA_964491395.1 of uncultured Bacteroidales bacterium. GTDB lineage: Bacteria > Bacteroidota > Bacteroidia > Bacteroidales > UBA7960 > SKVR01. Next base: position 69,897 of record CAZBGI010000008.1, on the reverse strand, counting down.
GTCTCAGCTTTTTACTGGGTATCATCATCGTTATTGGAGGTATTATCATTGCGATGCTGTTTGTAAGAATGATAACCAAACCGCTAATTTATTTGCGCAATACTCTCAGTGAAATGGGCGAGGGAAAACTTCCCGATCATACCCTAAAGGCAAGAGAAGATGAAATTGGAGATATGAGCAAAGCCCTTAATTTTCTTATTGATGGACTCAAAGAGAAAGTAACTTTTGCATCGGAAATAGGAGCAGGAAATTTTGAGCATGATTTTAAGCCTTTGAGTGAAGAGGACACACTTGGAATCTCACTGGTTGAAATGCGGGGTAGCCTGCGACAAGCCAAAACCGAAGAAGAAAAAAGAAAAATAGAAGACACCAAACGCAACTGGGCTACCCAGGGTGTTGCCAAATTTGCTGAACTACTCAGACAAAACAATGACAACCTGCAGGAACTATCTTTCAATATTATCAGAAACCTGGTAGGATACCTGGAGGCCAACCAGGGAGGGGTGTTTATTTTGAGGGAAGACACTGAAGTACCTGCTGTTGAACTCTCTGCATGCTATGCTTATGAACGGCGCAAGTTTCTGAAGAAAACCATAGCCAAGGGTGAAGGTCTTGTGGGAACTTGTTTGCAGGAAGGTGAAACAATCTTCCTTACAGATATTCCCGATAGCTATATTAACATAACCTCAGGACTTGGTGACTCTAACCCCAGATGCATTCTCATTGTGCCACTTAAGCTGAATGATGAAATATTTGGTGTTATTGAAATTGCCTCTTTTAAAGTGCTGGAATCCTACCATATAGAATTTGTTGAAAAAGTAGCGGAATCCATTGCTTCAACCATTTCCAGTGTAAAAATAAATATTCGTACCACCGAATTGCTGCATCAGTCGCAAGAACAAAGTGAAGAGATGAGAGCCCAGGAAGAAGAAATGCGTCAGAATATGGAAGAGATGCATGCTACGCAGGAAGAAATGGAACGAAAAGAAACGGAAAGCGAAGGGTTTTTCCAGGCCATTAACAGTTCAATTCCTGTTATGGAGCTGTCAGTGGATTGCAAAATAAAGAAAATCAACGCCAATTTAGCATCACTGGTCAACTATTCAGAGCATGAAGTCGATTCGTTCAGTTTTTTCAAATTGTTTGATAAGACTCATATGGAAAGCCAGGGAATGCTCAATGTAATAGATACCCTGAGCAAAGGTACAAGCATTGAAGGAGATTTTCTGCTCCTCAGGAGAGATGGCTCCACGGTGCCTGTAAAAGGGGCTTTCAAACACATTCTTAATAAATATGGAGCACCCATAAAAATTGTATTTATAGTTCAAAAGATAAAAGAATAACTTAATCCAAAAAACCGGAATATTCCGGTTTTTTGGTTTTCAGTCCGTCTGTTAAAATGCTTGTTTGCTTTGAAAATAATTACAATAAATAAGATAAGTTTTTTATCGAATTCAGTTTCTTTTGAACAACAAACTAAAGATGCATTACAGGTTCGGCTCCTCGTAATCCCAGGCAATAATAAACTGGTACATATAGTATTGGCCCAACCCAAAACACTCTCAATTCCACTGCAATGATATCTTTTAAAAATTTGCGAATCCGGCACAAGTTGTTGTTGCTGATATTATCCGTAACATCGGCTATCTATATTGTTTCGTTTGGATACATAACACTCAGAATGAGTGATAAGGCCCACCGCGATGCCAGGGAAATGGCAAGTATGCAAGCCCGTGAATATGCAAGTCTGGTCAACAGTGAACTCAATACCGATTTTAACCTTTCACGGGGCATTGGTTGGTCCTTGCAAAATTTTCCAGATTACCCGCTGGAAATTACCGAGGATATTGTTTCTCCTGTCCTTTATGAGTTTCTGGATCGCAATTCGGATTTTTATTCTACCTGGATAAGCCTTGAACTGAATGCCTTGCTTCCGGATTACACAGCACCTCACGGGCGGGTAAGATATACCTGGGTTAGACAAAACGGTCGATTGATTTACCAGAAAGATACCCTGAACCTTGAGGGAGATGATGAAGGAAGCTTATATGCCCTGATAAAAGAAAGTATGGATGAGACAATTACTGATCCCTATTGGTACAGCTATTCCGGAAGTGATCATGACCAGATGCTGGAGGTAAGCCCTTGTATTCCCATTATTATAGATGGCCGGTTTGCCGGTTTGGCCGGCACGGATATTATTCTGGATCGTTTCCAGGAACTTGTCCTTTCCATTAATCCCTTTGATGTAGGCTATACCTATCTGCTTTCCAACGACGGTACCTATGTGGGGCATCCAAATGCAGAGTTCCTGGGTGAAAACATGTCAGAAAAGCAGGAGAACTACTTTCAAACTTACAGCCTGGAGCAAATCATAAAGCAGGGAGAGTTTACTTCTCATTTTGCTTACAGTGAAGTCCTGGAAGAAGACGCTTTAATAACCTATGCTCCCATTTATATTGGAGAAACCGATACCCCCTGGTCATTTGCCGTTGTAATACCCCGAAGTTTTATCACTGCTGAAGCTAATCAAATATTTTACCGATCGATGATTGTAGTTGTGTTGGGCTTGCTATTGCTGGCGTGGGTCACATACATGATTGCCAACAACATAACGAATCCTTTGAAAAAAACAACAGCGGTCATCAGGAAAATTGCTACCGGAGATATTAATAATGTAAAAGCATTGAAGGTAGAGGGAAAGGATGAAAATGCCCAAATGGCATCGAGTTTAAATTCATTGCTTGCTGGATTGAAGGCAGGAGCAGGGTTTGCTGAAAAAATAGGCCAGGGCCAATTAGAAGTTTCTTATCAAAAGCTGGGGGAAAACGATGTTCTGGGTACAGCATTGCTAAATATGCGCGATAGCCTTGAAAAGGCCCGGGAAGAAGAGCAAAAGCGTAAGGCAGAAGATACCGTCAGAAACTGGATTACCAACGGACTTGCAAAATTCGCGGATATCCTCCGGTACAACAATGATAACCTGGAGGAATTAAGCTTTAATGTGATAAAAAATCTTGTAAAATATCTGGATGCTACCCAGGGAGGTTTGTTCATTCTGAATGATGAGAGCAAAAATGATCCCTTCCTCGAAATGACCGCTTGTTATGCTTACGACAGGAAAAAATATATTACCAAAAGGATTGATATTGGAGAAGGTTTAACAGGAGCATGTTTTTTGGAGAAGAAACCCATTTTGATGACAGATATACCCCAGGATTATGTTCGGATCACTTCCGGGCTGGGAGATGAAAACCCAAATGCTTTGTTACTGGTTCCTCTGTTGTTGAATGAAAAAGTATATGGAGTTATCGAGCTGGCCTCGTTTAAAAAATTCGAACCCTACCATGTTGAGTTTATTGAAAAGGTTGCCGAAAATATTGCCAGCACCATTTCATCGGTAAAAATCAACATCCGGACGGCCTACCTGTTAGAACAATCGCAGCAGCAAGCTGAGGAAATGCGGGCACAGGAAGAGGAGATGAGGCAAAACATGGAGGAGATGCATGCTACACAAGAAGAAATGGCACGCAAAGAAACAGAGCTTCAGACCCTTGTGGAGACCTCCGAAACATTGTTCTGCGTGTTAGAATACGATGCCCGGGGAAAGATAATCAATGTCAATGAAAACTTTGAAAAGGTTAGTGGCTATTCATCCTCAGAACTCAAAGGAAAACATCATAGCATTTTCTTTGATAACCCCGACTGGGAGCAATCCGAAAACTATCGCAAATTCTGGGATATACTCCAGGGAGGTAAAGAAGTAAAAGGAACATTAAGAAGGAAGAGCCGGCAGGGCGATTACTTCATTATCAAGGGTGTTACCAAAGCGCAATTGAATGAATCCGGACAGATAGATAAGGTAGTAGAAATATCAGTGGATATAACTCATGAAAGCTCATCTTCTGCAGTAAAAGACGAAAACAGGTAATACATTTCTTCAGAGTTGTAAATTTGTAATGTTGTTTTCTTCACAAAAGACATTCAAACAAATTCAAATACCACGCAGCATGAAAACTATAAAAATGTTATTAACGTTCAGTTTGATCTGTGCTTTGTTTACAGCTTGCCAGCAGGAGGATACAGCTGAAGAAGTAATGATGAAGTTTGCCAATCATTTTGCTGCGGGCGAGTATGATGAAGCTGCCGTTTATGGCACAGCTTCTACAAAACAGTTGCTGGAAATGATGAAAGACCTGGCTTCTGTGGGTTTCTACCTGCCCGACGAAGAAGAGATTGTGAAATATACCCTTGCTGATATTAATTGTACAGTTTCAGGTTCCACGGCTTTGTGCAGCTACATAGAATACGGGGAAACAGCTGAAGTTTCACTGGTTAAAGTTGACGGGAAGTGGTTGGTTGATATACCCCTGGATGATCTTTACGAAGAAGGCGACTGGTTTGAGGATGAAGAGGATGAATGGTTTTCTGAATCACCCGACAGTCTGATTAATTAACCCGATTTATCCGTTCAGGGCTTTTTTGAAAGTTGACAAACATCTTTCCCGTGCAAATTTATGATCCACTAAAGGATCCGCATAATTTTCAGTATCATATTCGGGAACCCATCTTTGGATATACCTGGCTTTCGGGTCAAATTTCTGTTGTTGGGTGATGGGGTTAAAAATCCTGAAATAAGGTGCTGCATCACATCCGCTTCCTGCACTCCATTGCCAGCCTCCGTTGTTGCTCGAAAGCTCATAATCAAGAAGCTTTTCCGCGAACCAGGCTTCTCCCCAACGCCAGTCAATCAACAAGTGTTTGGTAAGAAAGCTGGCCGTTACCATCCGTATCCGGTTATGCATATATCCCGTTTGGTCAAGCTCCCTCATTCCTGCATCTACGATAGGGTAACCGGTTTTCCCTGCCTTCCACTTTTCGAATTCCTCTTTATCGTTGCGCCAGGGTATTTTGTCATAGGCGGGCTTAAATGAGTCATTTACCACATTGGGGTAGTGCCATAATATCATGGCATAAAATTCTCTCCAGAAAAGTTCATTCAAATACGTATCGTTCTTTTTAAGGGCTTTTTGGGCCAGGCCCCTTAAACTGACAGTTCCAAATCTCAAATGCACTCCTACCCTTGAAGTTCCATTTTCTGCAGGGTAATCGCGTGTTTGATGATAATGCTCAAGGAGGGAGTTCCCTACCTTTTTTGAGGGAAAATCAAGGGAAGGAGATGAAAATCCAATGTCCCTCAGGCTGGGAAACTTGCTGTCTGGCAATTCTGCAAAGTGATGAAGTAGTTTTTCCGAATTATAATGTTTTAAATGCCCGGATGATAATATTTCTTTACATTTCTTGCCATAAGGTGTAAATACGTTGTACGGTGTACCATCACTCTTTAGTACTTCATCTTTATCGAAAAGCAAATGATCCAGATAACTTTTAAATTCAACACCCTTCTCGTTGAGTAATCCTGCAATCTCCTTGTCACGTTCTATACCGTAGGGTTCATGATCTTTGTTGGTGTAAACGCTTTTTATCGGGTAGTCATTTAAGAGGTTTTGAAAGATTTCGATAGGTTTTCCTTTCAGCACCAGGAGGTGTTTTCCTTTTTGTTTCAGTTCTTGCTCCATGCTGCTGAGATTCTGATAAATAAAATCTACCCGGGCATCATCTTCAGGCAAGCTGTCAATAATGTCTGTATCGAAAATAAACAGGGGGATGAGGTTATTCTTTTCTTTCAGCGCATAATAGAGCCCTTTGTTATCTACCAGGCGCAAATCGCGGCGAAACCAAAAAACGGAATATTGGGTCATGTTTTTTTTTATCTAAACAAGCCTTAAGGTAAATAGTTTAAGCGCAATCTCAGGGAAGGTAACAAGACCATTCACCGGGCTGGATGATAATTTCTGACTTTTATCTGAAAATTAAGAAATAATTAATTTGACACTACGTTATCTGTAATAATTTTTTGCACCTTTGCCAGAGCACTATCCACCCATTCTTATGCACATGAAAAAAACGTTCATTGCACTGTTCTTCCAGGTAATAGTTTTGTTTTCAGGTATTACCTTCTTATCCGGGCAAACCACCAAATATACCATAAGCGGATACATTTATGAAAAGGGGAGTCGTGAGACCCTCGTTGGCGCCAATGTTTATGAGCCCAATCTTCGCATTGGCAGTTCATCCAATACATACGGTTTTTATTCCATAACACTTCCCACAGACAGCGTTGAAGTAATCTTTTCTTATGTAGGTTACGTGCCGGTAGTTAAGAATCTGGTTTTAACTGATAATTTGCGGCTCGACATTGAACTGGATCCCAGTATTGAACTCCAGGAAGTGGTGGTAACCGATGAACGACTTACCCGTATTTCGCAAACTGTCCAGATGTCGCGCCTGGATATTCCGATTCAACAGGCCCGAAATATTCCTTCCCTGCTGGGAGAGAAAGATATGTTTAAGGTATTACAGCTAATGCCCGGCGTGCAATCAGGAACAGAAGGTACGAGCGGGTTTTATGTAAGAGGTGGAGGGCCTGATCAGAATCTCATTATCCTCGACGATGCCATTGTGTATAATGCCAATCACTTGTTTGGTTTTATCTCCGTTTTTAATGGCGATGCCGTGAAGAATATGCAATTGTACAAAGGGGGATTTCCGGCCCGTTTTGGGGGAAGATTATCCTCGGTGCTGGATATTCAGATGAAAGATGGCAACAAGCAAAAGTTTGCCGGTGAGGGTGGTATAGGAATTATCAGCAGCCGACTTACGCTTGAAGGGCCCATCATCAAAGACAAAGCCTCCTTCCTGATTTCGGGCAGGCGAACATATCTCGATGTCCTTACCCGTCCTTTTATGCCTGATGATGGGTTTGGAGGATACTATTTTTATGACCTTAATTCAAAGATAAATTATGATATTGACCCCAATAACCGTGTTTTTGTAAGCAGCTATATGGGAAGGGACAAGTTTTTCTTTAAGGATGAGTATAAAAGTACTGACTTCGAAGACAGCACTGAAGGGGGATTGTTCTGGCAAAATACTACCGCAACAGTAAGGTGGAATCATATATTCAGCGATCGGTTGTTTGCCAATGCTTCTTTTGTATTTTCTGATTATCTGCTTGAGATATATTCAAAAGAAAGATACAATGATATCCTTCATAATGAAACCAGTGCCTTTGATCTGACTTATAATTCCGGTATTCAGGATGTGGGCATAAAATACGACTTGAGTTGGCACCCACTGTCCAACCATCATATCAGGGCCGGGGTACAGTTTTTGAATCACCGATTCACACCCAGTGCCATTGTGCTTCGCAATGATGATATAGGAAACATTGAGCGTAGTGCAGAAATTCACCGATCACTGGAGTCGGGCATTTATGTGGAAGATGAGATTGCCTTTGGGGATTACATGAAAATCAATCCGGGATTGCGGTTCAGTCATTTGCGTACAGAAGGAAAGAATTACCAATACCTGGAACCACGTTTCAACGCTAACCTGGTCATTTATCCGGGAGTTAGCTGGAAAGCTTCATTTGCCTCCATGAATCAGTATGTGCATTTGCTCAGTACTACGGGTATTGGTTTACCTACCGACCTGTGGGTTCCCTCAACGAGAAATATCGCTCCGCAACGTACCTGGCAGGTCGCCACTGGTTTTGCCTGGGACTGGCTTCCACGAAACCTGGAGTTCTCCATTGAAGGATACTACAAGGAATCTACTGATATCATCGGGTACAAGGAAGGGGCTTCCTTCCTGTTTGTTGAAGATCCGGAGAATGCAAAAGAATTTTCGTGGGAAGATAATATCACTGCCGGTGATGCATGGGCTTATGGTCTTGAATTTCTGATTCAACGGAAAGCAGGTCGTTTCACCGGCTGGGTGGGTTATACGCTTTCCTGGATCCAGCATCAGTTTGATGATTTGAATTTCGGTGAGAAATTCTGGGCCCGGTATGACCGTCGTCATGACATCTCCCTGGTGGGAATATACGAAGTATCTGAAGGAATGACCTTTAGCGCTACCTGGGTTTACGCTACCGGCAATGCCTATGATCTGGGAACGGGACGTTTTCCCGTAATAACCCATCCTGTATCGGGCAATATGGAATATTACTCAGACAACAACCCCTGGTGGTATTCCGCCAATGTATATGATAAGAAGAACAGCTTCAGGGCCGCTTCTTACCAGCGACTTGATGTCGGGCTGCAATTTCACAAAGACATTACCCGGTTTGGATATCCCGTGAAACGTACCATTGAGCTGGGAGCATACAATGCTTACAGCCGCAAGAACCCCTTCTTTTATTACTGGGAAGATGTAATGAGAAATGGTAGTGATGGATATGAAACCAACCGGGAACTGATGCAGGTGAGTATTTTTCCTATCATTCCTTCTATCAGTGTTAATTTCAAATTCTAGAAGTCATGACAAAAAATGCACTAAAAATTCGTCGATACACTTTTAATATACTCCTGATTTCTTTAGTGGTGTTGTTGTTTACAGGCTGTGAGGATTTCTTTTTGTCAGAAGCAGAAAATGTGGATATTCCGGGCAGTGAGCCTCAACTGGTGGTTAATTCTTTTATCTCACCACAGGATTCGCTGATAAAGGTATTTGTTCACCGCAGCATCCCCCATACCATGGCCTCTGGGCAGGTAGCACCTGTAAATGATGATGCTGATGTATTTCTGGCTCCTAAGGGAGGTGAATTCATCCAATTATCTTATGATTACAACCTGAAGGCTTTTACGATTCCTGCATCTCAATTTCCTGTGGAGGCGGGTAAGTCTTATGAGCTGAAAGCAGAATCTTCTGAGGGAGAAACGGTGAAGGCCGAATGCTTAGTGCCTGAATTTGGAGTGGATGATGTTTCTTTTGACGATATACGTATTGTACATGACAATTTTGAAGGTACGGAAATACTCTTAGGGTGGAACGTGAGGCCACAGAAAACCTCAGAACCCAACTATTTCCGAACCGGTGGAATTGTCCGTTCTTACCAGATTAATGATTATGGGAATAATGATACCGTATTTATTGGTTCTCAGGAGCTATGGCTTGAACGGGGTAATGAGTTTTTTAGTGATGAAGAAGGAGCGTTGTACAATTTTAAGGGAGAGTATTATGGGTGGATTGATTTTGATGGGTCGCAGGGTCAGGGTGAAACCAGCCAACGTATTGACTCTGTTTTTGTTTTTGTCTTGCAGACTGATTTTGCCTATTACCGTTTTCATCAGAGCGTAGATGATTATTTTTATTATGGTGAGGATTTTCCTTTTGCCGAGTCAGTGCATATTTACAGCAATATAGAGGGAGGACTTGGAGCCTTCGGAGGATACAACCGAAAAGACTATATGATTCGTGCCTTTGATCCTGCAAAGTAAAATACTATTCTTTCCTGAAATAGGTTTTAAAAACTTTCCCTATTTTTGCCGCTTGAAATTTTAAACCCCTAAGCGCATGACCTCGCAGATCATATTATTTAGTTTCCTGATTTATACCCTGCTGATTTTTTCTGTTTCGCGTATTACAGCACGCAGAGCCAATAACGAGGCTTATTTTCTGGGTAATCGAAACTCACCCTGGTATGTGGTAGCTTACGGCATGATAGGAGCCTCATTGAGTGGTGTAACTTTCATGTCTGTTCCTGGTTTGGTGGAGGCTGAAAGCTTTTCTTACATGGTATTGGTTATGGGATACCTGGCAGGTTATTTTGTCATTGCCCTGGTGCTGCTGCCCATATATTATAAGATGAATCTAACTTCCATTTATACCTATCTGGAAAAGCGGTTTGGGTTTTCATCCTACAAAACAGGGGCGTTTTATTTTATCATTTCCCGCCTGATTGGCACCTCGTTTCGTATGTTTTTGGTGGTAAATGTGTTGCAGTTGTTCGTATTTGACCATTGGGGAATCCCTTTTGGAATCACTGTGGGGTTGTTTATGGTGCTTATATTGTTGTATACTTTCCAGGGCGGGATCAAGACCATTGTATGGACTGATACACTGCAAACCACGTTTATGATTTCGGCTGTAATAATCACGATTTTTATCATTGCCAACTCTTTGGGGATGAGCCTGGGCGATTTATGGGGAGAGGCCACTTCCCGGGGTTACACCAAAATGTTTGTTACCGATTATACGGATCCGCGGTTTTTCCTGAAGCAGTTTTTTGCCGGTATGTTTATTACCATTGTTATGACAGGACTGGATCAGGATATGATGCAGAAGAACTTAAGTTGCCGCAACCTGAGAGATGCGCAAAAAAATATATTTACCTTTGGATTTATTCTTATTCCGGTCAACTTAATGTTCTTGTTTCTGGGAGCTGTGCTCTGGATTTACGCCGGCCAGTATGATATTGTTTTGCCGCATACTTCTGATGATTTGTTTCCTACACTGGCCTTACAGTACCTTAGCGTTGCTGCCGGATTAACCTTCTTTTTCGGATTGATATCTGCAGCTTACTCCAGTGCCGATGGGACACTTACAGCTCTTACCACGGTTTTTTGTATTGATTTTCTGGGATTGAAAAGAAGACCCGACATGACAGAGCAAAAAATCAAAAAAATCCGCTATGTTGTGCACATTGCTTTTTCCATAATCGTTCTGTTTATCATTATTGGTTACAGAGCTATTAATGATGCCGCGCTTATCAGCAAGCTCTTTACCATTGCCGGATATACTTACGGACCCTTGTTGGGGTTGTATTTTATTGGTTTATATACCCGACTAAAAGTCCGTGATAAATGGGTGCCACTTCTGTGTATTGCTTCTCCCGTTATCAGCTATCTGCTAAGTATACATTCAGAACAACTCCTATGGGGATATCAGTTTGGATTTGAGATTCTGATTGTAAACGGAGGAATCACTGCCCTGGGATTGTGGGCCTTATCTCGCAGGGAGAAAGCATTATAAGTTCTAAAATATAATATTTTACCAAAGTCATAGGTGTTGCAAAACGAACAATCCTGTTCACTTGTGAACACCTAAATCGGTTACTTTCCGTTTTTTTTATCTTTTCTGCTTTCTCTTAAAAAAGATATGTTGCAGAATCTAAATGAGTTATATGTTATGGTACGTAGGTTGATAAACCGATACCGTTAAATGTTTTTTTAAATTCTTAATCTGTAGAAACAATGTGTAGAAGACCAGTAAAGATTTTTATTTTGATGCTTTCCATGTTATGGGTTCTCCCGCTAAAGAGTCAATCGCCTGATGAAAAGTCCGTACGCGATTTTCAGCTAAGTATATTTCCTTTTTTGGGAACCGATGGCACTCAAACCCGGAACCATCAATATAATATAAGCCTCAATTTATTTATGGGACTTACCGGGGGTGTGCAGGGGCTGGAAGCAGGAAGTTTTATGAACATAACAAACGGCAATGTTGATGGACTTCAGGTGGCGGGTTTTGGCAATGTAGTAAGAAATAACTTTTATGGATTTCAGTGGGCCGGTTTTGTTAATGTTGTTAATGGTGCTTCAGAAGGTGTTCATCTTGCGGGATTTCTCAATACCATTCGAGAGGAGCATAATGGAATAAAAGCCGCAGGCTTCATGAATGTTACCGATGACAATAGCCGCTCTGTCAGCGGGGCCGGGTTTATGAATGTAACACGGGGAAATGTTGAGGGGATTGGCGGTGCAGGATTTATGAATGTATCAGGCGGAAATACTATGGGTGCCATGGGGGCAGGTTTCATGAATGTTAGTGGGGGAGATTCACAAGGAGTTTACGGTGCTGGTTTTGGCAATATATCGGCAGGAAATATGCAGGGTATCCAGCTTGCCGGATTTATGAATGTGGCTGGCGATGTACAGGGATTTCAGGTAGCCGGCTTTTTGAATGCTGCTCGCGAAGTTGAAGGTTTCCAGCTTGGATTTATCAATGTAAGTGATACCATTTCAGGAGTGCCTGTGGGTTTTCTCAGCATTACGCGAAAGGGTGGTTTAAGGCAGTTGGAACTCTCGGCAAGCGATGTCATGTATGCCAACCTGTCTTATAAAATTGGCGTTTCTGCTTTTTATAATATCTTTTCTGTTGGGGCAAAGCCCATGGAGGATAAAACGTTCTCTGCCACCGGGTACGGCATTGGTTCCAGGATAAAACTTTCTCCGCAGAGATCTTTCCTTCAGCTGGAAGCTCATTCCTACCAGATTTACCATGAATGGGATTGGTGGAAAAATCAAAATACCAACCTCCTCAATGAGTTTCGTGCCCTCTATTACCATAGTTTACATGAACGTTTGCAATTGTTTGGAGGGGTGGTTCTTTATAATCATATCTACAAAACCACCCATGAATATTCCGCTGAAGATCTCGAACTTACCCAAAGAAGTTTTCATGATTACCAATGGAACGATCATACTGCCCAATGGTGGACCGGTGCCAGGGCGGGGATAACCTTTGTTATCCGCTAGGCAAAATTTACCGGTACAGAGTTGTTTATCACCCCGGGCCCCATTGACCATGCTTGTTTGTCAATGGGGCCCGTACGCTGTAAAACTTTTGAAATAGACGAAGGCAGACAATAAACTTATGCCGGCTTAGTCTGTCAAATTGTTGCTGATGATTCTCCCGACAGGATACATGTTGTGCCTTTGGTCGTAATAAGGTGTTTGCTCATAAAACCAGGAAAGGATAGCATAAGGATTCTCTGCCATGGAGGGATTCTCTTTGATGGCTTTGTCCAGTCCTTGTCTGAGAGAGGGATCGTTGGCCAGCATTTCACGGGCCATAGCTTCCATCACATAGCTTTCAAAATATTCCACTCTTTCAAAAATGGCATTAAAAAAACCCCAATATGCAAATGAACCCGGAGCCATGGGTTCCAGCGCGTGGGCAACAATACGTGCACGAGCCTGATTCATCGGCACAATTGCCGAACCTTTCATGTATTTTCTTTCTTCTTTAATGATCTCGGTAGAAAAGGAAGCGGTTTGACGGCCTTCAGTGGAGCGGGATGTAAGTTGCACATCGTTAAAGCGATAGGTCTCCACCGGAATGAAGCGATCTTCCTCAAGAAAGGACATCTCTACACCATGAAGCTGCAGTCGCTCAATTATATCGTGGTATTCCACAGGTATGATGTAAGCTTCAGGCAAGGAAACACTGTAGGAAGGTCTGTTCTGGTTGAACCAGGGAATTTGATAGGTAACTGGTTTATCAGCTTCATAAATGAACCAGTTGCCTCCGCTGAGAGTGCTTTGTTTTTGCATGTATTCTACTCCCAGGAAATCTACCATTGTTGAATCCGATGTAAGTTCCCAGCGGAGAGGAAATTCTTTCTGCCGAAAGGTCTCAGAAGCAGTATATTTATCCGCTTCTTTTATGACCTTTTTAAGTTGTTTATCTTCATGAAGCAGGCGCAGGGTGTTCTTGATCATATGGTAGGTTGATTCAACCCTGTCCTTATAAGGTTTCAACATGTGGGTTTCCAGCAACAAACCGGGACGGTTGAGTTCAGAAGCATATCCATGGGAAAACATGGGATGAGCAGCCCTGCTTTGCAGTCCGCTGCGCGGATCGTGCCATGAACGGTAAGTAACATAAGGGAAAATAGGGTAATTATCCTTCTCCATTGATCTTTCCATATCCGGCACATAATTTTCCCTGATCCAGTTGATAAGGCCAGGATCGGCACCACCAAAGATATCCAGGGCATAGGTCATGGCATATTGATAATCTCCGCCGTTGGTGGAATGGGTATCAATGAAAAAATCAGGATTCCATTGATGCCAGAGTTTGAGTAAGGCTTGCATTTCTTTGGCATCGGCTTTCAGGAAGTCACGGTTCAGGTTCAGGTTTCGGGCATTGGTACGCCAGCCCATTTCTTCCGGTCCATTCTGGTTGATGCGGTTATAAGGCCCGAAACGCTCATGACCGTCAGCATTCAATATCGGTACAAAAATAAGGGTTATGTTGTCCATGTATTGAAGGTGTTCTCCGTGAATGGCCATATCTCTTAACAACAGCAATCCTGCATCTTTACCCACCGGCTCGCCCGCATGAATAGAGGCCTGAACCATCACCACAAGTTGCTCTTCGCCGGAATTGCTCTGCGGTTCAAAATTGCCTTGCCTGTTAACAATGAGCACCGCTAAATCGCGTCCCTGGTGGCTTTTCCCAAATGTTTCCAAATGAATCATCGGGGAACTTTCAGCCAGACGCTGACAGTAAGCCATGGTTTCCTCATAGGAAGGTGTGCTGTTGCCATCGTGTTTTTCATACCAGGTTTGCCATGGTTCTTCTGCCTGCAAGGGCAGTAAACCCACGAATAACGCGAAGATAATCAGTCCGTTAAATTTCTTTTGCATATGTAATAGTACTATAAGAGTAAATACTTGTAAACTTCAATGGCAAAAATATAGAAATACCACGGAGAAACAGGGGTTGCGTTGCTTTTGAACTGCCAAAAAAAGTGAAAGATATGATTTTGACGATTATGATAATATTGGGAAACCATGTAATGAAGCTGATGACCTGGTTTGTATTCAACAATCAGATATCCAGAAAGTAGCAATGAATAATGTTTCATGTTTTTCATCGAATATAAATATGATCAACCAAACCGTAACAATTATCTGACAGAGCAATAATTATTTCTGTAGAAATGAACTCCGAGATGTTTGTGAATAGGTTGTATTTTTCGTATATTTAGAGCATCTAAAGTTGTAGTTGATAGTATAAATTTATAAATATATCAATGCTATGAAAGATCGTTTGGTAACTTTGGCTACAGACCATTATACTGCTGCAGAAATTCTGAAAGCCAGATTGGAAAGTGCAGGTATAGAGTGTTTTCTGAAAAACGTAAATCTGGTGCAGGGGGCTGTATCTGAAGGAGTGCAGATTCAAATCAGGGAATCTGATGTGGAAAGCGCACTTCGGATAATTATGGAAATGAAAAGCCAGCAGGAAGAGAAAGAAGCCAAAGATATGAAAGAGATTAGGCGTATTCTTATCCCGGTTGATTTTTCGGAGTTTTCTAAAACAGCATGCAAATATGCTATCAAACTGGCCGAAAAATATAACGCTGATATAAAAATACTGCATGTATTCTACGCACCGATTGTTGATCTTGTTCCTATAACAGATGCCTATTCCATCCAGGTTGATATGGATATTAATCTGAGAGAAATGGAGGATCAGGCCAGGAAAAAGCTCATTGATTTTGTAAATGAGATACGGCAAATCGCCGCTGATGAAGGACTTGAGCAAATAAAGATCAGTTATTCTCTCAGGGAAGGAATTGTGGAGGATGAAATAGCCACGATGGCCAAAACTTACAAACCCGGTATTATTGTAATGGGCGCCAAAGGAAAGGGTGAAAAGCAAAGCGATATTATCGGAAGTGTCGTTTACCGTGTGCTGGACAAAACCAAGATACCTGTGCTGGCCATACCTGAAAGAACCAACATTGCCTCGTTTTCCAATGTAAAAAACATTGTTTATGCCACAGATTTTGATGAGTCAGACTATGTGGCTATCCGAAGACTGATTTACATTGTCTCTGCATTTGATGTAAAAATTCATTGCGTACATGTTTCCAAAGACCGCGAGGACAAATGGGATGCTGCCAAAATGGACAACCTGAAAGATTATTTCCGGCAAGTAAATAAAAATGTCAAAGTAGAATGCAGTTTTATCAAAGGAGACAATCCTGTTGCCAACCTGGAGGCTTTTTGCAAACTCAACGAAATCGATATTATTGCCCTTAGTAATAAAAAGAGAGGTTTGCTTCAGAGAATTTTCAATCCTGGCCTCACCCGCAAGTTAATCCATTCGGGCAACCTTCCCCTTCTGCTGTTCAGGGACTGATTACCTATTTTACAGGTACGATAAAATTGTTTATCTATTTTTGCGTAAGAGTTAAACAAGACTCTGCTTCGTGGGTTATACAATCAATCTTATTTTAACCCGGAGGGTCTATGAGAATTCGCTTGATTACCACCGTTAATGCTACCTTTGAGAGGGTACACCAGGATTTCAACAAGAAACTGTTTGATTACCTGATGCCACCCTTTGCTATTGCAACGATAAAACGGTATGAGGGTCAAAATCCGGGCGATATCATCGATTTGAAATTCAATATTCCCTTCATGGGGCACTGGACAGTTATCATCAAAGAGATGTGGATTTCTCATCGCGAATATGGCTTTGTTGACCGGGGTTTAAGGGTGCCTTTTGGGATTAGCTACTGGAAGCATAGCCACAGGGTAGTAGCACGCGATAATCATACAAGTTTTATCATTGACGATATTGAATACGAAACCCCTTCCCGGTTACTGGATTATTTCCTCTATCTACCCCTAATGGGTATCTTTTATCCCCGCAAATTTCTGTACCGCAAATTTTACCGTAAATAACCAAAACAGGAGAATGGACATTTTCCTGTTGTTTTTTTTGAAATCAAGGCATTTATTTTCAAGTCTCACCCAATCAGAAACAGGAATTTTGTAATTTCGGGCTTTTATTGATATTTGCTTAGATTTTCCGTTTGACAGTTATGCCTAAACCATCTTTTTTTGTATTTGTTCTTCTGGTTATTGCCTTTATTCCTTCCTGCAAGGAATCTTTTGAAGATCATTCGCATCTTTCGCTTTTTCGATACAACGAAGACGGAAATATTACCTCACTCGATCCGGTGTATGCTCGTAATCAATCGAATATATGGGCTGCCTCTCAGATTTTTAACGGACTTGTTCAACTCGACACCTTGTTAAATGTACAACCTGCTATTGCCCATCGCTGGGAAATATCTGAGGATGGAACAGTTTATACCTTTTTTCTTGGCGATGATATCTATTTTCATGATGATGAAGCCTTTGACAATCAGAAGGGCAGAAGGGTGGTGGCAGATGATTTTGTATACAGTTTCGAACGGCTTATTGATCCTGCCCTGAACTCTCCCGGCAGCTGGGTAATGAACCCGGTGGCACGAAAGGCCGATAACTCTTTGGATATAGAAGCACTGGCAGATACAATATTGCAAATCAGGTTGAAAGAACCCTTTCCTCCCATGACAGGATTACTATGTATGGTCTATTGTTCTGTAGTGCCTCATGAAGTGGTTGAAAGCCGGGGGCTTGATTTTCGCAAAGCTCCCGTAGGAACCGGTCCTTTCCGTTTTCAATACTGGAAAGAGGGAGTAAAACTTGTTTTTACCAAAAATGAACGCTATTTTGAGTTCGATAAATCTGATCGACTTCCTCATCTTGATGCTGTCGCAATCAGTTTTATCCAGGACCGGCAAACGGCCTTTCTCGAGTTCATTAAGGGAAACCTTGATATCCTTACACGCATTGATGCAAGCTATAAAGACGAATTGCTGACTCCTGAAGGAGAATTACAGGCAAAATACCATGATCGCTTTTATAAAATTACCCGCCCTTTCTTAAATACGGAATATTTGGGTATCCTGGTTGATGATACTGCACCACGCAGTTTATCAGCCTTGCAGAAAAAGAAAGTAAGACAGGCTGTCAACTATGGCTTTGATCGTGCAAAAATGCTCAAGTACCTGAGAAACAACCTGGGCACTCCGGCGCATGCCGGTTTCGTGCCGGTAGGGATGCCCGGGTTTGATGCCAATGAAGGAGGTTATACCTACCAGCCCGATAAAGCAGGAGCATTGCTGGAAGAAGCGGGTTTCCCCAATGGTCAGGGACTGCCACCTATCGAACTCTCTACCACTTCACTTTACATGGATATCGCACAGTATATTCAGCACGAATTGGCGCGCATTGGGATTGATTTGCAAATCAACGTGATGCCCCCTGCCACTTTGCGCGAATTAATGGCAAAAGCCGAAGCCCCTGTTTTCAGAGCTTCCTGGATTGCTGACTATCCCGATGCTGAAAATTATCTTGCCTTGTTTTATTCTCCCAATCATGCTCCCGCAGGACCCAATTATACACGCTTTTCAAATCCTGAATTTGACAGGATTTACCAGCAGTCTAAGGTTGTGGTAATTGATTCAGCAAGATACGAATATTATAAAAAGCTGGATAGCATTGTCATTGAACATGCCCCGGTGGTTCCCCTGTTTTATGATCAGTCAGTCAGATTCCTGCCCCATTATGTAAAGAATCTTGAAACCAACCCCCTTAATCATATGCTTCTCAAAAGAGTAAAAATTGAGTAATTTCTACTCTTGCATCGATGCCAGGGCCGAATCAGGCCGGAAATAAATGCGATCTTTTTACTCCTCGAGGAAGATTTCCAGACCGTCATAGCTTAATTCTATGCCGGGAGGTAATAAGGCATTCACTTCTTTATGAAATCCCATCTGGTGGCTTATATGGGTGATGTATCCTTTCTCCGGACCCAACTCTTGCAGTAGTTCGGTGGCTTGCTGCAGATTAAAA
Source organism: uncultured Bacteroidales bacterium (assembly GCA_964491395.1). GTDB lineage: Bacteria > Bacteroidota > Bacteroidia > Bacteroidales > UBA7960 > SKVR01. The sequence continues at coordinate 51,565 of CAZBGI010000008.1, read as the reverse complement.
TGTGAGTGATGCTGTTCTTTTCTTAATGCATTAATAATGATAATTTTACAACCTCTCATCTTATCAAACTCTTCAGGTTCAATGAAGCTTGCATCAGTGAGGTATGCAAAATTGCCGATTCGGAATCCTAAAACCGGCATTTTACCATGGAAGGCAGCAATGGGAATTATTTTATCATGATTAATAGTGAAAGGTTTGTTGGTAATGGTATGCAGGTTTATTTGCGGCACACCAGGATATTTGTCTTCCCCGAAAGCATAAGAAAAGTCTTTTTGGATGACTTGCAGCGAGCTTTTATTGCCATAGATATCCATGGGTTTTTTTTGAATCCAGTTGAAAGCTCTTACATCATCTATGCCGCCGATATGGTCTTTATGATTGTGCGTGATAAGAATGGCATCGAGATGTTCTATGTTTGCACGAAGCATCTGCTGACGAAAATCCGGCCCCGCATCTACCACTATAATATTGTGAGACGTTTGCACCATAATGGAGGTTCTGAGTCTTTTATCTTTTATATCTGTACTTTTGCAGACTTCGCATCCACAGGCTACCACAGGTACACCCTGAGAGGTCCCGGTTCCGAGGACATTTACTTTAATCATAGGTTTTTATAGCGTTTATGTAAGGTACTACTTCATGAAGTCTATTCCGTATTTCGCCGAGCTACATAGCCAAAAGCGCAAAGATAATCAATTGGTAGAACCCTGTTTATATTCAATAGTTCAGAGATCAAACATCAAATAATGGATGAGTAAAAAATAACAGTCCTTGTTGACCGGTTACAATGTTCCTTTCCTGTGGAGCTCATTTGTCGTGACATTCCTTAATACGTTAAACGAATTATCCTTCAGGGATTATTTCCAAAGGTGAAATTGATTTTTAACCCCCTTTAAGGGGTGAAATGTTTACAGAACAACCGTTTACCCTTTGGTCTTAATGCCGTAAGGATGACCTAGATAACAGGCACTTTTGGAAATACCCGATGATTTACCCTTACAGTAGTGAAAAAAGTAATTAAACAGGCTGAAGGGAGAAATTTGCAGGTTCATGATATTTTTTATTCCATCAAATTTAGGTACATTCGCACTTTGAACAAGATAACTGGTGATTATTAAAATTCCGTTGAATAATGGGTGCAGATTTTGAAAAAACAGATGCGAACAAACTTAACGAGAGTATTTTTAAACTGATTGGCAAGGACTGGATGCTGATAACCTGCGGAAGCCCTGAGCACTATAATATGATGACCGCAAGCTGGGGAACTGCAGGAGTTTTATGGAATAAGCCTATCGCAATAATTTTCGTTCGGCCCCAACGATATACTTACAATTTTCTGGAAAAAAATGACCACTTTACTCTCAATTTTTTTGATGAATCCTACCGGGACATGCTGAATGTAATGGGGACGCGTTCTGGCAGGGAAATAAACAAAATGGAAACCCAAAACTTAAAAGCTGTTGAATCGGAAAATGGATCGGTTTACTTCGAGCAGGCCCGCATCGTATTGGAATGTCATAAAATATATCACGATGATATAAAGCCTGAACTGTTTGTTGACCCTTCCCTGCACAAGATGTACCCTTCTGAAGATTATCACCGGATGTATATAGGGGAATTGAAAAACTGCATGATAAAGCGTCAGAACCCATAAACAGAATCTAGGATAGAAAAATAAAAAACATATTTATTCATTGAGGATAAAACATTGAAAGCATTTAAACAAATCCAAGACAATTTCAGGCTGTGGTTACTCAAAAGAGCGCACAAGAATGTGGTAAGAAAACGCAGCATGGTAGGTTATCAGCAGGCAGAAAGTGTGGGGATACTATATGATGCCACTTCAGAAAATGATTACCGCCTCGTGACACAATTGGTCAAAGAATTGCAACAGGACCAGAAAAAGGTGAAAACACTGGGCTATGTGACAGAAAAGAAGATGCCCGATCATTGTTTCCCCAAGCTTACTTTTGAGTTTTGCAATTCCGCCTCCTTTTCCTGGGATCAGCATCCGGTAGCACAGAATGTAAAAGATTTCATATCTCCGTCCTATGATATTCTCATAGATTTAACACCCTCGGGATTGCATCACGTGAAGTATCTCAGCGCCATTTCTCAGGCCAAAATGAAAGTAGGCAGGTATGTGGAGAAATATGTTGAAGTATATGACCTGATGCTTCAGGTGGATGACAGCAGTTCATTGCAGGAGACCAGCCGCCAAGTTATGCACTATTTAAAAATGATTACTAATAATGACAACAAGCAAAAATAGTTTCCGGGGTACCGGAGTAGCCATTATTACCCCTTTTCACCGGGAGGGAAGTATTGATTTTAAATCATTTGAGAATCTGATTGAATACCAGATCAATGAAGGAGTCGACTATATCGTTTTTATGGGAACTACCGGGGAATCGGTTACCCTGAACAATGATGAAAAAACAGCTGTCCAGAATTTTGGTATTGAAATAGTTGATAAGAGAGTTCCCGTAGTAATAGGAATTGGTGGGAATAATACACGCCAGGTTGCTCATCAGCTTAAAGAAACCGATTTTACAGGTGTATCGGCCATTCTGTCCGTTAGCCCCTATTATAATAAACCCCAACCCAAAGGCATTTTTAATCATTACAAAACCATTGCTGCTGAAAGCCCGGCACCCGTTATTATGTATAATGTGCCTTCCCGTACCGGTTCTAATATGGATGCAGATACGATTTTAAAAATTGCCCATGAGGTGCCTAATGTAATTGCTGTAAAGGAAGCATCGGGTGATTTGGCCCAAAGTTCACGCATCATACAAGACAAGCCTGAGAATTTCCTGGTAATCTCCGGAGATGATGCACTGACACTACCCTTTATGGCTATTGGAGGAGATGGTGTGATTTCTGTGATTGCCAATGCTTATCCGAAATATTTCTCCCAGATGGTGCGGTATTGTCTTGATAACAATTTTGCCCAGGCCCGGGAACTGCATTTTAAGCTTTTCAATACCATTGAGACTATTTATGCAGATGGAAGCCCTTCAGGCGTTAAAGCCCTGCTGGAGATTATGGGGCTCTCTAAAAACTATGTCAGGTTGCCTTTGGCCAAGGTGAACAAAGCAGTTTACAACCAATTGAACCTCTTGCACGAAAAATTAAACCCGTGACATTTCTTAACATGAGCCATAATTTATAAAAAAAAGCTTAATATAATGCTGATCGTCAGACTTATTCCCTTATTGTTTTTGTTTTTGCTGAACCCTGTTGTTAAAGGAGAAGGTGTAAATGACCACAAAGAGGCTTATGAGGTACTGGAAAACAGGGGAGAAGTATATTTCAGATTTGGGTTGGATGACCCCGGACTGTTGAATGACTTCAGCAGATCGATTTCAATCGATTATTATCATCCGGCTTCGGGTTTTGTTTATGCTTATGCCAATTTATCCGAATTTCAATGGTTTGCAGAGCAGGAAGTATCCTATGAGGTACTGACACCTCCTTCGCTCTCTACTGATAAGAATCAGATTAATATGGTTTCATCGGTAGATGTAGATAACATCAATTCCTGGGATTTTTATCCTACCTATTCGGCTTATGAAAGTATGATGAACCAGTTTGAGGAACAGTTTCCAGACTTATACCAGCGAGTGGAAATATTGACGCTGGCCTCCGGTCGCAAATTGATTTTTGGACGTATTACATCCAATATCAGTGAAGACCATGAAAAACCCCGGTTTATGTACACTTCTACCATCCATGGAGATGAAGTTACCGGGTTTAATCTATCCTTACGACTGATACACTATTTACTGAACAATTATGGTGAGGATGAAACAGTAACGCATTTGCTGGATAATCTTGAGATCTGGATTTGTCCCAATGAAAATCCTGACGGAACTTATACCACAGACAACTCCACTGTTACAGGAGCTACAAGAGGGAATGTCAATTTTGTGGATATGAACAGAAACTATCCCAATCCGGTATCGGATCCTCAAGATTTTATACAGCCTGAAACGGAGGCCATGATAGATCTGGCACAGGATTATGACTTTGTAATGTCAGCAAATATGCATGGGGGTATTGAATGTGTCAATTATCCCTGGGATAGCTGGACTTCAGCCGAAAAGACTCATGCTGATCATGACTGGTGGCAACTGGTAATGCATGAGTATGCTGATACGGCAAGATACTATAGTCCCGATGGTTATATGGATCCATGGGGTTCTTCATTTAACAATGGGGTAACCCATGGCGGTGACTGGTATGTAGTATATGGCAGCCGCCAGGATTATATGAATTATTATGCAAACACGAGAGAGTTTACGCTGGAGCTTTCCGATATAAAATTATTACCCACAGATTTGCTCGAAAACCACTGGGAGTATAACCATCGGTCGATGCTTAACTACATGAAGCAAAGTTTGTATGGAATCAGAGGAACAGTAACGGATATCAACACCGGTGAGCCTGTACGTGCTACAATACAAATTGCCGGGCATGATGTTGATAATTCCCACGTATGGTCTTCTGCAGAGCATGGTGGTTACAGCAGGCCATTGCTTGCAGGAACCTATACCCTGGAATTTCAGGCAGAAGGTTATCCTGATAAAACCATCCATAATGTTTCGGTAAACAATTACGAAACCACCTGGCTGGATGTGGAAATGGGGATATTTTTATCAACCCCTTCCGGGCCATTGGAGAATCCTGAAATACTTTATCCCAACCCGGCTCTCGACCAGATCTCAGTGATGAACATGCCTGATGCTGAAAAGATGATGGTATTTGATATGCATGGACGGTTAATCCTGAAGCAGGATATAACAGGAAACCCTACCGGAATTAACATTGCCCAACTGAAACCGGGAATATACCTGGTGAAGGTTTATTCCCGGAATACTGTGATTCAACAGAAACTGCTGAAAAAATAAGGATTTTTTCGTCCGTTTTAACTGCAGGCAGGCAAAATAAACTTTTGAATCAACCTGTACTTTTCAGACCTGCAGACAAAGCGGTGGTAATCATCAAAAGCCTGTCAAGCATATATTCTTTACTTGTTTTCTCGGTTTCACTCAGTGTCCGCCATTCTTTAAGTTGTTCAATTTGCAATTTGTGCAGGATTTGCAGCTCCCTTTTTCTTCGTTCAATGTTTGCCAGCAAACTATGTCGCCGGTTTTCAGATTCTTCGCCCAGAAATTCAATCAGCTCGGTACGTGCATTTTGATACTCTTCCTTAATCAAAGAATAGAAGGTTTCTTTAAGTTCGGGGTCTTCCACCAAATGGCTGTATTGTTGCATTAAGGTTTCATCAGCATTGAGCAGATTGGTTTCAATGTGAATAAGGGTATAGCGTAAAAAGGGCCATTTGTAAGCAAACTCTTTCAGTTGACTGTAATAGTCAGGGTGGTCTGTTCTTAGCGTTTGCAATGCATGCCCTGCTCCGTACCATGCAGTGAGATTAAAGCGTGATTGGTTCCAGCTGAAGACCCAGGGGATGGCGCGCAAATCATCCAGGCTACGCTGGCCTGTGCGACGGGCAGGTCGTGAGCCAATCCTGCTTTGTTCCAGCAGGTCAATAGGTGTGGCTTGACCGTAAAATTCTATAAAATGTGGTTTTTTGATCAACTCCTGGTACTTTTTCAGCGATAGTACTGCCAGTTTGCTGATTGCCTCGTAGGGGTATGCCGGACGCTTATTTACAGCAAAGGTATAAGCAGTTTGAAGGGTGGTACCTGAAAGCAACATCTCCAGGTTATAGGTTGCATTCAAGAGATTGGCAAATTGTTGGGCAATGGTTTCCCCTTGAACAGTAAGTTTGATTTCTCCACTCATGGTGCCACGTGGCATGCTCTCCAGAAACCGATGGTACTTACCCCCTCCACGGCTTATGGTGCCGCCAATACCATGAAAAAATCTCAGGTTGATAGAATGGTTTTTTGCCACGGCAGTTAATTTTTCTTCCACCTGGTAGATATTCCATCTGCTGGCAACGATTCCTCCATCCTTATTACTATCGCTGTATCCAAGCATCACTTCCTGCATCTGATTTCTGTGATGTTTTCTTCCCCGGGTCATGGGATGAGACAGGAAGGCATCCAGTACCTTATCCGAACGTTGCAGGTCTTCAATGGTTTCAAACAAGGGGACTACCTGCAGGGGTGCATCAAGCATTCCCACCTCGCGCATAAAAAGATACACGATGAGCAAATCACTTAAATCCCGTGTCATACTTACGATTAGAGAACCAATTCCCTCGTAGCCGAATCTATCGGCATGATTTTTCAAAACAGAAAAGCAGGAGATGATTTTATCTGCTTCAGGACCCACGCAGATACCGGCCGCCACGAAAGGCCGGTGTGTTTTGAGTTCTGCAGAAAGAAAGGCAACCCTTTTTTCTTCGCTCCAACTGCTGTACTGCCAGTCTTCTATCGATGCGGCCTTGAGCATTTGCTCCAGGGCTTTTTCATGGAAGGCACTGTTTTGCCTGATGTCAAGTTTAACAAGGTGAAAACCAAAGCATTGTACCTGACGTTCGAGTGGAAAGAGCAAATCCTCTGCTATGCGATGCGCGCCAATTTCTATCAGGCTGTTTCTGAGTATCTCCAAATCTTGTTGAAGTTGTAAGGCCGTTTTGTAATAAGCACCATATTCGGTGGTGTTTTCTTCAATGGTATTTCTCAGTTTTACCAGCATCAGATTGACATATTGCCGCCAGGGCTCACGAGGATTTCTCTTGATTGCTTTCTCTCCTTCGTTACCCAATGCATTTTGCAGTTGCCCTATGGCATTGTGAAAAAATGATGGTACCGGATTCTGTCCATCGGAGAAAGTTACCCTGGCAGCAAGTTCTTTCATGCTGTCCATAATAATTGTCAGGGCTGCTTTTCTGTGTATCTGAAGGGTTGATTTGGTAACATAAGCACTTACCAGGGGATGACCATCACGATCTCCTCCCACCCAGCTTCCAAACTGCAACAAAGGAAAAGCGGAAGGTTTGCTGAGGATGGAGGGATTGAAGCCCATGGTTTTCCAGGTGTACTTTAGTTTCTGATCGCTCATTTCCAGTGCTTTGGGGAATACACGAGTATAATAATGCAACACATTATTCCTTTCTGATTCGAGATCGGGCTTGGAAAGATGCACTTCCCGCGTGCGCCACCATCTTTCCAGCAATGATTTTATATCATCCTGGATGGCTTGTTGTTCTGATTTTGACCACATCTGGTTTTCCTTTTTTACCAGTTGCAGGTACATGTCCCTGTGTAAATCCAGTACCGATGTTCTTTTGGCTTCCGTAGGATGAGCCGTAAGGACGGGTGTTACTTTCACTTTGGAGAGAATATGGGCAATTTGTTCTTCCTTTAACCCTTCTTCTTTTAACCTTGAAAAGGTCTCGGCCCACGAACCCCTTATTGCTTCCATCCCGAGTGAATTTTCCAGTTTTCTCCGAAACTGTACTGTGGCATTCTCTTCCACCAGGTTCATGAGCTGAAAACCAATGCTTAATGCCTGTACTAATTTTTCCTGGTTGCCTTCACTTTCAGAACGGGGTTCCGCTTTTTGGTCTGCTTCAGGCAACATCTGTGCTATGTCTTCCTCATCCAGCTCTGCTAAAACTTCTTTAAAGCTGGCAGTGATGGCCTGCAGGTCATCCTGAATTTTTTCCAACCCTTTTCGTTCAATCTCTCTTTGCTTTGTTGCCTTATTTTCCATAGTTCATTCGTTTTATTAGTTGATAAAAATAGTGTATCTCTCTATAAAGGTTAACTTTTCTGCATCTCATTAGTTCAAAAGAATGTGTTATCCTGTCGGGCTTGTGAAGATGCCTTTTCTACAAAGATATTTAAACGTCAAATAAAAACATACCAGGTGATGCTACTTTATTTAATGCAGATTCTGCGGCTGTAAAAAACAGATTTTACATTTATGCGTTATGTGTTGACAAACAAATGTATTTTTGTATAACAAAGATGGCACAGATCTTATTTTGTAATGACTGAATGTATAATGAGGATGCGAAAGTTATTGATTTCTTTGAGTGTTCTTTTTTTCTTTCCGGTAGTTTATGGCTATGGAAGTAACCCTGTTCAGGAGGATTGTAGTGAGCAGGCTTCTGTATATGCCGATAGTGTGGCCCTGATAATCGAGCAGGGTCGATGGAACAGGCTACCCGAATTACTTTTTCAGTGGGAGCAAAGCTGTGAAACCACAGAGCCTCTCTTCAGAATCAGGATGTTGCAGTTGATATCTGAAGGGCAATTTCCCGGCCAGTGGGAGGGCAGCCAAATGCTTGAATTTGCAATTGCTTTTGATATACGAGATGAAATTTCTCACCTGGAAAGCCCAGCCACCCGGCAGGAATATTTTGAATTGTATGAAGAATATTTTGGATATGTATCGGTAAACAGCAACTTTGACAGGCAAACACAAAGATGGGCAAGGCAAATGCGAGCCCGGTTTACAGCCGGACAACCTGAATGGGCCTGGTTGACTTTATATAGTGGAGAAACGGGGCGTTTTTTTTCCTTGCTTCGCGATGATAAATATCAGGGAAGCCAACTGACAGAGGTCTATAAAGAACGTGTGGCTTATTTTCAGAAAAGACCCGAACTCAATATGGGGGTGGGCTCAGGTGTTTGGATTCCCACAGCAGACCTGGAGGTTATTGGCTTTAAACCCACTCTTGATATATTTGCCGGAGTAAAATACCGCAATACATATTTTGATTTGGCTTTTTCCATGCGTTTTGGTCAAACACAGAAACCTTTCAAATTGTCGGTACGCGATAGTATCGTGGAAACCCGAAACTACCAGGGGGGATTTTTGGGCATAGAAACAACCCACATTTTCTTTCGTCCTGAAAACTATGCAATGGGTATGTTTATTTCAGGAGGAGCAGACCTGATAGATGTTGTAGAAGACCGTCAGGACCCCATCCGGAGAACTTTTGTGGCTGCTGCCGTGCAGATGGGACCGGTAGCTTCCTACCATTTTCCTAACCGAAGCAGAGTAAGTGCAAAGTTGGGTTATTATATGTTTTTAAATCATAGCAATACCGTTGGCTCTTCTTTGCAGGGGAACGCATGGAGCTTAAGAATCCTTTTCGGTTTTTCTGATAATGCCCGAAAGACAGAAAATCTCAGGAGACTGGGGTATTAAATTTCCATACCCCGAATCATGATATTATGTTTGGCAGGATTTGAAGCGGTCCCGAATTCTTTTTCCAGATATTCTCCCTGCATGGTTATGTCCATATTCTGATGATTGTCAACAAACTGAATAACCTTTCTGTATTGTGCAATCCGAGATTCTCTGTCATTATCAGCTGTGGGCTTCCCGGGGTTCAACAGATAAATCCGGTCAGCAGGTTTTAATTTAAATTCATACATCCCGGAAGGAGAAAAACGGATGCTTGTTTTCCCGGATAGCTCAGCCGCAGGATCAATCATTTGTATTTCCTGATAATCAAACATGGGGCGGAATATGCTACCGGGATTTCGTGCAATGGCCAGACCCAGCAGGGGAGCTTCAGATACAAATTTAACCTTATGATGGGTTTTGTCAAGATATAACAGGGCAAGCTTACTGTCCATGGTTTTATTTTCACCCATTACACCAGATATAATTTCCTGCAGATACTCCTTCAATTGATGTAAACACTCATCCGTTCTTTGGATGAAATCCTCTCCGGCATGTCGGTCGATATATGAACCCAGTGCGATATTTATCAGTTTTTTATCTACCATAGGTAAATCAATATCTGCTATCACGATAAAAACCTGGTTTTTCAATTCCCGTGCAATGCATATGTCTGATATTTGGGCTTTTTCACCCAGGTTGGTCTCAAAGATTTTGTTGAAAAAAATTCGACTTAATATAACAGAACAGTCATGGCTTTTTGCGGAAATGCTTTCAGCAAGGTATAAGGTTTGCCTGGCTTTTTGCTGCTGCAGGTCTTTTTCCTTTTCTAACAGGCTTATTTGCAGGTGAGCTTCTTTTAATTCTTCTTTCTGACCGTTAATAGTTTCTATGTTCTCAGCAATAACAGCTTTTTGCCGGGCAATTTCCATGTTGGTGATTTTTTTCTGATTAAAATGCAAAAGGGTAGCAATCGCCAGAATGATAACAAAAACAAGGATGATAATGAAAGAATTCACCAATTGGTTTTTACGCCTCAATTCGATTTTGTTTTTCTCAATCTGAAGGTTTTGCAAGTCTATTTTTTGCTGTTTTTGCTCCGATTGAAAAACAGCATCCATTTCATTGATTTGCCGCTGGTTTTCAATATTGAGCAAAGAGTCGTTATATAGTTTGTATTCTTGATAATAGGTTAATGCAGAAGCATAACGACCTTGTTGCTCATTGATTCTTGATATTACTTTCAGTGATTCTGCCTGATCTTCCAGTGATTCAACTTCTCTGGACAGTTGAAAACTGTTTTGAGCCAACTCAAGGGCCTGACGGAATTTTTTCAACCTTAACAGGGTTAAGGCCTTGTTTCGCAATGTTGATGCTTCTGTGTGCCTGTTGCCCGATTCTGTGGCAATCTCCAGAGCCTGATCATAATGCTCCAGAGCTTTTGTGTAATTGCCCTCACCGGCATATAAAATGCCGAGATTAAGGAGTGCCTGCCCCTGAACCCTTAAATCCTTGCCTATGGTAGCATGATGTTGTGATTTTTGGTAATGATGGTCAGCATTATCAGTATCCTTTAATTGATAATAGAGCGAACCTAAACTCAAATGTATGGTGGCAATTGCTGCATGATCCTCCAATTCGTCCATTCTATCGAGGGCCATCTGATAATTCTGTTTTGCTTCAGCAAAATTCTTCAGTGAACTGTGAATGTTTCCAATTCCAAGATAGGCCAGTCCCTCATCTCTCACATTTTCATATTCTTTAAAATATTTCAGTGCGGTTTGGTAATAATCCAGGCTTTGCAGGTAATTGCCTCTCTGGTAATGAATGGTGGCCAGGTTCGTGTTTATGGAGGCGATATTCTCATGAGAGTTATGCTCATGAGCCAAATCAAGCGCTTTCACGAAATAGTCTACAGCAGCGGGAATATCGCCTAAATAATAGTAATTGTTTCCAATGTTGAGTTTGGTATGTATAACCCTTTCATAATCTTCCAGATCATAATACATCTCCAGTATTACCAGGCCTTGATCAATGGCTTCCTGATACTTGCCCCAGGTGCTGTTAAGATGAATAATATACCGGTGAGATTTTATTTCTAAGCGTTTGAGTTGTTCCTGGTATGATGGGTTGGAAGATTCCTGTGAGTTCTGACTCAATTCAAGGGCTTGACGGTAAAAATGAAGGGCAGAATCGTAATCGGTGTATTCAAAGTAATCTCCCATTTGGAGCAGTACTTCGATTCTTAGCGTGTCGGCCTGGGTGTTTTTAAGCTTTGATTCCAAAACGCCAATGGATTCATCGGCTAAACAACTAAAATAACTGGCCATAATGAATATCGCCACAAGTCCGCTTTTTCCTTTGTACATCTTTATATTCTGTTTTAAGTTCTCCTATCCAACAAAAATATGTTTTTATTTTGATTGGTTAAAGCATTTGTGATATTTTTTTTAGCTTTCACCGCTTAAATTAGATGTTTAGTGAAAAATGAGCCTGAGGATGGCAAAAATTCCTCTTGCCAATATTACGTCTGTCTTACTTTCCAGGAAACAGAAGAAGTTATCAAGAGAAAACCCTATATTTGCAGCTTTGTTAGAATAATCATTATATGTTAAATTAAAAATAATAAGATGAACAGAATAGCTTTGATTCTGATAGTGGTCCTGAACGTATTTCTCTCTTCGTGCGCGGAAAATCGCCGGATTCCTGTTGATGAGCAATATGTGGTAATGTTGTCGATGGATGGATTTCGCTGGGATTATACTTCCAGGGTTGAGACTCCCTGGCTGGATTATATTGCTAAGCATGGAGTTAATGCTGAGTACGTAAAACCTGCATTTCCTACCAAAACCTTTCCCAATCACTACAGTATGGCCACGGGGTTGTATCCCGATAATCATGGCATTGTAGACAATAATTTCACTTGCCCTGAGCATGGCACTTATCGGTTGGGAGATCGGGAATCTGTTGAGAATGGAGATTTTTATAATGGTGAACCCATTTGGGTAACTGCCGAAAAACAAAATGTCACCACTGCCTCCTTTTTCTGGGTGGGTTCTGAGGCTCCCGTTCAGGGTTTGCAACCTACCTACTGGAAAAGATATGACGGCAGAGTGCCTTTTGCCAGTCGTATAGATACCGTAATCAACTGGTTGCAACTTGAAGAAGAAGTTCGCCCCCGTCTTATCACTTTTTATTTCCAGGAACCTGATGGTACCGGGCATCGTTATGGTCCTGAAAGCCAGGAAATAGATGCACTTGTATTGGAACTCGATTCGCTGGTGGGAGTTTTCATTACCCGCATTCAGGAATTGCCTTTCCATGAGAATATCAATATCATTGTTACTTCTGATCATGGAATGACTGAAGTTAGTCCGGAAAGGTATGTAAATATAGGAGATTATACGCCCCGCGACTGGTATGAACGAACCCATGGCGGAAACCCCATGATGCATGTTACCCCCAAAGAAGGGATGATGGATTCGGTATGGAGTATTCTGCAAACCGTTGAACATGTTAGTGTCTGGAAAAAGGAAGATGTGCCTGACAGACTGAACTACGGAACCAATCCGCGAATTGAAGACATTGTGATTCTTGCCGACAGCACCTGGAGTGTCGGCTGGGGCAAACCCCGTTCTTCTTACTATACCGGAGGGGCCCATGGCTGGGACAATGCGAAAAAAGATATGCATACCATCTTTTACGCCATGGGTCCGGCTTTTAAAAAAGGACACAAACACCCTTCCATAGAGGTGGTTGATCTTTATCCGCTTATTACAAAAATTATGGGACTGAAACCGGCAGAAGTAGATGGCAAAGCAGAGAGGGTAGAGGAAATGCTGAGATAGTACCTCAGGGAAAATTTGAGCACAAAACAACAAAAGGCCTGGAATTCCAGACCTTTTGTTGTTTTGAGGGTGTTGATATTGAACTTACAATGGGCGGGTCAGGTCAAAATCGGCTCTGAAAACAACTTCTCCGTGATACTGGAGCTGGTAACTGAAATAGGTCATATCCTTGTCGAGTATAACATTCCATTGCCGGTTTAAGGTGTCAGAAAGCAACTCACGGGTATATTCATCAGCAGGGAAATATTGATGAAAAGCGTCACCCTCTCCATCAGCATACCCACCATAAAGGGTCTGCTCTTCCGGCGTACCATCAGGATGGCGGTGATCATGGCGAAAACGGAGTTTCCCGTTTTCTGCCAGAAACATCCAGGTGCGTGATGTGTCATCATCAATATGGAAAGGGATGTGTACATGCGTGTCTTCACAAACCGTAACGTGCATCACCAGATCCTTATCTGCCCAGCTCTCCCGACCTTCCTGCATATATACTTCCCGGCCCCGGAATGATTTTCCGCAAAGACTTGCCAGGTTGTTCAAAAAAGCTTGTTCGGCTTCTGAAAGGGCCACAACTTCTGTTTCGGTGGCAACTTGTTCTGTTTCACGGGGAGTATTTCCGCAATATACCAGAAATGTGGCCATCACCGGTAGGAACCATAATATGCTTTTCTTCATGTTTTTAGAGTTATTGATAGGGAAAGAGATGAATTGTAAACTTTATTGGTCTTTTTCTTATTCTTTTAATGCCAGATTTTCTTTAAATACCCTCATGAAATTGCCTGACCAAACTTTCTCTATGTCTTCTTCAGTGTAACCTCTTCTGAGCATTTCTACGGTAAGATTGTGCATCTGGCTTACATCATAACAATCTTCCAGCTGGCCTCCTCCGTCGAAATCACTTCCGATACCTACATGGTCAATTCCTATAAGATTCACAATATGATCCAGGTGATCAATTAAGTCGGCAACGGTAGGCAATTCAGAAGGGAACTGTTGCTCAATAGCATACCATTCACTGCGGGCCTGCTCCATTTCTTCATCAGAGAGCCCCTGGAAATTATTGAATCTTTGGCGCAGTTCTGCCCGGGCAGAATCTTTCCGGGGATTGGCAGGCATCTGCTTAACATAAAGAAAGCAAAGTTGAACGACTCCTCCATTGGCCGCCAGTGCTCTGAGCATGTCATCGTCGAGATTGCGCGGGTCGTCGTGGACAGCCCTTGCATTGGAATGGGAAGCAATAACAGGGGCTTTGGCAACTGATATAACATCATAAAAGGCTTTATCGGAAACATGACTTACATCCACCATCATGCCCAACCTGTTCATCTCTTCCACCAGGTCAAATCCTATGTCAGAAAGTCCATCATGCTCAGGACCATCAGGATCATTGGAACTATCGCTGAAATGATTGTTGCTTGTATGGGCAAGGGTAATATAGCGGGCTCCCAGGTTATAAAACTGCTCAACCAGTGAAAGGTCTTCTCCGATGGGGTAGGCATTTTCCAGTCCGATATACACTGCCTTTTTGCCTTCATCGCGAAGCCGGTATCCATCTTCGGGAGTCAAGGCAAGGCCTGCCTGGTGGGTATTGTGCTCAATACTTTCGTGTACAAGTCCAAAAATATTCATGCTGCGCTCTTTGGCAGTCTCATAGGCTTCCGGAGTACTTTCACCCTGTCCGAGAAATACAGCAAAGAAGGCTGCATCCAGGCCACCCTCTTCCATACGGGGGAAATCCAGCTTTCCGCCCCCTTCACCGGGATCATTTCTTTTTCCTAAATCAACCCCTCTTCGTCCCAGCATCAGCGGGGTATCGGTATGGCTGTCGAGGGTGAATATGCGCTGATGTATTTCGCGGGCCTGTTGCTCCAATTGATCATTGCCGGCAAAGTTGAATCCTATGTGGCATAATACTGCCAGCAGCGTAAGAATAATTTTTTTGTATTGCATGGTAATAGTTGTTTTAGAATTTTCTGTGGGCAAACCTTTTTTTTGGTCGGGGGAGATTGACATCCACAGGGTTAAAAAAGTTTTCTTAATGAATAGAATAAATGGTGGGTATTATTTCACCAAATCAAGCATAAATGCATATTGCAGAGCCATTTCCTTCAACCGTTGAAATCTTCCTGATGCTCCGCTATGCCCGGCTTCCATGTTGGTGTACAGGAATATTTTACTGTCTCCGGTATTGTGGGTTCGCAGCTTGGCAGTCCACTTGGTAGGCTCCCAGTATTGTACCTGAGAATCATACAATCCTGAAGTAATCAGCATATTGGGATAAGCCTGTTCACGGATCTGGTCGTAAGGCGAATAGGAAAGCATGTAATGATAGAAAAGCGAATCATTGGGGTTGCCCCACTCGTCATATTCGGAAGTAGTAAGAGGAATGGTCTCATCCAGCATAGTGGTTACCACATCCACAAAGGGTACTCCGGCAATAATGCCTTGATAAAGCTCGGGGCGCATATTGGCAATGGCACCCATCAATAGGCCACCTGCGCTACCTCCCTGGGCAAAAAGCAGGTCGGGCGATGTGTAATTTTCACTGATTAAGAATTCAGATACATCTACAAAGTCGGTGAAGGTATTAATCTTTTTGAGCAGTTTTCCCTCCTCATACCATGTTCTGCCCATTTCCTGACCTCCTCTGATGTGTGCCATTGCATATACAAAGCCTCTGTCGAGCAGGCTGATAAGGTTGGAGTTGAACCTGGGGTCAACACTAATTCCGTAAGAGCCATAGGAATACTGAAGAAGCGGATTGTTGCCATCTTGTTTTGTCCCCTTTTTATAAACCAGGGTAACAGGAATCTTTTCGCCATCCCGCGCGGGCGCAAACAGTCTTCGGGTTTCGTAATCATCAGCATCAAAGTCGCCCAGAACGGTTTGTTGCCAGACCGTATTTTGTTCCTTTGTGTTCATATTATAGTCGACAATGGTAGCCGGCGTAGTAAGAGAGGTATAGCTGTAACGGAAAATATCCGTATCAGTTTCGCGGTTGATGTTGATGGCTGCCGTGTAGGCTTCCTCTTCAAAATCAATATAGTGTTCGCTGTTGTTGTTGGTGTTGATAATCCGCATTTGTCTCAGGGCATTGCTGCGTTCCTGCAACACCATAAAATCATTGAACAAAGCGAAACTTTCCAGCAAAACATCTTCCCGGTGAGGAATTACTTCTTTCCAATGGTGGATCTGTGTTTGTGATGCAGGAGTTTCCATCAACCGGAAATTTTGAGCCTGATCGTTGGTCAAAATATAGAATGTGCCATCCAGATGTTCTACTGAGTAAATCAAATCTCGTTGCCGGGGCTGAAATACCCTGAAACTTCCCTGCGGGTTGTCTGCCTCCAGTAATAATGTTTCCGTACTTAACGTAGTAGATACATCAATGGTAAGATACTTTCCGTCCGTAGTTTTGGAAACGCCCATGTAATAGTAGGTATCGTCTTCTTCGTAGTATACTTCCTCCGGCGTTTTGGTATCTGTATTGTATCTGAAAACTTTGATATAGCGCAGTGTTACCGGGTCGATGGTGGTAAAGAAAAACGTGTTGTTGTCAGCGGCCCATTCTACATCCCCTGCGGCATGTTCAATGGCTGTAGAATGTACGTTTTGGGTATCCAGGTCTTTGTAAAAAATGGTATACTGACGTCTTCCCAGTGTATCCACCGTGTAGGCTATCCTTTCATTATCGGGGCTGATGCTGAAATTGCCCACGTTGAAATAACGGTATCCTTCGGCCATTTGAGGAATATTGAGCAGAACTTCTTCCTCTGCTTCCATGGATTCTTTTTTCCGGCAATAGATGGGGTATTCACCACCCTCTTCGTAGCGGGTGTAATAATAATATCCATTCTGGAAAAAAGGAGCACTGCTCTCGTCCTGCTTTAATCTTCCGAGCATCTCTTCAAAAAGTTCTTCACGGTTGTCTTCAAGATGTTCCAGGCTTTCTTTCAAATAGTCATTTTCTGCTTCCAGGTAAGCAATTACTTCAGGATTATCCCTGTCGTTCATCCAGTAATAGAAATCAATGCGTGTATCACCATGCATGATAAGTTGTTGCTCGTGTTGTGCAGCCACGGGAGGTGTTGCTTCCTTTTTACCGGGTTGTCCACAGGCTATAAGAAATAACACGTTCAGGATCAGTAAGAACACTCTTTGGGTTTTCATTAGGATAAAATTTTAATAATTAATTGGTTAAAAGGAACTTGCATAACCGGGCTTACTGTTTATATTTGGAGAGCGCAGCGCTTATGCAAGTTTCATAGGTCAGAAATAATTAATGATACTGTGTTTGATTAGAATTGTGTTTTTTATGTAGTACTGTATGAACCTTAAGAATACGATTTCTTTTTGTTTTCCGTTAGCATCCTTGTTGCAAAAAGACTTAATTTTGCTCATCCCACCGCTAATAATCTACAATTTTACTAATTAAACCGTTAACCCCGATTTTTTAATCAAAAAATTGTCTTATTTTTAGAAAATAAAAGCCAGGTCAATGTATTAATAACAAACGGGACGTACATGTTGAATGAAAAAATAGTGAAAGCGCATCAGAATCGTCTAAAAGAATTAATCCATAAGCATTTTTTACCCCTTTCAACCGAGTCATACAGTAAGCTCAAAGACTTCACTGACACCTATTTGCAGGAGACAGAGAGGTTTTTTCTGAAGATACATCAAACACATGAAAAACAAATATATATTAACGCTTTTCCTCCTCTTCATTGGATTTAATGGGTTTTCTGAAAGAGTAATGGAAAAAGTCATTGAAATACCATGGAATATCGAGGATGGGTGTAAAGTTGAGAAACTTCCTAGCGGGAATTATGGTATATCCAGCTTTCAGATAATAAGTGACAATGAGGTTGCCGTACTTTGTGAAACTGAAAATAAAATTAAAATATATAATTTAAAAACCAAAAATTTATCATATCAATTTAGTTATGATAAGAACTCTTCTTGTCAACTTTTCCGTTATTCTGAAAAATTGAAATTATTTTATCTTTATGATAACAATAAAGGTGAAATCATGGTTTTATCAAGAGACGGCAAATTAATCAAAAAAATCCCTGTTTCAAGAAATGTTAGCCGGAAAGGAATTGTTCAATTGCAAGTCATAGACGATAATCTCAATGTTGTATGTGGTTATAGATCTACATTTACATTAATAAAAAATGGGTATTCTCTCTCACCTGAGAAACAAGATGAAACCATTATGGATGGGGTTTTTGATGAAAAGGGTCATATAATAAAGATTGATAAAATCGGAAAAACTAATTTTGAGATTATATCTTCAGAAAGCCCACAAAAAAAGTATCCTATATCTTTTGATTGGGACTATACAACCGATATGAAATATATTGGAGGCAATGAGTACTTTTTTGCGTTTGTAGTAATTCATTTAACACCGGAAGAAGATAAAAACTTTCAATGCAAATTGGTTTTTTATTCAAGGATAAATAATAAAATCAATAACAGCATTGATATGCCTCATATTTATTTTACTTCGCAGTATAATTCAATTGAATTTTTCGATAACACTATTTATCAGCTTTTCACTAAACCAACACATGCTGTAGTATTAAAACACACTTATGGAGAAATAAATTCGTCTGATATTGACAAAGCCTTCGACTTTGACTATCCTCAGGAACTTTTTGATTTCGATAAAAATGATTTATTTGAAAGAGAAAATCAAATTTATAATGATTCATCTTATATACTTGAAGAATCAAAAGAGCAACAAAATGAAAAATATTTTAATGGTAATACAAATACCCCTATTATGGGTTCACAGATTATTTATAGAGCTGAAAAATATCTCTATATGAATTGGGATGCAACTAATGCAAATATTGTACATCCGCAGGGTGAAGCTATGTCAATAGGTGGAGGATATTGGGTGCAAACTATAATACTCCCCTAAATTCAGACCACAAGCTAAAGTGGAAAAACCTTATTAATTTTACTTGTGGAAACTATGAAAAAAACGAGAAGAAAATTCAGTTCAGCTTTTAAAACTCAGGTAGTCTTAGAGGCCATCAAAGAGCGGGAGAGCCTGTCAGAGCTGGCAAGACGCTTTGAGGTTCATCCTAATGTTATTTCTAATTGGAAAAAGGAATTTTTATCCAAAGCTGCCAATGTTTTTGACAGCAAGTCAAAAGAAAGACATGGATAGTGTTCTTTCAACCATGGGTCTTTACTCCGAATCAAAACCAGATGAAAATGGAGAAATTAGATTGACAAAGATGCTGCAAGGTGATTATTTCTGGTATAATTATTATACACAAAGGGGGGTGTTTCAGGTAATCGGTGGAGAAACCTTGACATTTAACTATTCAAGGTGGACTACGCCTGCTATTATATCTAATTCGTCCAATGATACCTTGTAGATCTCACAGCACATTTATGAAAATGTTCTGGAGTCCTGTGTAAAAGATATCTGGTGCGAATTTGCCTTCTATGCCAAATGACATAAATTGTTTTGCATGAATTGAAAAAAGAAGGCTTGCTGGAGAGACTTAATAAAAACACCGGATAACTATCAATCAGTTATCCGGTGTTTTTATCAAGATAAACCAGAATTATTGCAAGATAACTTTGCGCGTCTTACTTCCTTCTTCCCAGGATACTTTCACAAAGTAGATTCCGGTACTTTCAGCACTCAAATCAACTAAAAACTGTTGATCCCAGTATTTGACCAAAACTGTGTCGTGGAATACGCACTGGCCGGTAGTGTTATAAACTTCAATGTTTACAGGCCCGGGAGTTGGGGTCATCACCACGTTGAAACGGTTTTGGGCAGGATTGGGAAAAACATCAAATAAAAACTGGTTTTGCCAGTCAGCAACTGAAGTTCCTGTTTCTGTGAAAACCGCTTTTGCATTGATATTTGCACTCATAGTAACAGCAATTTCATTCTGCTCATAAACCATATCCTCGTCAGCCACAATTTGCCATTCTTCAAAAGACCAGCCCGGTGCAGCCTCAGCAGAAAGAGTTATCTCTGAGCCTTCCTCGTAGTTGTAAGTTCCTGCGGCGGGGGTTGTCTGACCTTCTCCTGCTACAGAAATGTTAAGCTCGTAGGTTTGGACATCGGTTATCGAAACATAATCTTCTCTGATCAGCTCTTCTCCATCAATAGATAAGGTAATCGTTTTGTAGCCGGGCGTATCATAAGTTACTGTAACATCATCAACGCCTGCAGCGGTTTGCGGATGGGCTCCTTCCCCAAAGTTCCATAAGGCTTCTGTGATGTCATCAGCTTCAAGACAACCGAGGTACTGAAAAACAATATCTTCATCAATACCGGCTACTGTTTCACTGGCAGTGAAGTTTACAGCCTCTCCACCCAACTCAAAAGTCCATGCCCCTGAAGCACCGGTATAAGGCTTGGTGATGGTCTTGTTGGCGTTGGTGGCACTGATGTAATACTGTATTGTAGCATTGCATGCCTGGGCAGGAATAGAGGCAACATAGAGGTCATCCCCCTGGTGTTCCATCGCGATTTCGGTGAAATCTCCTTCTGTACCTGTTCTGTAGAAAACACTTGCTGAGGTAAGGCCGCTGACATTTTTGATGGTGGCCTCCACCCTGTAGTTTTCATAGTAGTCTTCTACTTCACGAATGGTGGCATGAGAAATAAATATGGGATCCGTAGCAGCAATTTCGCGGGTAATACAATGTATCGCACCACTGGCACCGATTACGTTTTCCATGTTGATGCCCACTATTTCGTGTCCCGGCATTGCCTCTTCGTATATGCTGATGGCCTGCTGGTTGAGAGCTGAATTGTGGTAGCTGGGCACCAACACCAGATCATTCAGAATTAGCGAATTGGTATAGGTTCGGTAAGAAGAATTGGGAGGGTAATTCCCTCCTGAACTGGGAACCATGGGGATTCTAACCACATCGTATTCTCTGTCGTAGCAGGTATTGTAATTGTCCAGTAAATAACTCAGGTTGTTTTCAATATAGGGACCGTCAGATACGCCCTGTGGGAATTCTCCCACCAGCAGGGTTTCTTCATCCAGCAATTTCATGTGCATGTCGATATGACTGATATTGTCGTAAGGGAGCTCCTCCATTTTGATATAACGGTCAATACCCAGGTAATTATAGATAATATCATCTACCTGATCTTCCGTCAGCTCGGGATTTTCGGTAAGAATAAGTTTCGATGACATGGCTGTCCCATGCCCATCTACCACAAAATTTCCTCCTGTGGCTACCAGCCTGTTGGGGTTGGTGGTCATCTGGTAAAGGGGTATATCGAAATGATTGGCCAAATTCATGGGAATCATATTGTCGTCGGGGCGGTAAGGGCGGTTATAAACCCAGTCCACAAAAGCCAGTTCATCGGTGTCGGCAAGGTAAGTGCTTTGGGGGCCAAAGTCTCTTACCCACACCGAATTGAAATTGATTTGCAAAATGGTAATATTTTCCATGTCAACGTCACCCTGGTTGAGATAAGACTGAACGCTGGAAGGATTATCAGCAATGATATATACCGGAACTCTGAGCTTTGCATGCCTTACAATTTCGCGCAACTCGTTCTGGTAGGATGTCCAGGTAATGATAATTCCTCCTGTTTCTTCAAACTCTGCCGGTGTGCGGGGAGGCGTTGCCGGGGGTTGCGTGCTTTTATCTCCATATTCAAAATTGAGAATGTAATGCTCGTAAACTTCTTTTTCTTTGTCGGTAAGTCCTTTAGGGAGATGCTCCTGTGCTGAGCTTGCAAAACTGATAAAAATCAGGAGCAATGAAGTAGTAAAGAATTTCATGATTTGTTGGTTTAACGAATAGAGTGTGTTTGGATAATAAATTGAGTTAACGGGTTGGTTGATATTTTTTTGTAAAAATAGCGGAAGATGATCAGCTTGTTACTGCTTCATCTGATATACAAAGGTATCGTTTTTATTGCATAGATAAAATCGGCAAGGAAATAAATATGGGCTCTTTTACTATTTTACCTCTTTTAAAGGTGGGATTTTGAATCACTACGGTACGGTTAAAATAACAGTCGTTTTTTTTGAAATGCCTATCATTTGTGTCATCCCTGAGGGATTTGTATCATAGGGCCCACTTCATAACCAGAAACTTTTCGCTCCTGACGGAGTCAGCGTTATAAGCATTGCCTGAAAGCCTAATACCATGGGGTGAGATGCTTATAGCATGCAAGCATGTATCTTCATGTGAGTTACGTAGATACGAAACAATTAAAGCGGACAATAATGATTTTGAGTGCCGATTGTACGTTAATACACGTATATATTGTTTAGGGTATATACTTATTGGTTTGATTGAGGAATAGTGCATACTAAATAGGGTTATACCCGAATTGTTTAATTAGAAAATCGGCTGTAATTTTCGACAAGTTATAGATTCCTTGCGACGACTTTGTATGTGCATGTATATCAGCGCTTTATAATTGGTGAATTTGATACACAAACCGGGTAACGTTCTGTAATCGCATTGTAATACCGTAAATCAACTTGTTTGCGTAAAAAGCTTGCATAAGCACTATGCTCAAGAAACCGGACAGAGAAGGTGTTTTATGCAAGTTTCATTGAAACAATTACTTATTAATGCAAAATTATTCGAATGAAAAAACAATTACTATTTATAATTATCCTGTTTTCATTCTACCATACTTCTTTGGGAGCATATTACGTGGTTTCCAATCAAAAAAATACGGAGAGAGATTTCCGCAGCATTCAATCGGCCATTGAACATGCGGCTCCGCATGACACCATTTTTGTAAAGGGTTCGCCGTTGAATTATGGAAATGTTTTGCTGGAAAAACCGTTGGTATTGATAGGGGAGGGTTTTTCCGACGGGCTGAACTGTAAATCTACAGCCAAAATCAGCCGAATTTTGTTTACTGCCAATCCTTATCGTCGTACCATCTCCTCCGGAAGTGTCATCATTGGATTTGAGTTTCCTTATTTCCCGGGTCAGCGACCCAATATTATTACTGTTGCCGATGAGACCATGAAAATTGAAAACATTACCATAGAACGCAACTGGTTGTGGTTTGTTGAAGTGGTAGGAAATGCAGAAAGCTGGGTGTTTAGAAATAATATCATCCGAGGTTGGGTAAAAGGAGGAAGCAAAGAAGGAAATGAGGAGATGGGGGCCTCAGGTTTTATGTTCCAGAACAACATTATGAATTCTCTTATGGAGTTTCACAGGGGGAAAATTGCCATTGAAAACAATGTTATTCTGGGCAGGTTGAAAGACATCAGCAATGCAGAGGTACATAATAATATCTTTACCCGGGAAGAATTTATTCTGGAACAGGTTTATAACAGTAGATTTGAAAAAAATCTAACTTCCGGTACGCAAATCGGACCGGAAGAATGCTATGAAGATTCAGCTGATTTTGAGTCGGCTTATCTATGCGAAGGTGAAAACAATACAGGCAGTGACAACAGGGTAGGAGTAGACCCGGGTTTTATATACTGGCCCGGTGATGATATTATGGGAGGCACCGCCTTCAAACTTACCGAAAGCTCTCCCGGCCGACAAAATCGTTCAGTGGGTTATGAAGCAGGAATTTTTGGTGGTAAATATCCTTTTCCCTCCAAGGCCTTTATGAATCCTGAAATTGACGATCCTTTTCCTTCTTTTGTAACCAGTATTTACTAATCCCATCAGTATCACCTTTTTTAAAGAACAGGTATCCTTAAAGAACAGGATTTAGGGGGAGTTTTTTTGGCCATCAATATACGATTCTCTTACCCGTTCTTTTGTTACGGAGAAAGCCGGAAATGATTTGTCGGGTATCACGATTGTCTTCTGCTACAGAAATCAGATTTTTAAAATCTTCCGGATTGGACAAGGGTTGTTCTTTCTGTGCATAACCATATCCCAGGTATTTCCCCTTTTCAATCATAATAAAGGAAGACTCTGAAGGAGTACGCCCCTGGTCCATCACAATCAGGTTTTCTTTCATGAACCCTGCATATGCCAGGGCTTCTTCTACACGGGCATTATACGTATCGGGTGTTTCTTCGCCTATGCACGCTCCTTTACATTGGTTGATGGCATATTGAAAGCAGGCCGATTTGGTAGCATACAACCCTGTAAGATTCTGGCAAAGGTTAAATTTTTCAGTCAGGCTAAATAAAAAGTCTTTGCCTTTGTCCAGCGATGCGAAACTGGTATGTATATACCCACCATTGCTGGTTTTGTCCACCTTCAGACACAGGTAGCCCTTATCGTCGGTGTAACTGTACAATCCATAATTGAACAAACATCTTTTTTGCTTTCTGTTGTAAAAGGGTTGATGGTTTTTTATTTCCTCCGATTCGCGCAACAAAGCAAGGAGTTCACTCCCGGTAATTTCAAACTCTATTGCAGCAACTTTTTCAACCATTTCGAGCGCCCGTTTTGTTTTTGCACCTCCAAGGTGAGTGAGCACTCTTTTGCGAATGTCCTTGCTTTTACCAATGTAAAGAATCTTTCCGTTTTCATCCATGAGATAATAGATACCGGTTTTCGAAGGAAGCTGGTCTATCACTTCCCTGGTAATGGCGGGGTTTACAGGATGATTGTTAAACTGCATTCCCAGGGTTTCATGGGTAAAACCGGAAGGACTTTGCTCAATCAGCAGGTCAAAAAGTTTTACAGTAGCCATTGCATCTCCCCTGGCCCTGTGCCTGTCTTCTATGTCAATGCCCAGTTCCTGGCAAAGTTTTCCCAGGCTGTAAGATCGTTTACCGGGAATGATTTTCCGGCTCAGTTTCACAGTGCAAAGAGTATCCCGTTGAAAGAAGTATCCCAGGTTTTTAAATTCTGTTTTGATAAAATTATAATCGAAACTTACATTGTGTGCTACAAAAATGGTATTCTCAGTTATTTCCACGATGCTCTTTGCTATCTCGTAAAATTTGGGTGCTCTGGCCACCATCTCATCGGTAATGCCTGTCATTCGTGAAATGAAATAAGGTATTTTGCGTTCCGGATTAACGAGTGAGTGAAACTCCTTCACCACCTTTTCGCCATCATGCACATAAATGGCTATTTCTGTAATTTTATCCCGGTAAGGATTGCCCCCGGTAGTTTCTATGTCTATTATGGAATACATTGTTCTGATGCCTGTTCGGATTGATTGCTGATTTGTGGTGATTCTTTGCCACGTTTGTTGCTTTAATTCTATTGTTTTAATTCTCAAGCAAGGTTGGGAGCAAAAGTAAAGTTTTCATTTTTAACATGAAGGATTTATCGGGCTGGGAATAAAAAAAATTGTTAGCCATGGGTGAAAAGATTTAACTTTAACCCTTCAATTACTAACTAAATAATCATTCCATCATGAGACGTTTGTATGTCGTTTTTTTGTTGTGGTCAATTTTGGGCACAACTGTGTTTGCTTCTACTGACAGTTTGTCAACTACTCCCGTTAAAACAGGCTGGACATTTGGCGCACTTCCCGCCATAGCATTCAATACCGATGAAGGCTTTCGCTATGGTGCACTTGCCAATTTCTTTTATTACGGAGATGGCACCACTTACCCCGATTATATGCATTCACTCTATTTTGAATGGTCACGCACTACCAAAGGAAACGGACTCAATAACTTTTTCTATGACTCTCCTTATCTGATTCCCAATACGCGTACAACATTTGATTTGATGTACCTGACAGAACAGGCTCTTGATTTCTATGGGTTTAACGGCTATGAGGCCAACTACGACAGAGACCTGGAAGATCAGGATTTAGAAGGAGGATCCCGGATGTTTTACCGGTACGACCGCAAATTATTGCGTATCACGGCCGATTTTCAAAGGCGTTTTATGGATGATGACTGGAAATGGCTTGGGGGTGCCGGATATTTTGGTGTGAAAATGGGTACTGTGGATTTTGAGACCATCAACGAGGGGCAATCTGAAGAAGATCAGGCCCGGGTGGTGGAAACATTGTACGACGAGTATGTTGAAGCTAATATCATTCCCGAAGCCATCAGCGAGGGGGGCAATACTTTTTATCTCAAAGGCGGATTGATTCACGATACCCGTGACCAACTTGCCAATCCCATGAAGGGGATGTGGACAGAAGGAATCTTAATCGGTGCACCCGGTTTCTTAGGGAATGGGGACTTTGGGTACTTGCAGGGAATTTTTATTCACAGGCATTATTTAACGCTGGTCCCTGAAAGGCTTTCTGTTGCCAACCGTCTGGGCTATCAGGGAGTGATTGCCGGCGATATGCCGTATTATATGCAACCCTTTATTTACAGTTCTTATAAAACCAACGACGGGTTTGGAGGAGCGAAAACCGTGAGAGGCGTCAAACGAAACCGCATCATGGGCGATGGGATTGCTTATGGTAATTTTGAGCTTCGTTACAAGGCTGTTCGGTTTTCTGTAAAATCACAGGATTTTTATATTTCCACCAGCGCCTTTGCCGATGTGGCCATGATAACCCAAAAGTATGATATCGATTATTCCGCCCCGGAAGTACAAGGGTTGGTTTCCCGGGGACTGTTACAGGAAAAAGATATTCGGCCCCACTGGGGCACCGGGCTGGGTTTGCACATTGTAATGAACCAGAATTTTGTAGTCGCTATCAATTATGGGATGGCACTGGATAAGCAGGATGGCGACAGTGGTGTTTACATTGGCTTGAACTTTCTCTATTGATATATATTCTACCTTTTATTACCGGGCAAAGGATAACCAAATAAAGTTAAACTTTGCCCGGTTCGGTATTTTTGCGCGGTCTTTTTTCGCAGGATTAATTATTTTCGCCTTCAATTACCCAGGAAAACAAAGATTCTTAAAAAATACTATGAGTTTGAGAGGAACTCAAACGGATATACATGTAAATGAATAAATACAAAATATATGGCTTGCTGCTGTTGATGCTATGCGGCATGAGCCTTAAAGCAAACACCAAAAGCAGTATTCAGCAAGCTTTTACACAGCGAACCGACCTTGCACCTCAAATTGATGGCGTGCTGGAACCCCAGATATGGGGAATGGCCGAAGCAATTGAAGACTTTGTTCAGTTTGATCCGGTTTATGCTGGTCAGCCCTCCCAGCGAACAGTAGTTTACATCCTATATGACGATCAATTCATCTATGTGGGAGCCCAGCTGTATGATGCCAACCCTGATAGCATTCTGCAGCAGTTGGGAAAACGGGATGAAAGTCTGAATGCTGACGCATTTGGAATCAGGCTTGATACTTATAACAATCAGCTCGATGCTTATACCTATGAAGTTTCAGCCTCTGGTGTACAACGGGATTTTCGCCACCAGGATCGGACTTATGACGGTGTTTGGGACAGTGCTGTTAAAATTCATGATGAAGGCTGGACTGTGGAAATGAGAATTCCTTATTCTGCCCTGCGCTTTCCGGTTTCTGATTGTCAGACCTGGGGAATGCAATTGTACAGAAATATCAGAAGGCACCGGGAAATGAATCACTGGGCCATAGAGGAAAGGAATGTATCCAATAACCTGGTTTACTGGGGCCAGCTTTCCGGAATATGTAATATTCAGGCACCACTGCGATTGTCGTTGGTTCCTTATATATCGCTTGGGTCCAGTCATTACCCGAACGGGCTGGCAGGGGTAAGCAATTTATCCGGTTCTTTTGGTGGAGGAATGGACTTACGGTACGGCATCAATGAAAGTTTTAGCTTTGATATGACGCTCATGCCTGATTTTAGCCAGGTTCCTTCTGATAATCAGGTAAAAAACTTATCCGCTTTTGAAACGGTATATGGAGAACAACGTCCTTTTTTCAAGGAAGGTATGGATTTATTCAGGCGAGGAGGTTTGTTTTATTCACGTCGGATAGGGGGTAGGCCATCCCATTATTATCAGGTTGAAGATCAGATGGAAGAGGGAGAACTGCTGGTGGATAATCCTGAACAAGCTCGTTTGATCAATGCCTTTAAACTGAGTGGCAGAACACTAAATGGCTTGGGCATAGGAGTGTTCAATGCCATTACAGACAATACCTTTGCAAAGATAGAATCTGTTGATGATGGAATTCAGCGAAAAATACAAACAGGCCCAACAGCCAATTATAATATTCTTGTATTTGACCAGGCTCTGTCCAACAATTCTTCGGCCTATATCATCAATACCAATGTATTGCGATCGGGTGATTTTCATCATGCCAATGTTACCGGCGCCGGAACATCGCTGGTAGATAATTCCAATACATGGCAATTACAAGTCTCCGGAGCCTTTAGCCAGTTGTATATTAAAAACACGGAGGAAGATAATGCGTTTAATGTGGAAACCGGAAACCGCTATAATGCTTCCGTGGCCAAAACAAGAGGGAATTTTCAGTTTCGCTTACTCCGGGCAGCGCTTAATCCCACTTACAATGACAATGATTTGGGCATTACCCATCGTAACAATCAAATAACCGATCGTACAGATG
The DNA here is from genome assembly GCA_964491395.1 of uncultured Bacteroidales bacterium. Lineage (GTDB taxonomy): Bacteria > Bacteroidota > Bacteroidia > Bacteroidales > UBA7960 > SKVR01. The sequence continues at coordinate 23,192 of CAZBGI010000008.1, read as the reverse complement.
TACATTACAATATATATGAACCCTTCTGGCTTTTGAGAAACTTTAATAACCGACTCAGAATACAGAACCAGGGCAGGTACAGTGATTATAAAATAGAAAATACCTATGTAGAATACAGGGGTAGTGCTACTTCCCTTGCTTATACCCATTTTTATACAGGGTTATTTTTTCATCCAACTGATCGGTTAGATTATTATGAACCCCGTACAGAGGGACAATTCTTCCTGAATCCCAAAGGTTTCGGTGGATGGACAGGACTATCATCTGATTACCGGAAACCCTTTGCCCTGGATTTACAAGTCAGGTACAGCCAGTTGCCCGCTTTTAACACTACCAGTATGGCTTACGATGTTTCTCCGCGTTACCGGTTTAATGATAAATTCTCTTTTGTCCACTCTCTGGAGTTGAATTTTGATTATAATCAGATTGGCTATGCAGGGCATTCAGATAATCATATAGTTTTTGGGAATCGAGATGTAACTACTGTGGAAAATGTATTATCCAGCGATTATATTGTGAAAAATGACATGTACTTTAGCCTTCGTCTGAGACAATACTGGTCAATGGGAGAATATGATGATTTTTTTACCTTGCAGCAGGATGGCAGGCTTAGCGAACAAACCTACGATTTTACCGACAACCGGGACTTTAATTTCAATTCATTCAATATAGATTTGGTCTTTACCTGGCTCTTTGCCCCCGGCTCCAGCCTTAACCTGGTATGGAAGAATTCAATTCTTCACGAGAAAACAGGTATTGTTCAAAATTATTTTGATAATTTTGACCTCATAATGGATTCTCCCCAATTCAACAGTTTATCGCTAAAGATCTTGTATTATCTGGATTACCAGCAGCTACGGGGGGCTTAATGGAAAGGAATATATGATTGTTGCGCAGAACATCCAAAAATCTTATGGCGCTCTTAAAGTGTTAAAGGGCATCGATATACAGATTTCCAGGGGAGAGATTGTATCTATCGTGGGGGCTTCCGGTGCAGGCAAAACCACGCTTCTACATATTCTGGGTACACTGGACAGCGCCGACTCCGGAAACATCAGCATCAATGGCAAAATCCTCAATAAAATGTCAGATGTTGAGTTGTCTGCTTTCCGCAACCAGAACATTGGCTTTGTTTTTCAGTTTCATCATCTTTTGCCTGAGTTTACAGCACTTGAAAATGTTTGTATTCCCGGGTATATTGGAAATAAATCCGACAAAGCAGTAGAGGAAAAAGCCAAAGAACTTCTGGCGTTGCTGGGGCTATCAGACAGACTGACTCACAAACCCGGTGAACTATCGGGGGGTGAACAGCAACGTGTGGCCGTGGCCCGGTCGCTTATCAATGATCCGGCAGTGGTATTGGCCGATGAACCCAGTGGTAACCTGGATTCTGAAACTTCGGGCGAACTTCACCGGTTGTTTTTTGATTTGAGAAATCAACTGCATCAAACTTTCGTCATTGTTACCCATAACAATGAATTGGCATCGATGGCTGACAGAAAGCTCACCATGAAAGATGGGTTGATTATTGAATCATTGCTTCAAAATCAGCCTCAGAAATAATAGGAATATTCAACTTTTCTGCTTTTTTTCTCTTTTCCGGCCCCATATTATCCCCGGCAATCAGGTAACTGGTTTTTGAAGAGAGGGAAGAAGTGTTTTGCCCTCCTTTGGCTTCAATAAGCTCCTTTAATTGATTCCTGGAGTACTTTTCGAAAACCCCTGAAACAACGATGGTTTTGCCTTCCAGGGGAGAGTCTTCCGCCGGGGAGTGCTCCCTTTCTTCTATTTCAAAATTCAGCCCTGCTTCTTTAAGCGATGCAAGGGTATCCCGATTTTCGGGATTGTTGAAATAATCCCGGATACTTCCGGCTATCCTGTCTCCTATTTCGGGAATCTGCGTTAATTCATCAAAAGTGCTGTTGGCAATCCGATCAATATTCTTTAATTCACGCGCTATTTTTTTGGCTCCTGTTTCGCCCAGGTGTCGAATACCCAGTGCAAACAAAACCCTTTCAAAGGGAACATTTTTGGAGGCTTCAATGGCATTGAGAATATTGTTGACAGTCTTTTGCTGGAAACTGATTTTCTTTTTCCTGCCCGTTTCCAAATCTTCAATGGTCTTGGTCAGACCCAGCAGTTGGTCATAAGTAAGGCGATATAGATCTGAAGCTTTTTCAATGAGTTTGTGATTGATAAGCACTTCGATTTTCCCTTCACCCAATCCTTCAATGTTCATTGCTTTGCGGCTGATAAAATGTTCTATCTTTCCTTGAATCTGGGGAGGGCAATGATCCGTATTAGGACAAAAATGAAGTGCTTCTCCTTCTTTGCGCTCCAGGGGGGTATTACATTCCGGGCAATGTGTGGCAAAAGGTATTTTGGAAGTATGGGAAGGTCGTTTGGCAATATCCACCATCACGATTTTCGGGATGATTTCTCCCCCTTTTTCCACGAAAACCGTATCGCCGTAATGCAGATCCAGTTCATTCATTTTATCGGCATTGTATAGCGACGCTCTTTTTACGATAGTGCCTGCAACCAGAACCGGTCTGAGCCTGGCAACAGGTGTTACTGCTCCTGTGCGTCCTACCTGATAACTTACATCATCAAGAATGGTTATTCCTTGTTCTGCTTTGTATTTGTACGAAATGGCCCACCGGGGAGCCTTGCTGGTAAACCCCAGTTGCTCCTGGATGCTGTAAGGATTTACTTTTACCACTACACCATCAATGTCGTAAGGCAGGTTGAGTCGTTCAGCAGCAATTTCTTCAACGTATTCCATAACCTCGTTAATGCTGTCGCACAACCGGGTATGAGGAGATACTTTAAATCCCCAGATTTTGGCCTGTTGAATGTTTTCATGGTGCGATTGAAAAGGTAACTGATCTCCTATAAGGCCATAAATGAAACAATCGAGATTTCTTTTGGCTACCAGCGATGAATCCTGAAGTTTCAGGCTGCCTGAAGCAGCATTGCGAGGATTGGCAAACAAAGCCTCGTTCTTTTGTTCTTTGATTTTGTTGAGTTCTATAAAGCTTTTGTGGGGTAAAATGATTTCTCCCCTGGCTTCGAATTCTTCAGGAATATTTCGGGCATGCAATTCGAGAGGAATGCTTCTGATAGTACGCACATTGTTGGTTACATCATCCCCGGTAACTCCATCTCCACGGGTAAGGGCCTGCACAAGCCGGCCGTTTTTGTAGGTAAGCCCGATGGCTACTCCATCGAACTTCAACTCACAAACGTAAGAAAAGGAGGCAGGAACAAGCCTGCGGATGCGTGCATCAAACTCTTCCAGCTCGGCGCGCGAATAGGTATTCCCAAGCGACATCATGGGATACTTGTGCTTTACGCTGGCAAATTTTTTGGTTACCTGCCCTCCCACACGACGGGTAGGAGAGTTGGGTGAAGCAAATTCAGGAAATTCTTCCTCAAGTTTCTCAAGTTTTTTGAGCAACTGGTCAAACTCGTAATCACTGATTTTTGGGTCATCCAGCACGTAATAATAATAATTGTGTTGATGAAGTTCGCGGGATAGGTCTTCGATTTGCTTCTTTGCTTCCGTTTTTTCCATGGTAATGTAAGCGAAAATGAGGATGAATTAATTTTGGCATAAAAGTACAAAAAGCCGGCATTGATAAACACCGGCTTTTTGAAAAAATAAGGTAATACAGGTAATTTATAACCCTCCGATAATTACCCTGAGGTCTTGAGCATTAATGCACATCACAGGGATTTTTTCTTTGTTATAAATGATTCTTTCATCGGGCGATCCGAACAGACTCCATGTAATTTTGTCCGGGTCGGTGGAAATCATGATCATATCGGCATTGATTTCTTTGGCAAATTCTACTGTTTTTTCTGAGAAATTGCCTTTTTTGGGAGAGTAATTGTCTGTATAGGGAATATTGTTTTTTTCAAGAATTTTTTTCACCTGCCGGTGGTCAGCTCTCAGCCTGTTTTGAATAAATTCATCAGGATAGGAATCGACGTAGATATGAAATTTGGATTTAAATTGCTTGTGATGTACAATGGCCCATTTTACTTTTTGCTTCGATCCGGCTTCCATATCCAAAGGAAATACTACATCTTTGAATTTTGAGTCATTGGCTGGTTGTTGAACCACCAAAACGGGGACCGGACAGCTTTTTACCAGTTTTATGGCAAAGCTACCCAGCAGAAACTGGATGCCTTTTTTGCCATGTGTGCCAAAAACCAGGAAACTGGCATTAATCTCCTGGGTTACTGCCGCGATAGCTCTGAATATGCTTCCTTTTCGAGACATGTAATCGACCTCAATACCATGGTCTTTTTTTAGCGACAGTGCCTTTTCCTTCAGTTTTTCATCAAGGATGTCCTGCGTCTCATTCGCTTTTTTGAGATTTTTAAGGGATCTTTTATCAATAATGTGTAGAATACAAACTTTGTATTGCAGAATTTTTGCCATTGTAGCAGCATTCTCAATGGCTGTATCGCCAATACTGGTAAAGTCGTATGCTACAAGGATTACATTGGTATTTTCACTTTCCATATCTTGTAGAGTTTTAGGAGGATACGTTTATTAGGTTTCTAAAGTTACGTTAAAGCCTGATTAATTTGGTATTCGCCAGGAACAGATTATTTGCAGGTGTTATACGCGATAACACTATGATCAGTTTATTACGATAAAAATCTAAAATTATATAGTTATTGCCTTTGTTGTTAATTATAAGGCTTATATTCTCTATCCCTGTTGGTTACTTGAAAACGACCCCAGTTGTTCATTTGCGGTTGTATCGAGCAAATTTAACAATTCTTTTACCTGAGCAAGATTATGCGCTTTTTTCTCGTTGCGCAATTCTCGGGCAGATGGGGTAAAAAAATCATGATGGATAATAAAGCTTTGTTGCTTTAAATACCAGTCTTTAAAGGTAATCTTCATATTGCTGTTTTCACTCCATTCCCTGTGAAGACGCAATGCCGTAATAAAGAAGTCTCCCCGGCCAATATAATCCAAATCGGCATCGCACAAAATCATTCCCATCAGATCTTCGGGTTGCTGGGGAATTTGTGTTGCCATGATCATTTTACAGATGTGATTAGATTGTGCAGTGGAATAATCGTAATCGACCAGAATTTGCCGCGCATACTTGCATGCCAACTCCTCATTGTTCTCGTAACGCCACAAAAAACCCGTGTCGTGAAACACCGCTGCAGTTTGCAAAAGGATGAGATCTTCCCCCTTGATATTTTCCATTTCTGCTAACCTGTCGACAGATTCGCAAACATCAATTGTGTGTTGAAAATTGTGATAATAGAGATTGGGCTTTAATTCTTTTTTTAGTTTTTTGAGCACCAATTCTTTAACTTTATCAAGTTGCATTTTACAGAGAGGTCTTGTTATGTGTTGTCAAAACACAAAGATAAACTACTTTTTCACGTGACAAATACAATAAATCCGGCATTCAAAAAAAAAATCAGGTATTGTTAAAAGTTTATTCTTTCAAAAGACATTGGTCTTTAAAAACATTGATTACATCTTAAAATAGCAGATCGATTCAAATTATTTTTATGAAAAATATTGCCAACAATACTGACAGACAAACTGGATTAAACCCAAAAAAGCAGAAAATACATATTGTTATAGCTCAAAACGATACAGGATATTAAAATGAACCATCACCGGGGCTGTTCTTGTTCCCCTGCCGTAACCGGCAATATAATAGGGATTTAGCTCAGGATCACGTGTTTCTGCTATTCTGATTCGTGTTTTAAGGTACCAACCCAGAAAAAAATTGGAAAATACTTCTGTTTTTACTCCTCCGCTAAGTTCAATCCAGTGCAGGTTAAAGTTACCTTTATCGATTGAGCCATGCGTATTTTCCCAATAAGCGTTGGAAATCTGATAGAAAGGAGTTTCATGATTCAATGTACTGAAGCCATAGCGCAAACCCACCAATATCAAATCATTCTGAGAAGGCTGATTGCGTTTCAACAGGTTATAATCAACACCCAACCGACCAAAATATCCCGAAGCCTGGTAGTGGAATTCCTCTCTTTCGGCTTCCACATTGGCCAACCCTCCTTCAAGCACGGCAAACCAGTTGTATTTAAATTCAGTATCTGCTGAAAATTCAAATTGCCGTACTTCAGGTTCGGTGATGATTCGTCCTATTGATGAAACATCAAATCCCACCCTGATAAAAGGGTGGGGTTGAAAAGAGGGAAGGGTGTCCCGGTTGCTTTCGGCTTCTTCTTCCTGGTTTTCCTCTGCAGGGGGGGGCTGACTTAAAGCACTCAGGCTATAAATCATCATCATCATCAGAATACCAGGGATATATTTTAATATGTTCATTTAATGAAGTGGTTATGTTTGCATCATCAATTTCTACCGTATCAATAATATTGCGGGAATAATGTAACCGGATAAGTTCAAAAAAGGTTGTAAACCCGCACTCCATTGATATGAGGTTGGGTTTGCGTTGATATACAAGCCATAGAGTATCTTCTACAAACTTTTCGTCATCCAAGTCCGAAATTCTGAAAATAAAGGCACAGCTATCGGTATTTGCATCCAGTGGTAATTCTACCTGGTTAACATTATCCTGATGTTCATACAAAATTGAATCATTTCCGGCACCAAAAATCGTAATATTATTGATACCTAAGGGTACAGGATCATCCACCGTTTCATCGGGGTTTTCTGCGTAAAACCCTATTCTCGCCGGCACTGATGCCACATCTTCGCATACCTCTTCGTTGATGCAGGAAACCAGCAAAAGACTACCGGCAAGGCAAAAAAAGATTAACCGGTAAGTAATGCCGGGGGTATTTTTTTTTTGATGATGATTCATAAGTCGCGCTTCTTTTTTATCATGCTTACACCGTTCATCATTTGATTCAGGCAAGGGTATAGTGGATAACCATTCAATAAGCACAAAAGTAAAAAAAAATGGTTGAAAAAGGATTTTCAGCAGTATTATCCTCCCTGAATGGGTTATTCATGGAGAAAATAGGCTTTCACTCCAAGACTGTTGAGACTTTCAATGGGTCGGCAGTCGGGGGAAAGAATATTTTTACCGGTATTGGATGCAATAGAACCGCATCCACCTCCGCAAATGAGTTGCTTGTTGCAATGGCGGCATTCTTCGATATGCTGCACATCTCGTTGCTGCCATATTTTTACTTTTTCTTCGTCAAGGCTGATTTCGGGATAAAATGTTCCAAGCTTTTCACCCGGTTTTCCCACCGTTGCGGTACATGAATAAATACTACCTGTATAATCCATGGCCCATTCACTTTTACAGGCAGGACAAGAATCAAACAAGGCATCCGGTAATTTCCCATTCTCCTGCAAAAATTTCATTACTGAAAATGCTGGTTTATGAAATTGGATTATCCGTGGATGTTCCTGAATCAGTTTCAGCAATTCTTCATAAAGAGAAATCCGGTTAAAAAGGAGGGACTGACCATTCTGGCAGTAATGAAGTTCGTAATTGCGGCCAATCTGGGTTTTAAACAAGGGGTGTTCGGTCCATCTTCTTTCAATGGCAAAATCGGCCATTGCCGGGAGATTGCTGATGTTTTCCTTATCCACAACCATCCGGAGGTTCACCGAAATATCTTTCCCAAGGCATGCATCAATATTATCGACAATGGTGTCAAATGTGGGTGCATTGCTTTTCAATCGTCTGCGTTTGTTATGTACCTCTGCTGTACCATCTAAGGTAATTTGTATTTCACGTACAAACGAAGCATCAAGCATTGGTAAATACTCCTTCAGATGATATCCGTTGGTAACAATGGCAATATCAAGCCGGTGTTGTTTGGCCTGCGAAAGAAAATAAGCGATGTTTTCTTTGTAGGAAGGAGATGCCAGAAGAGGCTCCCCGCCGAATAAGGTTATGTAACTCCTGCGATCGGCAAATTTTTCATCAATAAACCTGAAAAATGCATCGGTTATTTCTTTGGTAAACTTTTGCTCCTTTTGCGGATATTCACTTTGATAGCAATAGGAGCAGGTAAAGTTACAGTTATAGGTGGGGACAAAAAAGAGCTGAACCTCTTCTTCTTCGCGATTTTCAAGAAAACCAATGTACTTGAGACGATAGTCAAGCTCTTCTTTTTGGGGATTGACTACATATCCTTTGTCAATAAATTCCCGGGGATAGGCGTTGGCAGGATCAGATGTAAGCGTCTGATATTCTTCCTGAGAGAGAAGATCTGCATGCCCGGATAAAACATTTACGATGATGTACTCTTTCCCTTCGCTAACGGGGGAGATGATATTGTGTGCTGAGGGAGCAAGTGGCATAGCAGGTAAGGGTTCTATCCGGGATAAAAATCAGATTAATCGTGGCAACCCACTTGGTTTTTAGAAAGTTTAGCACAGCATTGTGCTTGTTTTTTTTCTGTTGTTTGTTGTGTGGTTTTTTTTACTAAGTTTCTCATAATAATCTTTTGTTTGGGTAAAAAAATATATCGAAATCGTGCTGCAAGGTACAAAAAATCCATGCAGACATGGTTTATTTTTTATCGGGTTTACATCCTTTGATGGTAAAACTGCTAACGTGAATTTCTCCTTTGGCATAAGGTTCTGATTCCTCGATAATTTCTACAGACTGAAAACCGGCTTCTTTCAAATGGTGAAAATATGTCTCTTTGGTAACAGCTCCTGCCCAGCATTGGGCCACTGCTTCCGGATCATTCCTGTATTTCCCGGGGACTTCTTCTGTTGAGAATATATCACTTACTACAAAACAACCGCCAGGTTTTAAAACACGATAGATTTCTTTCCATACCTTTCCTTGATCTAAGCTGTGGTTGAGGGTGCAGTTGGATAGGATCAAATCAAGGGTTTCGCTCTCAAGACGGATGTCCTCGAGTTCACTTTTTATGAATTCAACATTATCCAGATTCAGCTTTCGTGCGTTTTCTCTGGCGGTATCCATCATAGCATCGGAAACATCAATTCCCCAGGCGAACCCTTCGGGCCCTGCCATGGTGGCCATTTTCAATACATCAAACCCCTTACCTGAGCCTAAATCAGCACATTTGTACCCGGGTTGTATATCGGCATAATTAATGGCTCCTCCACAGGACAGGCAGCATTCCTGACCTGATAATTCATCGTATCGGCGTGAAATGGCTTGTGTGAACTGTTGTGTCATGATTTTCTAAGTATATAAGTATTTATATGCGAATGCAAATTTAGCAAAAAAAAATCGCTTTCTTCAGACATGATCCACCTTCAGGGTGAATTTATAATCATTCCAGATAAGGCATATCCTATAGCAACGACAGCGAAAACAATTTTTAGTACCACTTCGAAGAGCAAACCCATGAAGCTGCCCAGGGCAGAACGAAATGCGTCGTTGTTATTTTTGCCATTGACTCTTTCGGCCAGCCAGGCTCCGGCAATTGGACCAATGATGGCACCCAGAGGGGGGAAAAATAAGATGCCTGCTATCAATCCAACGGTGGCCCCGAAAACGCCATGTTTACTTCCTTTGCCTATGCGTGTTCCCCATATGGGCAAAAGATAATCTGCCACGGTAATGAACAAAGCCAATATCCCCAGGGTATACAAAATATTAGGAGAGATATCAGCAAAGTCGGTGAAATGAATCAGCAACAATCCTGCAAAACTCACCGGAGGACCCGGCAACACTGGAATAAAGGCCCCCAAAACCCCAAGTATAAGGCAAAGAATACCCAAAGATAGCAATACAACATCAATACTCATAATAACCCTCAGGAATCACAATGGCAAGAATCAGGTATAACAACAACCCGGTACCATAAAAAATAATGCTAATCAGAAAAAGGATTCTAATGAGGGTGGGATCGATATGGAAGTATTCACCCAATGCTCCGCAAACACCAAAAATCATCCGGTTCTGGTTTTTTCTTAATCGTTTCATGAGTTTTAGAATTTAATGCTGATGGCATTGTTTTGTAAAAATAATCCTCTGTAAAGGTAAGGGGATAATTTAAATTCTTTCAGCTTAAAACAGGATATCAAAAGAATGCTGCCCGGGATGAAATCAGCACCCAGACAACATTCTTAGTTTAGGGATGAATCTATTTTTTAATGTGCAAAAGACGGCTAATTTGCTGCTGAACCGACACGAAATTTACCAGGTAAATTCCTTCTTCCAGGTCGGTCAGACTTACCTCTGCAGAAGTATCAACTACCTTTTGTTCTTTTACAATACGGCCATCAATACTTACAATACGAAGGAGTCCCTGTTGGGGAACTTTCAGAAAGAGCCTGGCAGAAGCAGGATTGGGGTACATGAGGAAAGGATTCGTTTCCTTATCAATAACTCCAACCTGTTCGTCAGTGGTAAAACTCCAGGTTTCCTGATTTTCTGCTTCAGGGCCTTCCTCCTGATTTACAGTAGGAATAACTTTCCAGTAATAATTTGTCAGTGCTTCCAATTCGATGGATTCAAGGGATAAGGAATAGTTTTGCTCTTTGTCATCATACACTACCCATCCTATCAAATCCTCCCCGGTAAAGTTTTCGCTTTCACCGAAATAAACCAGGAATCCGGCAGGTTCCGCAAACATTTCATTATAAATATACTCCCACGATAGAGAGGAAATGTCGATGTTTACATTTTCAGCATTGTTGGCCGGTTGAGGGTTTTCAGCCGGATTGGGATAATCATAAGTGAAGGCTTCTGTGGTAAAAGACCATACCTGGGGCTGTTCTGCATCTGGTCCATTAACCTCATCAAGAGAGGGAACTATGCTCCAATAGTAGGTTTTCGTGTAATCCAGCACATCGATATCTGCAGAAAACGATTCTTCACCTTCTTCATATTCAATCCATCCTATATAATCGGACTCCGTTAATACTTCATTTTCTCCAAAATACACTTTAAAACCTGCAGGGTTGACAAAATAGGGATTTTCAAGGTAATCCCATTGCAGCACTCCCAGCATATAAGAAATATCCATCTCTCCATCTGCCGGAGTTGGATTCGTGGCAACGTCTGGTAGGTCCAAAGGAAGCTCGTCACACCCGATATCAGGATTATCGGCGTCGCGCAGCATGCCATCAATATCCTCTGTTATGGCAAAGGGTTGGGTAACAGGCTGTGCATTGCCCCTGACCAGGGTGGATGCCAGCGGGTCAACATGCAAATCGTCGGAAGCAATGAAAGGAACATCTTCGGTGTAACTGTTCTGATCAAAGGTGGCAGCACGAAGTTTATAATCGGCAAGGGTTTGATCCATGGCTGTAGTACTACCACGAAAAATCAGGTTTTGAGCTGAGGGAGTGCCTGCATAGTAAATGTTATTGTCCGATTGGGTTTGAATATTTTCTAAAGCAGCTGTGTTTTTCAGAAATGCTGTAGCAAATCCTTGGCTACCCAATGGGAGTGTGGTTTTATTAACAAAAATATTGTTTCTCAAGTCAACAGGATCGCTGCTGTTATGTATGCTTAAGGCAGCAGACACATTTTCGGAGTGGGTCGCCTCATAATCAATCAATACACTGTTGTAGAAAACATTTACACTCACAAAGGTTCTTAGATACAGGCCTCTGACAGAAATTCCAGAGGAAGCAGGGGAAGCCAGACCGGAAATCATATTGTTATAGATATCTGCCGTAGCTCCCGTGGCAAAAATAAAAATACCTGATGCATAAGAAGTGCCTGTATTATCGGAGGTAATGTCATTCAAGACATTGTTAAAAATGTCGTAGTGCACATTTCGCTGGTTAAGGTACATTCCAAAAATACTGGTGGACTCAGAAAACTGACCTTCCAGCCTGTTATTGGATATTACGAAAGGTTCTGTTAAATCACCTCCGGGAAGTGTCCCTGTTGTGGAGATGGATGCCGGAGCAGTGTTGGTGCCGTCATCCGGTCGGTTCAGGTTCAGAATATGGATACCATCAATCACAGCACCATTCTGATTGAGCAAGTAAACACCGCTGAAAACAATATCCTCAATGATATGATTTCCATCCTCAGTTGAAACAATAGTGTTTCCTGTATCCATAAGGTCTACTTCACCGGTATCGGAATCGAGCTGGTAGCCAATCAATACATCAGATATATGGTTGTTAACAAAAGAATTGTTGCTGTTGGAGCCCTCCTGACTGGTTTGTTCAAAGCTGGGAAAGGCTCTGATACCATTGGTTGGGTTAGGGTTGGTTTTGTTAAGGGTGATGTGGGTATTGCGAATGACATTGTGTTGCGAACCCGTTTCGGCGTCAGCATTGGTGAGGAAAACACCGTATTCCAGCATCCCCTCCGGGTTTCTGATATCCAATCCGTCAACAATGATGCCTCTTGCCCCCTGGAAAGTAATTCCGGCTTCCGCATCAGCCGATGTGCCGCTGAAATTTACAATGGGCTTACTTCCTTGTTCATCCCATTGGATAATGTAGGGGGCGGAGGGTTCTGTTTGTGCAGTCAGGGTAAGTAAAGGTTCGTCGAAGGTTGTATCGCCACTGATGGTAAAAACCATGCCATCATCACCGGCAGGATTAGAATTGATGAATGTAACCACAGAAGCCAGGTCGGGAAAATCGTCGGAGGGTACTTCATAACTCACCTGTCCAAGGGAGGTAAATGTTACACTGATGAAAACCAGCCATAACAACGGGTTGTAAAATTTCTTCATAGTATTTTAATATTAATTTGTGAATAATCCGATGTGTGTTTTGTACGTTGGAATGATACTTTTTCTAAAAAGCAAACCTCGCTATTGCTTATTTGAAAATATGCTTTTTATTAGTCGTCTTTGTTGTCTATATATTCAAAAGTACAAAATCTAAAAATAATTCTTCATACAATTTATCAATTTTATAGAAGAAGAGCTTTTTTATACAGAAATAAATGTATTATATTTGAAAGGCTTGTTTTTAAGTTGATTTGTCAGGCCCAGAGGGAAGTATAACAAGTGATTTTTTACTGAAAAAAGACGACAAATGATGAATAAGATTTTAGTGGGATTTTTCCTTTTCAGCCATTTTGCCTTCTTGCTTTCAGCACATGCACACAACCCAGCAACGATGAAAACGGGTATAGGGCTTACTTTAAGTGGTGGGGGAGCCAAAGGTTTTGCGCATATCGGAGTATTGCATGTTATTGATAGTCTTGATCTGAAAATTGATTACGTTACCGGCACCAGCATGGGAGCTGTGATAGGAGGGATGTATTCAGTAGGTTATAGTGCAAAGGAGATAGAAGAGATAGCTCTCTCCCTGGATTGGGAGAATATGTTTTCGCGACGGTCGGAACTGGTTTTCACTCACCCGGGAAAACGGGACTTCCATGGGAAAACCATGCTGGAGCTACCCATAGAGAACTGGCGTTTTGTCATTCCCTCCGGAGCTATTGAAGGACAGCAAATGTGGAATACGCTGGGAAGGCTTTTCTTTCATGTACGAAATCTGGATGATTTTAATCAGTTTCCTATTCCTTTTGCCTGCGTTGCTACCGATGTTTCCAGCGGAGATGCCGTTGTTATGCAATCAGGCGATATTGTCAAGGCTATAAGGGCGAGCGTTGCGATTCCTACTGTATTTACTACCGTAGAGAGAGAAGGAAAAAAACTGATAGATGGGGGAGTATCAATGAATTTCCCGGTAATGAAAGCCAAAGAGATGGGTGCCGGAAAGGTGATTGGAGTCAATGTTTCTCAAGGGCTTAGAAAAGCAGATGAATTGCAAACGCCGCTTGATATAATTTACCAGATGGGATTTTATCAGGGTGCCCAGAGTTTAGCCGAGAATCGCCGGCATACTGATTTGTTTATTGAACCTGACATGGAATCCTATACCGCTGCCAGTTTTCAGGATGTACAAGCCATCATAGAGCAAGGCAAGATAGCGGGAAGGTTGCACATCGAAGAGTTTTTGAAACTAAAAGAAGAACAGCCCACTGACTCGGCAACTTATGAAGTTTCTCACAACGATTTACGAAAAATTCATGATTTTGTTGCTGATACACTGCTGTTTGAAGGATTAAACAATGTGAATACCAGGTTTGTAAGAAATGCTGTTTCTATTCAGCAGGGAGATACCCTGAACAAGGAAAAACTTACCAGTATTGTGAAAAAACTCTATGCTACCGATTACTTCCACAGGGTTACTTATAAATTTACGCCTACAGAAAACAATATCAATGGCCGGTTGCTGTTTTCTTTTGAAGAAAAACCTTTCGGAAGTTTTGGTGCTGCTATTCATTACAACAATTTTGCAGGAGTAGGATTGATAGGGAATCTTTCTACCAACAAATTTTTCTTTTTCAATACCGGGGCTTACCTAAAAGTCTTGGTGGGTGAGCAACCTGCTCTGAAAGGAGGCATTGACATTTTTACCGGCGAGAATCAAAACAACTGGATAAACATTGAGGGGCTTGCACAATACATTGAATTTCCGGTGTTTGAAAATTTTGAAAATGTGACCGAATACTCTCAGAGCTATTTTCGCCTTGAATCTTCTTTTAAGAGTCTAACCGGTCCCAACAGTTACTTTTCGGGAGGAACGGCCCTTTACTATCAAAGCTTATCGCCCAATTTGCGTACTGATTTTTCTGTCAGGGGCCATACTGCCTCCCAGGAACTCTTCCTGCGATGGAACCATAACAGCCTCAACCGCCTGGCTTTCCCCCAAAGTGGAGCCCGCTTTGATATTCATACCCTCTTCTTTTTTAACCAACACCCCTCGTTGAATTTTAAGCAACCCGATGGAAGTTACAGCAGCGACCTTCGGGAGGCAGGTATAGAAATTAATAATTATCTGCAAACCGCATTTAACTGGGAATCATATATTCAAATGGGGCCCCGCCTTACTTCTTTTACTCAATTGCAAGCAGGTTATAACTTCTTCTATAATCAGAGTTTTATCAATATGTTTAACATAGGAGGTACTTATCCCTTCTTGAAAAATCAGTTCACTTTTGCCGGTTTGAATGAATATGAAGTTATTTCGCATGCTGTTATTGCCGGCAAGCTGGGCTGGCAATACAATATCTGGGATGAGTTCCTGCTGAGTCCTCTTGTTAATGCAGCACTTTACGATTTTCAACTGGAGGCAATGCACGATCTTTCTTCTGACAATCTGCTGTTAGGAGCCGGGCTCAGCATAGGATACCTTTCCGGTTTAGGTCCTATGGAAGTAACTTTTGCCTGGAGTCCTCAGAACAAAAAATTTCTTGCCTACATAAACCTTGGCTGGACATTCTGAATACATTTATTCGCATTTAATCTGCCTTTTACAGGTAATTATGCAAACTTTCCCTTTTTTTTGTTGTTTAAAATTGTAATTTTATTCAATTCTACAATCGTATACCCTATAAAATAAAGCATAAAAACCTTGCACTGGTATTCAATCAAAAATTAGTGCATCAAGAAAACCCGAAAACCAATAACCCATAAACCAAATAATCTTATTTCAATGAGTAAAATTGTAGTAAAAAACCCGGTCGTTGAATTAGACGGTGATGAGATGACCCGCGTAATATGGAGATTTATCAAGGAAAAACTGATATTTCCTTATCTTGATATGGATATCAAATATTATGATCTGGGGATGGAAAATCGTGATGAAACCAATGATCAGGTAACCATAGATGCAGCACATGCCATAAAAAAATATGGTGTGGGGATAAAATGTGCCACCATTACGCCTGATGAACTGCGCGTAGCCGAATTTGGATTGAAGCATATGTGGCGTTCTCCCAACGGAACCATCCGGAATATTCTTGGGGGTACAGTTTTTCGTGAGCCTATCCTGATTTCCAACGTCCCCAGGCTGGTTCCCGGCTGGACGCAACCCATCTGCATTGGCAGGCATGCATTTGGAGATCAATACAGAGCCACTGATTTTTTAACCAAAGGCCCCGGAAAACTTACCATTACCTTTACTCCCGACGACGGCTCTGAGCCTATCCAACATGAAGTGCATCAGTATGAAGACGATGGAGTAGCTATGGCCATGTACAATACCGACGAGTCTATTGCCGGATTTGCCAGAGCTTGTATGAACCAGGCATTGATGAAAAAGTGGCCTTTGTATCTTTCTACCAAAAACACCATCCTGAAAAAATACGATGGTCGTTTTAAAGATATTTTTCAGGAAATATTTGATAACGAATTTAAGAACCAATTCGCTGAAGCCGGTATTACATACGAACACAGGCTGATTGATGACATGGTGGCTGCCGCATTGAAATGGGAAGGGGGATTTGTATGGGCCTGTAAAAACTATGACGGGGATGTACAAAGCGATACGGTAGCACAGGGCTTTGGTTCATTGGGATTGATGACCTCCACCCTTATCACACCCGACGGAAAAACCATGGAAGCAGAAGCGGCACATGGAACCGTTACACGCCATTTCCGTCAGCATCAGCAGGGGAACCTCACGTCTACCAACCCTATTGCCAGTATTTTTGCCTGGACACGTGGACTGGCTTTCAGAGGAAAACTTGATGGAAATACGGAGCTTGAAAATTTTGCCCAAACCCTGGAAAAAGTATGTATCCAAACGGTGGAAAATGGTCAGATGACCAAAGATCTGGCTTTGTTGATTCATGGAAGAAAAATGACCCAGGAGCATTATCTTTCAACAGAAGCATTCCTTGAAGCCATTGATCATAACCTGAAAAAAGAACGAACTGAAAAGTGATTCATAATCCAAAAAGCCAAAACCATGGAATATATAAAACACCGTTTTTATGAAGCAGCACTGAAAAAATATGATGAATACCAGAAAATAAGGAAAGAACATTCGGATGTTGTGGTAGGAAAAGTAACCATAGGGGATGTTTTTTCAGGAATGAAAGGGATTCCGAGTTTGCTTACCGAAACCTCCAAGCTTGACCCCAATGAAGGGATACGATTCAGAGGAGTGGCACTGACCGAGTTGAGAAGAACTATTCCCCGTTTGTGTGAACATGGAGAACCCCTGCCTGAGGGTTTGTTTTACCTGATGCTTATCGGCGAGGTTCCTGAACTGGATGATATCAGCAACATCAGTAAAGACTGGGCTACCCGGGCCATTGTTTCCCAGCATGTTTTTGATGTGATTGATGCTATGCCTGTATCGGCACGGCCTATGGCCCAGTATGTAGCTGCCATAACTTCAATGGCTTCCGATTCCTATTTTCTCAATGCACACCAGGCGGGTGTCAGTAAAAAACATTACTGGGATACCACCTATGAAGATGTAATGAACCTGATTGCCCGCTTACCCCGCATCGCAGCTTACATTTACCGCAGATCCTTTCATAAAGGTGAGCATATTGATCCTGATCCACGCCTGGACTGGGCCGGTAACTTTGCACACATGATGGGGTTCAGTGCGCCACCGCACAAAAGACTTATGCGTTTGTACATGAGTGTGCATGCTGACCATGAAGGAGGGAACGTTTCGGCCCATACTACCCACCTGGTGGGCTCTACACTCAGCAATCCCTATTATGCTTATGCTGCAGGGATGCTCGGCCTGGCAGGCCCCCTGCATGGGTTTGCCAACCAGAATGTACTAAGCTGGATTTTTGACATGATGAGAGATTTGAACGATGAGGATCCTTCCGCAGAAAAAATCAAGCGATATGTTAAAAAATTCCTCGATGCCGGCGGTGTAATACCCGGTTTTGGGCATGCTGTGCTGCGCATAACGGATCCCAGGTACATCGCACAAAAAGAATTTGCCGAAAAATTCATTAAGGAAGACAACCTGGTAAATATTGTCAATAAACTTTATGAAGTAGTGCCGCCCCTGCTGGAGGCTACCGGAAAGGTTAAAAATCCCTGGCCCAATGTAGATGCATATAGCGGTGCTTTGTTACGATATTACGGTATCAAAGAGCACCAGTTTTACACCGTGATGTTTGGGATGTCAAGAGCTTTGGGGGTACTTGCTTCTTTGCTGTTTGACAGGGTGTTTGCTTTGCCCATTGAAAGGCCTTCTTCCTATCCGTTGCAATGGTTCAAAGATGTGGCAGAAGGAAAAGTACAACCCAATCTGAAAGAAAAACCCAGTAAATAGTAACAGGGATTGTTTTAATGAAAGCCTGACAGAGCCAACGTTTGATCAATTTCTTATTTTCTGAAATATATAGCAAGATGCAGAGGATGCATCCGGGTAAATACTAATAATAGACTTATGACAAAACTACCGTACAACATTAAAGATCAGTTATCGACCTCCAAAGGCATTTTTGATTTTTTCAGCCTGGAAAAACTGGAAAAAGAAGGAAAAAAAGTATCCCACCTTCCATTCTCCATCAGGATATTGCTGGAAAATGCACTGAGAAATTACGATGGCTTTGGAATTACCGACGATAACATTGAAACGCTTCTCAACTGGAAACCAGGCCCTTCAGATAAGGATATTCCTTTCAAACCGGCACGCGTGTTGATGCAGGATTTTACCGGTGTACCTGCTGTAGTTGATATTGCTTCTCTGAGGGCTGAAGTAGCCCGCAAAGGGAAAGACCCCAAAGCGATTAACCCGCTTGTGCCTGTTGATCTGATCATCGACCACTCGGTGCAGGTGGATTTTTTCGGGACGCAATATTCCAGTCAACGCAACGTAGAGTTTGAATACCAGCGCAACGGAGAACGATACCAGTTTTTGAAGTGGGCACAAAAAGCTTTTGATAACTTCTCTGTGGTGCCGCCCGGAATGGGAATCTGCCACCAGGTGAATCTTGAGTACCTGGCCCAGGGGGTTACCATACGGGATGGAGTCGCTTTGCCCGATACTCTCGTGGGTACTGACAGCCATACGCCGATGGTCAATGGAATCGGGGTTGTGGGATGGGGGGTAGGTGGTATAGAAGCTGAAGCTGCTTTGTTAGGACAACCCATCTATTTTATCATGCCCGAGGTGATAGGCCTGAAACTTACCGGAGAATTACCACTTGGAACTACCGCTACCGATCTGGTGCTTACCATCACCCAGTTGCTTCGTTCGCATGGGGTAGTAGGCAAATTTGTGGAAGTTTTTGGGGATGGGCTCGATGGACTTACCGTGCCTGACAGGGCCACCATTTCTAATATGTCGCCCGAATTTGGTTGTACGGTTACTTATTTTCCGGTGGATGATCGCACACTGGATTATATGCGCAAAAGCAACCGCCCTGAAGAACAGGTGAAGCTGGTGGAAGATTATTGTAAAGCCAATATGTTGTGGCGTACAGGTAAGGAAGATATTACCTATTCTCAGGTTCTTGAACTGGATTTATCTACCGTAGAACCCACCATTGCCGGCCCCAAGAGGCCCCAGGATAAAATCTTACTTCGAAAGGCCAAAGACACCTTCAAAAGTTTGCTTACCTCCGATTTTAAGCGGGAATATATTGAACCTGATGAGAGAGAAGTCGGACAATGGTCTTCCGAAGGGGGTGGGTCCAGCGTTAAACCCGAAAAGCAATCCATTCCTGCGGGTGTAGAAGTGGAGACCGCTGAAGGAAACGGATTGAGAACCGTAGAAATAAAAGTAAATAACGAACGCTTCAGAATCAGTGATGGTTCGGTGGTCATTGCGGCTATTACTTCCTGCACCAATACTTCCAACCCGTCGGTAATGATTGGTGCCGGTATCCTGGCCCGGAAAGCACGCGCTTTGGGATTGGATGTGAAACCCTGGGTGAAAACCTCCATGGCACCGGGTTCCAAGGTAGTGACCGATTATCTCGAAAAATCAGGGCTGCTGGAAGACCTGGAAGCGCTTAAATTTCATGTAGTAGGCTATGGATGTACCAGTTGTATTGGAAATTCAGGACCCCTGCCTCCTCATATTGCCGAAGCGGTTGATAAACATGAGCTGGTAGTAGCTTCAGCGTTATCGGGTAACCGAAATTTTGAAGCACGCGTACACCCACAGGTAAGGATGAACTTCCTGATGTCGCCCATACTCGTGGTTGCATATGCTCTCGCCGGAAGGGTAGATGTGGATCTGGTAAATGAACCCCTGGCCTACGACCCTAACCTCAGTCCGGTATACCTGAAAGACATCTGGCCCAGTCATGATGAAATCCAGGATACCATGAGCAAGGTGCTTACCAAAGATGATTTTCAAAAGAATTACAGTGAAATTTTCGCAGGTAACGATATATGGAAAGAGATGAAGGTACCCGGGGAGCAAATCTATCAGTGGGATGACAAATCCACCTACATCAAAGAAGCACCCTTTTTCAGGGATATTTCCGTAGAGCCTCAACCTCCCGGCGATATTTCAGGTGCTTATCCGTTGCTGGTGCTGGGCGACAGCATCACTACCGACCATATCTCACCTGCCGGTGCTTTCGGACCCCATGCTCCGGCCGGGCAATACCTTATGGATAAAGGTGTTGACCAGAAGAACTTTAACTCCTACGGTTCCCGAAGAGGAAATGATGAAGTAATGGTACGGGGTACCTTTGCCAACGTGAGAATCAAAAACAAACTGGCACAGCGCGAAGGAGGTTATACCATCCACATCCCCAGCGGTGAGCATACCAGTGTATATGAAGCAGCACAGAAATACAAAGCAGAAAACACACCTCTTGTGGTATTGGCGGGTAAAGAGTATGGTAGCGGTTCAAGCCGCGACTGGGCGGCCAAAGGAACCAACCTGCTGGGCATCAAAGCCGTAATTGCCGAAAGCTACGAGCGCATCCACCGAAGCAACCTCATTGGTATGGGCGTTTTACCCCTGCAATACAAAAAAGGAGAAAGTGCTCAGTCATTGGGTTTGACCGGCAAAGAGAAGTTTTCTATTACCGGAATTGCCGAAGGCTTAAGCCCATTGAAAGAACTGAAAGTGAAAGCCGAAGCTAAAGATGGTAAAACCATTGAATTCGCTGTTATTACCCGGATTGATTCTCTGATTGAAGTGAAATACTATGAGCATGGTGGCATCCTGCATTACGTGCTCAGAGATTTTCTTCGCAGGTAATGTTTATCATTTTTATCTAGCCGGAAAACTTCTCCGGCTTTTTTATGGATTTTAGACAACAATTAACCCGCAAAGGGAGCAATAACATCTTTAAGCAGTTAAAATGTTTTAATACAAGAATAATAACTCAAAACAATTGATTTTATGGAACACATTCTGAAACGGTTGGGAATAGAGCCCATGAATCCAGGTGCTTCCACGGGAAGTAAGTGGATTGCGACCCGGGGAAAGGAAAATCATTCCCTGTCACCCATCAACAACAAGCTCATAGCCAGTGTGCAAAGTGCTGATCTCGAAGATTATGAGACTGTGGTGAAAAAAGCCGAAGAAACATATAAAGTTTGGCGCGAAGTGCCTGCCCCAAAAAGGGGAGAGGTGGTGCGCCTTATTGGCAATGCACTGCGCGAAAATAAGGAAGATCTTGGATACCTGGTTAGCTGGGAGATGGGAAAAATTTACCAGGAGGGATTGGGTGAAGTGCAGGAGATGATTGATATCTGCGACTTTGCCGTGGGCCAAAGCCGTCTGCTCAATGGTTTTACCATGCATTCGGAGCGCACCAAACATCGAATGTACGATCAGTACCAACCCCTGGGCATCGTAGGATTGATTACCTCCTTTAACTTTCCGGTTGCTGTATGGGCGTGGAACGCCATGATTGCCGCTGTATGTGGCGATGTGGTAGTGTGGAAACCCAGCTCCAAAACACCTCTTACCGCCATTGCAGTCCACAATATCATTGCAGATGTATTAAAGAAAAAGGATGTGCCCGAAGGAGTATTCAACCTTGTGATAGCAGGTTCGGATGTACTGGGTGAAAATTTTGTTGCCGACCGGCGCATTCCCCTGTTTTCCATCACCGGCTCTACCGCCGTGGGCAAGAAACTGGCCGGAATCATTGGTGCACGCCTGGGCAGAACCATCCTGGAGCTGGGCGGAAACAACGCCGTAATCATTGCCCCCACAGCCAACCTCGAAATGGCCATCAAATCGGTGGTGTTTGGTGCCGTGGGTACAGCAGGCCAACGGTGTACCTCTACCCGTCGCATCATTGTGCATGAAAGCATTTACGATCAGGTAGTGGAAAAACTGAAAATTGCCTACAAAAGCGTAGCGGAAAAAATCGGCAATCCTCTCAGGGAGGAAACCCTGGTGGGGCCGCTTATCAGCGAAAGCGCAGTGAATGACTTTCTGAATGCCATCAAAAAGGTAAAAGAAGAAGGTGGTAACGTGTTGTTTGGCGGCACTTCCTATAATTGCGAAAACCGTGATTTCTGCCATTATGTAGTGCCGGCGCTTGTGGAGGCGGAAAATCATTTCGAAATTGTGCAGGAAGAAACCTTTGCCCCCATCCTATACATCCTTAAATACAAAACCATTGAAGAAGCCATCGCGCTTAACAATGACGTGCCCCAGGGGCTTTCATCCTCCATTTTCACCGAGAATATCCGTGAATCCGAACTGTTCCTTTCCGAAACCGGTTCCGATTGCGGTATTGCCAATGTAAACATCGGCACTTCCGGTGCAGAGATCGGGGGTGCCTTTGGCGGAGAAAAAGACACCGGAGGCGGCCGCGAATCGGGTTCCGACAGCTGGAAAAGCTATATGCGCCGCCAAACCAATACTATCAATTACAGCGCCGATCTGCCTCTGGCGCAGGGTATTCAGTTCGGGTTTTAACCCTTCACATACCGGGTATCAACAACCGGAAAGGCTCAGGAGCTTTTCCGGTTTTTTTATTGCTCCGGAGGGAAAAAGCAGCTATAGATCAATATTGGATTTGACCCTGGTACACATCAAATCCTCCCTATCTTTTTCACCACAATATTTGCACAATCGATAAAAAGACTATATTTACACCTTCAATACGTCAAAACCCAGCCATGCGTCACGGTACAACTCAACATACGTGCTTTGAAAATTCCGGTTTAAATCCATCCGATTTGGGAGAGAGCAATCCCCATGACTATGCGCTGGTGTTTGCGTTACTGATCAAAGAGCTGCTATGGACGACTGTTTTCCGTGGAAGCGCAATGGTAAACCGGGAATTTTTACTCTCTCAAACTTGTGCCATAGATATTGATTTCCATTTCCATGATTATTCCCTGAATATCTTTAGGGTTTCCAGCCGGGTAAACGACCATCATACTCCTGCATCCACCCTTACGACCGATAACGGTCCCTTCGTAACAACCAATGTCTCTCCAGGCCTCTGTTACGATGGTAAAACTATGGGTGCACTGCCAAGCCTATACAACGGCAAAGAACTCAAGGATGATTTTGGGCTGGATGG
>CAZBGI010000007.1:36189-85559 GCA_964491395.1 uncultured Bacteroidales bacterium | reverse complement strand
ATCTTGGTTACCATCGTTTCATTCCCTTCGGGGTCGGTGGAGAAAACCAGGTAAACCCCTGAGCCGGGTTTGCTGCCCTGCAGGTTGTAGCCGTCCCATACAAACTGTCCTCCATCGGCAAATCCGTCGTGCACAAGGTTGCCGGCAATATCGGTTATCTTCACCCGTGCATTGGTCACCAGCCCCTTGATAGCGATATATCCGCTGTATCCGGGTCTCACCGGATTAGGGAAGGCGTAAACACCCGAATGCTGTCTTTGTCCCTCAATGGCAAAGCCACGGTAGGAAACCAGTCCCTGATCGGTGGCAAAAAATACTTCGCCACTGACTGGATTTACCGAAATGTCCAGGATGTTGTTGGAGGGGAGGGGACTGTTGGATTTGTTGAAATGCAGAAGGGTTTCTCTTCCATCAGGAGAAAGCAAAAAGGCTCCGGAGCTGGTGGTTCCAAACCATTTTTTGTTGGAACCGTCCACGAAAATCGTGTTGATGGTTTCGTTCTCAAAGAGTCTTCCTGCGAAGCCATCCTGCACCACGATGATGGATTGGGCATCAAAAGGCTGATCTCTGAATGCCATGTGGGGTGAGTAAAAAACAACAACTCCCGAATTGGTTCCCACCCACATATAGCCATCATTGTCTTTGGCCAGCGCAGTTACCCTGTTGCTGGGCAAAGAGCCATTGCCGGCCTGCGAGGAAAGTTTTCTGATGTCGAAACCCGTATTGCTGCTTACATCTTCTTCTTTAAATACAAGGATGCCTCCACCCCGGGGCATAACGACCCATTTTTGATCGCTGTTGTCAACCACCACTTCTCCCAGGGTTTCATTGCCGGTTACCAACCCGTTGTGGGGGTATGACATCCAGTTTCCTTCGGGGGTTTTGACACTGATAAAATGGTCCGCACTGGAGTTGCTTACCCACAGGTTGCCCCGGCTGTCGAAAGCAGATCCTCCAACTTTCACCACATCCTGGATGCCGCTGCGACGCTGCAGGGTGCTGTTTTCATGGTTGTAGATTTCAATAAGCCCCTCTTCCACATCCATTTTTGCCAACCCCCCCGACCATGCGGCAGCATAGGCTATGTTGAGGTTCCCCGGATCAGGAGTTATCTGCAGGATATCTCTCAACGAATTCATTTCAGGAAAACTCCAGCGGTTAAAAACGCTCCAGTTTCCTTCATGTAGCACGAAAATACCCTTGTCATTCCAGCTGTTTTGCCAACCACCGATTCTGGCTCCGGGGGCCACCCACAGAGTGGTACCGGCATGAGAAATGCCAAAGGATTCGTTGGTGTCAGGGCCCGAAGGAATAATAAACTCAAAGTTCCCCTCCATATTTCCTTTCATCAGACCCCATGACCGGTCTCCGGCCCAGATGGTGTTGTCTTCGCCTATCAGCATATCCAATGCGTTTGCCGCTCTCCCGGCATAGGAGGAGAAGCTGGCCAACGGATCGACATTTTCATCAAATATATGAATCCTTCCGATGGAACTTACTGCCAGGTGGTTGTTGGTTGACCGAATATTGGTTTTGGGCTCAAAGAAACCCTCTTCACCGTAAGGATTAAAAACTTCCCATCCGTCCTGGGTTAGCCTGAACAAAGTATCACTTTCCGCTGCAGCCATATTGGCGTACAGGGTGCTGTTGTGGTTAACTACTGCATTGAACCGCTCACTGGCTGCGGGCAGTTCGGGTACAGGATTCCAGTATTGATAATCGGCCAGGTTGGGTGCTGTGAGGTCAGCCCTTAGCAAACCTGCTTCGGTGGCTGCATAAAAGTGGCTTTCTGTTTTTGCCAGATCATACACATTGAGCATGCTTCCTTCGGGACCGATAAACCAGGTGTCGAGAATCACAAACTGGTTGATATCGAGAATAACCACTCCAAAATCACATGCAAGATAAGCCCGGTCTGAATCAAAGATGATATTGTTGATGCTTTTGGAGCCCAGGATGTTGGCCTGCAAAATATCGGGAATGGCAAAAAAACTGCCTTGCATCATTACGTCAATATTTCCGTTCTGATAGCCCATCAGCAGAACCTCTTTTTCCTGTGAATACCGGACGACATTGATCCCGAAATCGCTCAGGCCACTTACCTTGTCAAACTTTTGGATGCTGTTGTATTGTTTGTCATATTCCAGCAATCCATAGGGAGTGGCCGCATAAATAAACCCGGGTGTTTCATCCAGTGACACCACTCTGTTGGAAGGCAGATGATGGCGCCACTGACCAATGGCAATTTCCTGTGATATGATCGGTTTTACTGCCACAAGAGCAAACAGAAAAAGCAGCAGCATCACGAAAAAGGATGGCCGTAAAGTATTGGATGAGTCCATAGTATAAAATATCTGGTACGAATTGTTTCAAACAAAAGCCTTGAAAAACAAACCCTGAAAGCCTGGAATTATTGTTTAACACGAGTGAAAAATGCAACGAATCTGCTTCAGAATTGTTTTTGCTCGCAAGTAGAAATTAAAGTCCCTGCATGCAAAGTTAAAAATTCCATCATAAGATTTTGAGTTCATTTGTGCCAGGTGTAAAGGAAAATGGATTATTTCATGCTGTGAGCATGGAATAAAAAAACCTGTGTTGGCAGACACAGGTTTTTTCAATCAATCAACAGATATGTTGGATGGGGAAGTTTATTTGAGCATATTTCCTACCCTGATTCCAAAGTAGATGGTTCTTGGCAAAACGGGTCCATAAAGGTATCCCGGGTCACGATCTTCACCAGTGTCAATATCCGACTGGAAGGAATTAAGAATGTTTTTCATGCCTGCAAAAAACTCTACGCCTGAGCTTTTGATTTTTGTGTTGTAGCTCAGTCGGGCACCCATGTCCCAGAAAGGATCGCTTTCTCTGAGTTCTCCTTCTTCAGGATTTTCCAGGGCAGGGCCAAAGTAGGGAATGAGCATTTTTCCGGTGTAGTTTCCACTGAGTGCCACTTCCCATTGTGGGTTGATTCTCCAGTCGGCATTGATGAAAGCATATGTGTTGGGGCTTCTGAAGAAACTTTTTTCACCAAACTCCTGTGCTTCCTCATAGGTAGCCTGTTGCAAGGTAAGGCCTGCAGTAAAGGAGAGGTTTCTTGCGGGGACAATGTTGAATTCCGTATTTACTCCTCTTACAATCGCACTTCCATCGGCATTCTCACGCACATATTCTACAACCCCGTTTTCATCAGCTTCTCCGTATTCCAGTACGAAAGGATTTAGCAAAACCGTGTAGAAACCTTCCACCAGGATGCCTGCAGTGGTATTTCCTATTAGCGTATTATAGTCGAGAGAAGCCATATAGCTCTGACTGGTTTCTGCTTCCAGATCCGGAGCATTGGAATGAAGCACCTGGCGCGCACCAGAGGTCAAAATATGAAGGTCTTCATCAAATATCTGTGGCGCTCTGTAACCCTGCGAATAGCTTATGCGGCCCTGAAGCTGCGAGCTGTAGTTGTAAAGAAGGGTGACACGGGGACTAAAAATAGTACCTGTTTTGGGCTCAAAGTTCTTTTCTTTGTCTTCCACCCTGTAATTGTCCAGGCGCCCACCCAGTGAGAACATAAATTTATTGAGGGTATAGTCGTATTGGGCGAATAAACCGGTGGTAAGAATTTGCTGATCAGCCACAATGGTGTTGTCGGCAAATGTCAGGTTACCCTCTTCCATATCAGGGTAACCCAATTTTTTATCAAGAAGACTTTCTCCTGAAACTTCGGCTCCGGCTGTTAGATTGGAACTGCTGAACTGAGCTTTGTATTGCAAACCTGTATTGAAGGTGAAATTGCCAGTGTTTCCATAATCCTCCAGTGATTGACCTGCACCGTAATAGGTATCTCTGTTAATGAGCTGACCCGATGCATAAATGTTTAGCATATCGGTGCTTCTGAAAAACTGATGGTAGTTGATGGCTCCGGTAGTGATTTTATGTTCCGCAGTTTCGGCAATATTTGCCATATGAGGAAGCTGGTCGAATTGGTCTCCTCCACGTCTTTTCTCTCTGATGTTGTAGAAGTCTATATTCAGCTTGTTTCTTGTCCCAAATCGGTGAAAGAACCTGGCACCAATGGTGGTATTGTCAATTTGAGTCACATCAGAAAAACGGTCATTGTTGGCATCAAACGGGGCCCTGTCGCGGGTAAATCCAAAAACAGACAGGCCGGTATTCTGGTCGGAAGTAACCATGGACGCATTGAAGCTGATGTTGTTGTCAGGGGCAAGATCGCCTGCGTTGCTCATTCCAATGCCTGTGACGCCTGAGTTAACGCCCACTTCATAACTGTTTACCAGCGGATCCTTGAGGATAACATTGATCGTTCCGGCAATGGCATTGCTGCCATAAATGGCTGAGCCGCCCCCTCTTACTACTTCTACCCGCTCAATCATATTGGCGGGGATGAGCTCCAGGCCATATACCCCGGCCAGCCCACTGAATATGGGTCTGCTATTGATGAGAACCTGAGAATAGGTGCCTTCCATTCCGTTCATGCGTACCTGGGTAAAACCACAGTTTTGGCAGTTATTCTCCAGGCGCAGCCCGGGAGCGTAATTGAGGGCATCAGCGAAACTTACCGAATGGGTGTTGGTAAACAGGGAGGGCCCCAAAGAATTTACAATAACGGGAGATTCGGATCTCTTGCGCTCATTGCGATCGCCGGTTACCACTACTTCTTCCAGCCCCAGGGCATCAGTTTCAAGATGAATGTTGATTTCCTGGGTTACCCCTTCCTCTGCTGAAACAGTTAGGGTTTCAGGCTTGTATCCCATGAAGCTGGCTTCTATGGTGTGTTCTCCCAAAGGCAAGTGAATCAGCCGGAAATGTCCGGTTTCATCTGCCACGGTACCAATGGTGGTGCCCTTAATGGAAATGGTAACAAAAGGAACGTGTTTGCCTTCACTGATTACATGTCCTACAATGTTGGCATCGGTTTTCATACGCAGGTTATGGGTATTGTTGTCTGCATAAACCTGTAATCCTTGCCATAGTATCAGGATTACTGTAAGGGTGCTTATTAAATACTTATTCATGGGTAGATTTATTAATGGAGGTTAGTGTATAGTTGAAAAATTTCGCGTGGATAAGTTCTTTTGTGTTTTGAGAATCATGCTTTAAAATGTCAGTTTCTTGATGTTGTTATATAATTAACAATTACAGGGCAAAAGTATCCCAAATCTTCAGGTCGTGCAATCCCTACTTTTAGGGAAAAAGCGTGCCGCAACCTATCAGATTTGGGGATACGGTAAAGTAGAAACCGGATATGTTTTCCCGGTTGTTGAAAAAGGTTTGTGTTTCAAAGTTTTGCTTTCCTCATAATCTTTTGAATACCTCCCGGCTGGATGGTCCTTTAAACCATTTAGGACCGGGAGGTAGGTTGATAATCTATTTATGTTTGCTGGTGCTTCAGAAGAACCATCTGTAAGAGAGATTAATATTTCTGCCTGGCATAAAAAAGTTCCTGTCCTCAACCCGCGAAAGATGGTCGCGGTATTTGGTGTCCATTGCATTTTCCACCCTGAGGATGATCACGTGCCTGCCATTTAAATTGAACCTGTATCCTGCCTGAAAACCCAACAATGAATACCCATCGGTAACCTCCTCTTCCGGAGCTACCTGATCTTGTTTGGCAATCAGGGCCAGCGATGAGCCTATCCAACCTTTTTCCCAGTCATATTCTATAGTGTTATGAAACCGGAAAGGGGGAATTACGGGTAGATTTTCGGTGAATTCACCCTCAATACTTCTTTGACCTCTTACATAATCAACAGATCCGGTATAATTTAACCGGCTGGTTATGTTTGTCCCCAGAGCCAGTTCCCCTCCCCACAACATGGCTTCTCCTCCAATATATTCAAATACAGGATAACCGGAGGCGTCATCAATGTTCCCGGTGGGCTGAAAGATAATGTAGTTGCGAAAATCGTTTACGAATGCCGCCATTTCTACTTCGAAGAAATTACGTTGTATCCTTACAAACAAATCGGCTCCATGGCCAATTTCGTCTTTAAGGTCAACATTTCCCTGCTCATAAACCCCCACTCCCAGGTGCGGGCCATCGGCAAATAATTCTTCCACCTGGGGGTTTCGGTGCGATCGGGCAAACTGTCCGCCAATTTCCACATCTTCAAAAGGCCTGTAGTTGAGTCCCAGTGAGCCTGAGTAGTTAAAGGCATTTCTTTGTTTGTTTACTTCGGGGAATGAGTTGTTGGGCAGCGCTTTGGAGTTCTGGTAATCCAGGCGTGCACCAAACTGAAACCGCAGGGTGCGCGAAAGCGGTACTTCCTGGAAAGTAAAAGTAGCCAGTGACACTCTCTGCTCACCGGGAGTGTATATGTCTTCGCCCAAAACGTCAACACTCTGGGCCAACAGGTTAAAACCAATAGCTCCACGGTCAAATGCTCCGCGGGGCTTGTGCTGGAAAGTAAGCGTAGAACTGAATGCCATTTGATCATATTCCAGTTCAACCGCTTCTTCAGTAATGCCGGTGCCCTGCCTTTCTATTTCCACCTCTTTCTGGTTAAACCTTGACGCATTGAACCGCAACTGTGCTTTGTCAAAAAAATCACCACCGAGTTCCCGTCCGAACCGTCCCTGGAATGAGAGTCTTTGCGCCCGGATTTCCACCGCTTCGTCAGGATTGTCTGGTGATTCGGGAATTTCAAAGGATTGGTCTGACAAGGACATGCTTACCCCCCCGGTAAGGTTGTTTCGGTTCACGCCGAGGCCAATGGATGCATCCAGGTTATCCATGGTTGTACCCGGCAATACTCCATCCGGAGTGGTAATCTCTCCTGCCTGACGCAGGGCAAATCGGGCTGAAGTGGCCCAGGTTTGTTTGCCGTAGGTAATTCTTCCAAAACCTGCTCCCATATTATTCATGGTGGCGCCTTGTCCGGAAACCACACCGGTGATTCCACTGTCCCAATTCTCGGGGATGTCGGTGGTCATCAGGTTGATAACCCCTCCCAGGGCACTGGAGCCATAAAGCAGGCTGGCCGGCCCCCTGACTACTTCCAGGCGGCTGGCTGCCAGGGGATCGAGAGAAATAGCATGATCAGCCGAGGTTTCAGAGATGTCACCCATGCGTTCGCCATTTTCCAATACCAGGATACGGTCTCCATCCATGCCCCTGATTACCGGGCGGGAAGGAGCAGAGCCGAAACTGCGCATGGCTACTCCGGGCTGACCATTGAGCATCTCGCCGAATGAGGGTTCGCTGCGGCGCTGAAGCTTCTCTCCCAGAAAAACTGCATCGGGTTGATAGCGAAAGCCACTGGCAGTAGGAGAGGCTGTAAGTACAACTTCATCCAGGTTGATTTCCGTGGGAGTAAGCAAAACATCTACTTCCACATTCTTGTCTTCAAGGGCTTTAAATTCTACTTCCACTTTTGCATATCCCATGCTTTGAGCTACAAGGGTGTGATTGCCCGGAGGAAGATTGGTAAGAATATAATGACCGGTTGCATCGGTGATGGCCCCAATGCGCGTGCCTTTGATCAGAAGATTGGCAAAAGGAAGGTGTTCGCCGGTTTCTGCATCTATTACATGCCCGTATATATTGGCATCGGTGGGAGGACGTTGTTCATCAGGATGAACAATAAGTGCGTGTAAATGAAAAAAGGTGAAAAAGATTAATAGTAAGGTTGTATATATTTTGTACATTTTTATAGCTGTTTTAGGTTGTAAGATATTTTTAGGGCCTAGGAAAAATTCTCAAAAAGAGCACTTCCTGAAGATTGCTGGTGCAGTCCAGGAAAGATAGGTTCCGATTGAGAAGGAAAATTTTTGGAGGGGGAAAACTCACAAAATGGCTGGGGGGCCCCGCAACCTGAAAACAGAGAGATAAACCGGACGAATGCTGGCACCGGGAATTCCGGGTAATTGAAAAGAAAAGTTGTGGAAAAGTAATCCTGCTATCAGCAAAACAACCAGCAAACCGGCAATACTGCTTATCTGGGCAAACAAGGTGTACTCAAAGTCACTATGCTGGTGTTGTTGATAAGGGGTGCCGGGTTGAGTGTTGTTTTGAAAAGGGTGGGCATGCTCTATAACAATCCCGGATTCATGCAGGTGGTAATGCCAGAAAGCCACCTGATTAAAAAACAGCCACATTACCAGGGGTAAGGTAATAAGCAGGACATATTTTTTAATGTTTCGGATGGTTTGCATGTGTCTTTTTAATCTGACATGGATTTTATGTTTGCAAAAGTAAACAAACCAGTTAAACAGATAGTTTGATAGGATTTAATTTAAGCTTTTTTTTAACGATGGCAATTGTTCGATCGCCAAATATTGGAGTGGTTCCTGGATGCTTTTTTTGGGAATAAAAAAATACCCGAAATACTTTATGTTACTCATATCAGGGCCGGATGATGTTGCAACCGGCCCTGATATGAATACCCTTTGAGGGATTTATACACTTTTCTTAACGTTGCTTTCTTCAGTGATGCCCTCCAGTATTTCGATATTTATCCCGTCAGAAATTCCGGTGGTTACTTTTACTTTTTCAAATACCTGGGGCTCAGTTTCTACTTCAACATAAATATCACCGTTGTCAAATATCAACACGCTTTCTTCCAGGGCCAGCACACTGTCGCGACGTTCCAGCACAATGTCTGCTGTAGCACTGTATCCGGCCCTGATAAAATGTTTGTTGTCAAGTTGTACATCGGCTCTGATTTCAAACTGAATGGCACCGCTCTCTTCCACTCCTTTGGGCGAAATATGCTCCAGGATCGCCGTAAAGTCTGTTTTGTCAATGGCACCGATATTGAGAATCAACTCCATGCCTTCGTTGATTTTACCTACCTCCGATTCATCTACTTTTCCTTTAAAAATCATCTCCCCCATGTCGGCAATAGAAACGATGGTGGTACCTGCATTGAAATTGTTGGCTTCAATGACGGAGTTGCCTATTTCCACCGGCACCTCAAGCACCATTCCGTCGATGGTAGACCGGATGATGGTATTACTGGCTTCCCCAGAGGACTGGCTCACACCGTCGCGGATAAGCTCCAGGTTGTTTTCTGCTGCCGTAAGCTCTTCTTCGGCTGTATTGAGCGCAATGCGATAGGGGAGAAACTCTGACTCTGCAATCACTTGCCTGTCGAACAATTGCTGCTGACGGTCAAAGTTAATGCGCGCTTCTTCCATCGCAATGCGTGCGCGATTCACGCGGCTCTCAGCTGCATTAAGATTGACCATGTTGGGCACAATACGCACACGGGCCAGAACCTGACCGGTTTCCACAACCTCCCCTTCGGTTACATAAATTTTATCAATGATACCCGAAACCGTGGGTTTGATTTCAATCTCATTGCGTGGAACCAAAGAACCTGTGGCAACCGTTTTGCGGATAATATCGGTGTAAAAAGGCTGAGTGGTTTCGTGCACTTCCGGTTTGGTTTGTGACTTGGAATACAAAAATCCTATGGTCCCGGCAAAAACTCCAAGGATTACGACTATCAAAAGGATTCTGAAAAACTTTTTCATGGCTGACTGTGAATTATGATTTGTAATGAATGGTTTATTTCTTGTTTCTTTGAATTATTGAGTATTGTATTATATGCTTTATTCATCTCTAAGGGCATCTATAGGCTTGATTTTTACTGCTCTGTGAGCAGGCATGAGACCTGCCAGGGCACCGGATATGATCAGAATGAGCAGGGCTGTAACGGCAATATTGAAATCTACCTCGGGGTTTTTGAATGCCATATCCTCTGCTCCCGAGGAGCTTAAGGCTTTACTGATAATTTCCAGCAGAAAGACGGCAAATGAAAGCCCCAGGTATCCTGCCAGTGTGGTCAGAAATACGGACTCAGTAATGATTTGGCTGATAACTTTTCGCGGTGTAGCTCCCAGCGCCCGCTGGATTCCTATTTCTTTGGTACGTTCTTTTACAACGATCAGCATAATGTTGCTGATACCGATAACTCCGGCCAGTAAAGTGCCGATACCCACAATCCAAACCAATACTTCAATACCCATGAACAAGCCTGTTACCTTGTTGAACTCTTTCTCCATGTTCCAACCCTGAATGGCTTGCTGATCGTGGGGTGCCACACGATGTCTTCTTTTGAGCAATTCTCTGGCTTTTTCATCAATCACACTGGCTGAAAAACCGGGTTTTGCGGTTATGGCAAACCAACCCACCACATCTCCGTAATTGTAGGTTTGCTGCAAAGTAGTGAAGGGGATAAAAATGTTCTGGGCTTTATCGCCACCAAAACTTATATTGCTATTCAAAGGAGTAAACACTCCGATTACCTGGAAGTAGACCCCGTTGATGCGAATGTATTGTCCTATTGGCTCTTCACCTTCTTCAAAAAGAATCTCTTGTACCAGGTTCCCGATTACGGCAACTTTCCTTTTGTGTAAAATATCCAGGTGATTGAGAAATCTTCCCTCAACCATTTCTACCGGGTCAATCCTGTTCCATTCGGGATAATCTCCATTGACCGTGAAGGCTCCTGTTTTTATTCCTCTTGCCACATTGTCGGTGGCATTGGTGCCACCCCTGGCCTGCATGCGGGGGGCAATCAGGTCAATTTCAGGAATGCCATTTCTGAGGGCTTCAATGTCGGCATTGCGAAAGTTGTATCGTCGCCCGCGGGGAAAGCCTGCATATGGCTCTGAGGTAGGGGAGGTCATCAGGAAGATACTGTTGGTGGCAAAATCTTTCATTCCGTCGAAAACAGCATTTTGCAATCCTTTGCCCGACCCCAGCATGATAATGAGCATGAATATGCCCCAAAAAACTCCAAAAGCGGTGAGGAAAGTGCGCATCTTATTTTTCCTGAGTGCTGCAAATATTTCCTGCCATTTATCTAAATCAAACATTGGATAGGTATTTGGTTGTTAATTGTGGTTTTCTTTTTTGTGCAATTACTTTGTTATTCTCTTTTTATTTCTTGTTTGTGTCAAATACTAAGCCGATTAACAGCTGGTCCCTGAGCTCGTTGAAGGGGAATCTGCCGAAGGGCGGTCCCTGAGCCTGTCGAAGGGCGGTCCCTGAGCCTGTCGAAGGGTTATTCATCCCGCAGAGCTTCAATGGTTTTGATGCGTGCAGCCCTTCGGGCCGGAACAAAACCGGCCAATGTTCCGGCAAGGATCAAAATGAGGGTGGCACTTACAGCCAATCCAAAATCTGCAGAAGGATTGGCGAAAAACGGGGCTTCTATTCCCGAAAGCACTTCCAGCAACCCCACTCCCAGCACCAGACCGATGTAGCCTGCAAAAGTGGTAATCATCACCGACTCAAATAAAACAAGGGCAATAACGGAGGCGGGTGTGGCACCCAGGGCCTTGCGTACTCCAATTTCGCGGGTGCGCTCTTTTACTACAATGATCATGATGTTGCTCACCCCTACAATCCCCGCAATGATGGTTCCGATGCCAATGATCCAGATAAACAAACGGATTCCCATAAAAATACTCTGCATCTGCATGTAATTCTCAAAGCTGTTCCAGGTGCCCAGTGCACGCCTGTCGTCCTGATCGAAATTATGGACAGCTGCCAGGCGACTTCTTACATCTCTTTCAGCTTGCTGGGCCTCTTCCAGAGTATTGGCCTGGATGGTCATGGAAATATCGTGCAATCTGTTGCCCCCACTAAATACTGTTTGGGCAGTAGAGATAGGAACATAAATCAGTCGCATATTACTCTCATCCTGGCTCTCATCTTCAAAAAAACCTACGATTCGAAAAGGAATACCATTGACATTGATGTACTTTCCCATGGCCTCCGCTGTATCTTTCTTGAACAATATATCGCGAACCAGCGTGCTGATGACGGTTACTTTTCTTTTTTGCTTGTTGTCTAAATGGTTAATGTACCTTCCGTCAGTGATTTTGAGCGCTTCAATATGTTTATAGTCGGGATGGACATTGCGAATACCAAAAGAGTGGACCTCGTTGTTGTAACTTACCTGATTTCCCCACCAGATATTAAATCTGCCGGAAATATATTCAGTTTGACTAACGTTGTTTTTCAGGTTCTCGTAGTCTTCATTGTTAAACCTTATTTGTCTGCCGGGATTCATGCCGTTGTGTGCGACACTGGTTCTCCCGGTCCATATCCAGAGAGAATTTTTGGCTGATCCCCTGAACTGGTTTTCAAAACCATTCTCCAATCCTTTTCCCGAACCCAGTAAAATGATGAGCATAAAAATGCCCCATGCTACACTGAATCCTGTAAGGAAAGTTCTAAGCTTGTTTTTCTTTATGGTGGCAAATATTTCCTGCCATTTGTCAAGGTCAAACATTGGTGTGGTATTTTAGGGGTGTCAGTCTTGTGGTAGCTGAAACAAGAGCATAAAATTAACCGGCATATTCTTCCAGGGCTTCAGGAATATAGTCAGCTTCAATCAGTCCGTCTTTCAGCTTAATTATTCTTTTGGTCATTCGTGATATGTCCTCTTCATGTGTTACTATCAGCACGGTAATTCCTTCATCATTGATAGCCTTCAAAATGTCCATTACTTCGTAGGAGGTAGTTGAGTCAAGTGCACCCGTGGGTTCATCGGCAAGAATTACTTTTGGACCGGCAATGAGAGAGCGGGCAATGGCTACTCTTTGTTTCTGTCCTCCCGACATTTCGTTGGGCATATGTTCGGCCCAGTCCAGCAAACCTACCTTATCAAGATATTCAAGGGCGGTTTTATTTCTCTTTTTTCTGCTTATTCCTTTGTAATACAACGGAAGAGCAACATTTTCCATGGCATTTTTAAAAGATATCAGGTTAAACGACTGGAAGACAAATCCGATATATTCATTGCGCAGCAGTGCTGCTTTGGTTTCTGTCAGGGTTTTGATGGGTTTGTGGTCCAGCAGGTAATCTCCATGGTCGTAGCTGTCAAGAATTCCGAGGATATTTAGCAGGGTCGATTTTCCTGAACCGGAACTGCCCATGATAGAGACCATTTCTCCTGGTTCGATAAAAAGATCTATTCCTTTTAAAACATGCAGGGAATTATTTCCCATCTGGTAAGATTTGTGGATATTTTTCAGTTGTATCATCATCGTTTGCTTTGATTTTTGACTGGTATGGCCAATTTCAGGCCATGACTTGTAAGTAATTGGTAAACAGGCAATAGGGTTTGATTAACGCTTGTAAAAAAAGGCAGAGGTTTGTTCAAAGGCGCACAGGGAATGTACATTTTCGGACATATCAGGCCTTGTGTTTTGAACTTCAATGTGACGTTGGTAAAGGAGAGATTGTTACAGTTACGAAGGTTAATAATATGAAAATTATATCCGGAAAATTATTTTGTTCAGCCGGTTTTTGAGGTATGTAGGACAGAAATATTGACTTTGTTTAGTTGTGACAGGTGTGGCGGTTTCTGTGTCAAAAAGGCAGGTTCGTAAGACAGATAAGGTAAAAAATCGTATTTTTGCCGCTCGGTCTAAAATCAGAAAAAATACTGTGCTTTGCTATTTTTGACAATTGAATATATTTATAAACGCTAAATACTAACTACTTAATGGAACAATTTGCAGAACCCATGGCGAACATGCATATCCTCAATCAGTTTTGGCTTACCTTCCTGCTGGTAATTTCTATGGTGCTCGTTTCGCGTACTTTTGTGGCTGGTACCCGTTATTCTCCTATTCTTATAATCGTGGTCTTCGGATTAATTATGGGCTATGTGTTGGTAAGTACAGGTATGGGTACCCCCGGACTGGGAGAGTTTCCCATTGTCGATTTTACCAGTAAAGTAACCATTACGGCACTGATTGCCTCCTTTTTTGTAGGAGGACAAGAGATTAAGAAAATTATTTCCAAACAGGAAATCGACAAAAAGGATATTGTGGTCCCTTCTGACGAAGAAATGTTTCTGGGAACCAAATTTACCCAGTTCATGTTTCTGATTCGCTCCTTTTTTGTCCTCATTGGTATTGAGTCTTTGAAAAGAGTTATCGTGGGTTACAACAACAACGAGCCACTGGATAATTTTTATCCCTTGCTGGGTTATCTGGGTCTGGTAGGCTCTATCATTCTTATCGATTACAGAGCCAAGATTACCAACAAACCGGTGTACATCCGAAAAGGGATTATTGAAACCGCCATGATTTTGATCATCCTGGTATTGTCCTGGTACATAGCCCGCTGGATTCGGCCAGTCATCGCCTTACCGGAAATTTTCTTTGCCATGGTTTTATCGGTTACCATGGGGATGATTTTCACCCGCTGGAAATTCGGTCCTACCATTCGTTCGCTTTTGTTTGCCGGAATTCCCGTTGTGCTCGCGGCCAATTTTATGGTGGGAGGGTCGCGTATTGCTGAGGCCTTCTCGCTTACCGGGATGACCTCCGTGCTTTCTTTTGGTTTCTTTGGTCAATTGTTGTGGATGTTCGGAGGACTGGCGCTTTTAATTTTGTTTGGCAAGGCCAACAATATCCGCAATCTTGCACCCGGTATGGCGGGTTCGCTTTCCCATTCCGGTTTAACCGGGGCCTGCACCGCCGGCGATCTGGGTCCGGAGGCACAGGTTCGGGCACCCATCATGATCAATATTCCGTTTATCGGACATATCTTTGTATTCTCTATTCTTGCTGCCAGTGCAACAGCTGATAAGCTTCTGATTCCTTATACGCTTGTAGTGGTAGCAGTGGGGCTGGTACTTACCTGGCTTGCCCTGAATTTATTGAGAAAAGCCGATAATAAAGATGCCAAAGAGATTCGTGGTTTGATGATTTTCTCACTGGGATGGCAGCTGGTGGCAGTTTTTGGGGGGTTGTTTATTTTATACATGGGTGGAATGGGACTGAATGACTCCGTAATGGCCAATGCTTCTGCCATATCCCATTTTGGTCTTTTTGCTGCTATTCAGGGCGGCATGTTTGGTGAGCAGGCAGCTGGTTTGATCGCTTTTGTCTTTGCCATGCCGTTTCTGGTACATCCGCTTGTATTTGGCATTTTTGGCAAAACGGCTGAAAATAATGGTATCATGCCCAGAAATATTGTTTTCATTCTTGCCGCTATCGGTGTACTGGGGGTTTCTTACGCATTGTTCTTTTGAGATTTTATTAACCAGATTTAATCTTTCGTAGCATGGACGACCAACTTAGTTATTCTTACAATTTTACTGTTGCAGCAGACGATATTGATGAGCTGCAACATGTCAACAACGTAGTATATGTTAAGTGGATACAGGATGCCGCTGTCAGACATTGGAATATAATTGCTCCTGAGGAGATCAAAAAGAAGAATGTCTGGGTTGTAATGCGGCACGAAATTGATTACAAACGGCCGGGAAAGCTCCATGATGAATTGTTGATAACCACCAGGGTCCTTACTGCCGGAGGGGTTAGTTCAGTGCGGCAGGTGCAGATTTTTCGCAAAAAAGACATGCAACTGCTTGTTGAGTCCAAAACCAATTGGTGCATGCTCGATGCTGTTACCTTTCGACCTGCCCGAATTCCTGATGAAATCAAGGAGATTTTTCTGGGGAAGGATAGCAACCCGTAAGAAGAAGAGCCAGCTGAAATACATGGGTGCTTTTTCTGACTTGTAAACGTGAAAAAAAAACCTGCCATTGAATCAACGGCAGGTTTTTTTTGCTGTAGATGGGTAAAGATTTTTTAAAATGGCAGGTCCCCTTCATCTTCACCGGTACCTATGGGTTCTTCAGAAGGAGATGAAGATTGACCGGAATTTCCGCTATCTCCCATAGGCTTGCCAAGAAAAGTCATGGTATCGCCTACGATTTCTGTGATATAACGTTTGTTGCCTTCTTTGTCATCCCAGGAACGGGTTTTTATCTTACCTTCCAGGTATATCTGGCTCCCTTTTTTCAGGTATTTTTCCGCCAGTTCAGCCAATCCACGCCATACCACAATGTTGTGCCATTCGGTTTGTTCCACTTTGTTTCCATCTCTTCCTTTGTAAACTTCATTGGTGGCCAGTGAAAAAGAAGCAACTTTCGCTCCACCCTCAATACTTCTTACTTCCGGGTCTTTTCCCAGATTTCCAATTAAAATTACTTTATTCACTCCTGACATAGCTCTGTGTTTTAGTTATTGTTTTGTTGAATTAAGCGTTAAATTTACAT
The DNA here is from genome assembly GCA_964491395.1 of uncultured Bacteroidales bacterium. GTDB lineage: Bacteria > Bacteroidota > Bacteroidia > Bacteroidales > UBA7960 > SKVR01. The sequence goes on along the minus strand of CAZBGI010000007.1, from coordinate 69,510 downwards.
AAAAAATTACGAATTAGCAAGAAAAAAAAAGCTCGGCTGTTTTGTTTTCATGGAATGGATTTATTTTAAATGGGGGTGCCGGTTTCGCTGCATCCAGGCGAGCCTTATAAGCCTCTTTTTCGTTATGATTCGGGATTGATAAAGCCACATTTCTGCAAGAACCTGGTAATAAGCACGGGTTTTCCCATTTGTGCAAAATCCTCAAAGCGGAGCCTGATAAAATCTTTCTCAAAGATAGAAATATAATGAAGAGGAAGAGGTATTTTGTAACAAAAAGCCTCAATACGCTGATGGGTAAGCTGATGGGTAATCCGCTCAGGGATTCCATCTATGGCCAAAGATAATTTTTTCTTTAGGATGTTGTTAAGTGCCGGGTGAGAGGCAAAGTTCTGCCATTCAAAATCCGGTTTTTGCGTTTCTATCAAGGGCAACTGGTACAAATTTCTCCAGATATCATTTCCTTCCCGTTTTTCAATAAACAGGAATTCAGGGTTGTTTTCGGGCCAACAGAAAAGGAAGAAATGGAAATATCTGAGTTTTTGCTTTACTTTTTTTGTTTTCAGCGGTATCAGGTGGATCTTATTCTTTACACGGGCTGCACATTCCCTGGCAAAAGGACAATTCAAACAATCCGGATTTGCCGGTTTGCATACCATTGCCCCAAAATCCATCATGGCTTGATTAAAATGCCCCGGATACTTAGGGTCCAGCAATTCAGCTGCTATTTCTTCGATAGATTTTTTCACCTTGGTGTTGTCTACCGGTTCTTCAATCCCATAATACCGCGCTATTACGCGCGTAACATTGCCATCTACTGCCGCAGTGGGCAGCTCAAATGCGATAGAGGCAATGGCGGCAGCCGTGTATGCCCCAATACCTTTGAGGTTTAATAATAATTGGTAGTCAGCAGGGAACGATCCGTGGTAATCCCTTACAATGGTTTTGGCAGTATGATGCAGGTTACGTGCCCGTGAGTAATAACCCAATCCCTGCCATGCCCCCAACACTTTATCTTCAGAGGCTTCAGCCAGGGATTGCACATCGGGAAACAACTCCAGGAATGTATGATAGTAGCTCATTCCCTGTGCAATACGGGTTTGCTGCAGAATAATTTCTGAAAGCCATATCTTATATGGGTCGTGGGTCGTTCTCCAGGGAAGGTCACGATGATTTTCTTTATACCATTGGAGTAAGCGGGGAGTAAAATTCATTTTTGCAGTAGTCTGAAACAGAACCATAAAAACCGTAATTCATTGGCATAAAATTACGTAATTTGTTTTCTTTAAACGAGAAAAGAATTATCTTTGCAGCCCGATTAAAAAAAAATGAGCGTTGTAATTATAAAACCTTAACAAATATAAGTATGACTAAAGCAGAAATTGTAACTGAAATTGCAAACAAGACAGGAATTGAAAAAGTAGCTGTACAGGCCACTGTAGAAGCCTTTATGAGCACCGTAAAAAACTCTCTTGTTAAAGGCGAGAATGTTTATTTAAGAGGTTTCGGAAGTTTTATTATCAAAGAAAGAGCTGAAAAAACAGGCCGTAACATTTCAAAAAACACCACTATTATTATTCCTGCCCATTCTATTCCTTCTTTCAAGCCTGCCAAAGAGTTTGTTTCAGAAGTGAAAGAATCCGTAAAGGTTAAATAATATATCGTTTTTTTTTGTCCATTATTTACTAAAACATTAAGCTATGCCCAGCGGAAAGAAAAGAAAAAGACACAAGATGGCGACTCATAAGCGCAGAAAGCGCTTGCGCAAAAACAGACACAAAAAGAAATAATCATTTAAAACCTCGCGTTTTAGATGTGTGTTGGTAAAATTACATAATGCCCTTCGGTATTATGTAATTTTATTTATAGTCTGTTAATTTCTGAACCTGTATCCTGCCAACCATTCATCTTAATCCTTGCCCCGGAAGCAGCCCACCCCTCAGCACTCAATGACAGCATTTATTTCTTGTCTGGGGGAGCTCTTATTAGGGAATTAATTTTTAAAACAAAACGGGGATACTCCGGCTGAAAACTTGTCCGATATTCCGGAATTGTTTGCTCTGTTGAAGAGAATAAGTACCACCAGAATAGGGTACCTTCCTTCTTCATTCAATCAAACGAGTAGCTTCAGCAGTTGTTTTAAGCTTAAAACACAAAAGATGAGATGTTGTATTTTATTTAAAGAAATTTAGATTGTGAACAAAGAATTAATCATTGATTCAAACTCGTCGGAGATTGTTATTGCTTTGCTGGAGGACAAACAACTGGTAGAGCTTCACAAAGAGAAAAAAAATAACAATTATTCCGTAGGCGATATTTATCTGGGAAAAGTCAAAAAGATCATTTCCGGGTTGAATGCCGCCTTTGTTGACGTGGGATACGAAAAGGATGCCTTTCTCCATTATCTGGATTTAGGTGCCCAGGTAAATTCTTTGAACAAGTACACCAAGTTGGCCATTGCCGGTAAAAGTAAGATCCTTGCCATGGAAAATTTTATCCTGGAAAAGGAAATCGAAAAAACCGGAAAGATCAACAATGTGCTGACAAGTAATCAACCTGTATTGGTTCAAATTGCCAAGGAACCCATTTCTACCAAGGGTCCTCGTATTACCAGTGAAATATCCATTGCCGGGCGATTCCTGGTTTTGGTGCCTTTTTCCGACCGTGTGTCGGTGTCTCAAAAAATTAAAAACTCGGAAGAAAAGAACAGGCTGAAAAGATTGGTTCAAAGCATCAGGCCCAAAAACTTTGGCGTAATAGTGCGTACTGTTGCGGAAGGAAAAATGGTGGCTGATCTTGACAATGATCTCAGAGCGCTGGTTGATAAATGGTATAATGTGGCCGCAAAGCTGGAGGGCGCAAAACCTCCCAAGATTATCCAGGGAGAAATCAACCGTACTTCAGCCATTCTCAGAGATTTGCTTACTCCCGAGTTTAATAATGTATATGTCAATGACCCGGTGATTTATGACGAATTGAAAGATTACGTTAAGTCTATTTCACCCGAAAAAGTTGACATCATCAAACTGTATAAAAATAAAGTCCCCATCTTTGATCACCTGGGGGTAGAAAAACAAATCAAAAGCTCCTTCGGAAAAATTGTTTCCATTAGGGGTGGTACTTATCTTATTATCGAGCATACTGAAGCGCTGCATGTTATAGACGTAAACAGTGGCCATCGTATTAATGCCGATAACAGCCAGGAATCGAATGCCCTGGAAGTAAACCTGGAAGCAGCCGCAGAAATTGCCCGCCAGCTCCGGTTAAGAGATATGGGAGGAATTATTGTTATCGACTTTATCGACATGGTAGAGTCTGCCAATCGGCGTAAACTCTTCGAAAAGATGAAAGAAGAGATGAAAAAAGACCGCGCCAAGCACAACATATTGCCTCCCAGTAAGTTTGGTCTCGTGCAAATTACCCGTCAGCGGGTGAGAACCGAAACCAATGTGGAGATTCTTGAAAAATGCCCGGCTTGCGGTGGTTCAGGAGAAATTGTTCCCAGTATCATCATTGTAGATGAAATTGAAAACAACCTTCGCTACCTTATCGAAGAGCAAAATGAAAAAAATCTCACCTTAAGAGTGCATCCCTACGTTTATGCCTACCTCACCAAAGGATTATGGTCGGTTAAACTAAAATGGATGTTTAAGTATAAAACAATATTCAAATTGCTTCCCTCTTTGTCCTATCATTTTCTTGAATATCACTTTTTCAACAAACTGGACGACGAGATAAAAATGTAATTTGACGTTAATTACAGGTTTGCAAATTTGTCATGGGCAGGATTGACAAAATGCAAACCTGTTTTTTTATATTTGCATGGATGGAGGATTTGAACATTATCAAGAAAAAAGTAGCACGTTATTGTGCCTGGAGAGACCGGTGTACTGCTGAAGTGATAAAAAAACTGCAGGAATTGAATGCTACATCTGAGCAAATTCCTCAGGTAATCCATTGGCTGGAAGATGAAAAATACCTGGACGAGAAACGTTTTGCAACATCCTATGTAAGGGGCAAATTTTCCGTCAACCATTGGGGGAGAATGCGGATTATCGCTGAACTAAGAAGCCGAAATATTGCGGAAAGTACAATCCGGGAGGCCCTGAAATCCATTGATACGGATGATTATTTTCGTACCATGCAAAGGCTTGCCGCTGCCAAATATCACAGCATTAAAAGTGACGACAGGCAGATAAAGAAACAGAAAACAATCGCCTACCTCACCTCCAGGGGTTTCGAACAGGATTTGATTTGGGATGTTGTAAAAACAATGAAATGATTCTTCCGTTTTTCCATAAGGGTGGTTATAAAATGACGAATGGTAAACGAGCAGTCGTGGCAGGTGTTTTTTATGATTCTTCATCTGTTGACCTAAGCCGCTCTCTTCTTATTTTGGTATCAGGTTAATGGTTCCAGCAGGGTGGGAGTAAAATATCGGTTTTAAAAAAAATATTTGCAACATTAATTAAACATTTATACAATGATTTACAAAGACGACATCAAATCGATGGATAAAAGGCTTGAGGCCTTGAGGAGGTCACTTTGACCTGGATGAAAAGATCAACTACGTAAAACAACAGGAAGAAAAAACAGAAGATCCCCATTTCTGGGACGATCCCAAGAAAGCGGAAAAAATCCTCAAAGACATCAGAGATCATAAAAAGTGGACCGATTCGTTTGAAGAGTTGCATGCTGCTTTTGAAGATTTAAAGGTGTTGTATGAGTTTTATGAAGCCAGGGAAGCCACGGAAGAAGAAGTGATGGACCAGTATAACCTGGTCTTGAAATATGTGGAGGAACTTGAGTTTAAGAAAATGCTCGGTAAGGAAGAAGATCGGCTGCCAGCCATTATAAACATCAATTCTGGCGCGGGTGGTACCGAAAGCCAGGATTGGGCCGAGATGCTAATGCGCATGTATCTGCGGTACGGGGAAAAGAACAATTACAAAACCAAAGTGCTGGAAATGCAGGAAGGCGATGGGGCAGGTATAAAATCGGCATCCATTGAATTTGAGGGCGACTTTGCTTACGGATACCTTAAGGGAGAAAATGGCGTGCATCGCCTGGTAAGACTTTCACCCTTTGATTCGGCCAATAAAAGGCACACTTCTTTTGCTTCCGTGTATGCGTATCCCATTATTGACGACAATATTGAGATTGATATCAATCCTGCAGATATATCCTGGGATACCTTCCGATCCAGCGGACCCGGCGGACAAAATGTAAATAAGGTGGAGACAGCTGTTAGGCTGCGTCATGCTCCCAGTGGCATTGTCATTGAGTGCCAGGAAACCCGTTCTCAGGGACAAAACCGTGAAAAAGCACTTACCATGCTTAAATCTCAGTTGTATGAAATTGAGCTGAGAAAAAAGCGCGAAAGGCTGCAAGCCATGGAAGATACCAAGAAGAAAATAGAATGGGGTTCTCAAATCCGTTCTTATGTCATGCATCCCTATAAAATGGTCAAAGACATGAGAACCAACGTGGAAACATCAAATGTTCAGGCCGTTATGGACGGTGAGCTGGATGAGTTTATCAAAGCTTTCCTCATTGAATATGGTGATGAGTAATGCTATGAATCATTGACTTTCGGGGCAGCAGGGTCTTCTCAGGGGACATCAGTTACACACCGAACAGCATAGCCACTGGATTTTGAGAAGGTATTGGCGTATATACCGGGGTTGAAATAGTGGGTATAAAACATGATGGCTTGATTGGAACTATCCTCGGTGAATGTCCAGAATGCCGCGTTGTAGCCTAATCCATCAAAAGCTCCTGAAGGATCTCTCATGCCCGAGGGTAACACACTCATGCGTGTAATATTATTCGCCCCCGTATTGGGTTGATGCCAGAGTCCGTTTTGGTTTTCAACAGTGCCCGTTTCTCTGAGCATGCCTCCGGCAATGGCACTTATCTCTATGCTCCCTTGCGAAGGCGACTCAAATTCACTGGCCAGGGCATCGAGATGTTTTATCATCGTCTCCCAGTCTACAATATCCGGTACTCTCCACCCATCAGGACAAAAACCCCGTGGGTCAGTGATGGTGTACCAGGTGTAAAGATTTCCATATGTTTCGTGATTGGCTTGTTCGTCCTCATAGTTGAAATAGAAACGGGGCGTGCTCATTTCAGAGTAATTGCCTATTCCTGTACCATCGGCTATGGAATCATTATTGTTGTAGGTTAACACCTTCATGTTCTCTTTTGTCCAAAGCTGATTTCCTATCTGAACCACTTCATAGCTGTTGCCATCATTGTCAGTTAAGGGTTCAGTGGTGGTAAAGGTTATCTGTTCTCCATAATAGGTTTGGTCTTCAAATGTGTAATAGGCTCTTAAATAATAGGTTGTTCCTGAGGTTAATGCTGAAACCGTGTGGCTATATATCCCCGGTTCGGGATTCATAGAGATGGAGTTGTCATCAATGGTGGGTGTGTCATTTGTACTCCAGCAGAATCCTGTTGCAGTTATATCAAGGATTTCACCGGATAAATCTGCTTCGAAATATGCATACGTAGAATTTATATAATCTGCTTTGGTTGATTCGATTTCTGCCGGCCAGTTAATTTCCGGATCGTCCTGGTCCTTTTCACAACCTGTAAAAACAGAAAATATCAGTATCAGGGGCAATATAATTCCTAAAAGTGCAATTGTAAATCGTGCCATAAAGAGAGTGGTTTTGGAATTGGATTGATTGTGAACAAAATTCAATAGCTTAAAATTACAAAGAATTTTTAAAGCTAAGAAAGTATTTGAGCATCCCTGTTCTTAACAAAAATTTTGAAATGCTTGAGCATCATCGGTTTATCCATTACCATCCACAAATATTTAAACAAAAACAATTAAACAACTGTTTCCCATTATGTGTAAGTAGCTTTTTATCAGCAGGATATGCGGTAAAGTTAATAACTTTCCCTGATTGTTGATAATCTCTCGTTAGTCACAATTGTTATATGGTTTATCTTCGCTTAAGAATTGGATCCCCCAAATATTAGTTCCTCAGGGCAAGATATTTTCAAGATATACTAACATATTTAAAACACAAAATCCGCAGTTATGGACAATAGTGCAAGCTATCAAACAGTTATAGGTGAAAAAGAAAAAAAAGCAGAAGAAAGCAATATTTACAATGAAGTTTTAGGAAAAAGAGCGGTTCAAACACCCCCGGTTGAAAACAAAGAAGAAGAAAAAAAGCCTTCAGAACACCAACCTTCGGTTGAACGGAAGAAATATTCCTACAATGAGGCCGTAGAGAAATCCACCAAATATTTTAAAGGGGATAGTCTTGCGGCAGGGGTTTGGGTAAATAAATATGCTCTGAAAGACTCTGCAGGAAATATATATGAACTCACGCCTGATGATATGCATCGTCGTCTTGCCGGGGAACTTGCACGAATCGAGAAGAAATATCCCAATCCTTTGTCAGAAGAAAAGATTTTTTCATTGTTACAAAACTTTCAGTACATCGTACCCCAGGGCAGCCCTATGGCAGGAATTGGTAATCCTTTTCAGATAGGCTCATTGTCCAATTGTTTTGTTATTGGCAATCGCAATGCGGATTCATATGGTGGGATTATGAAGGTCGATGAAGAACAGGTGCAACTGATGAAACGCCGCGGTGGAGTGGGGCATGATCTTTCTCACATTCGTCCTAAAGGGAGCCCGGTGAAAAACAGTGCCCTTACTTCAACCGGCCTGGTTCCTTTTATGGAGCGGTACTCCAATTCAACCCGGGAGGTGGCCCAGGATGGCCGCCGTGGAGCCCTTATGTTAAGTGTTTCTATTACCCATCCTGATTCCGAGGGTTTTATCAATGCAAAACTTGAAGAGGGAAAAGTTACGGGTGCCAATGTTTCCGTGAAAATTACCGACGACTTTATGAAGGCGGTAGTTCATAACAAACCTTTTACCCAGAAATATCCTGTTGAATCTGAAAACCCAACTTACACCAAGGACATCGATGCCCGTTTCCTGTGGAACAAGATTGTTCACAACGCATGGCGTTCAGCCGAACCAGGCATCCTTTTCTGGGATACTGTAATTCGTGAATCCATCCCCGATTGTTACGCAGACCTGGGGTTTACCACCGTTTCCACCAACCCGTGTGGTGAGATTCCGTTGTGTCCTTATGATAGCTGCCGCCTGCTGGCCATCAACCTGTTTGGCTATGTGAAAAATCCTTTCCAACCTGATGCTTCTTTTGATTTCGATTTGTTCAAAGAACATGTGCAGCATGCCCAGCGTATGATGGATGACATCATTGATCTGGAACTGGAAAAAATTGATGCCATTCTGGCTAAGATAGAGTCGGACCCCGAAGATCAGGAAGTGAAGAATGTAGAGCTGGAATTGTGGAAAAAGATCAGGGAAAAGTGTATTCAAGGTCGTCGCACAGGCGTGGGCATTACCGCCGAAGGTGACATGATTGCCGCATTGGGATACAGGTATGGTACCCCTGAGGCTACTGATTTTTCAGTCAAAATTCATAAAACACTGGCCATTGAAGCCTACCGCTCATCAAGTATCATGGCAGGAGAAAGAGGACCTTTCACTGTATACGACGCCAGGCGCGAAGCCAATAATCCTTTCATCAATCGCTTGTTCGAGGCTGATCCTTCGTTGAAAGAACTCATGATGAAAAATGGTCGCAGAAATATTGCCCTGCTTACCATTGCACCTACAGGAAGTGTTTCGCTCATGACTCAGACCACTTCAGGTATTGAGCCCGTATTTATGGTTTCTTATAAAAGAAGAAGAAAAGTAAATCCCAATGACAAAAATGTGAGGATTGACTTTGTCGATGAGGTAGGCGATCATTGGGAAGAGTACAATGTGTTTCACCATAAATTTGAAGATTGGTTGGTAATCAATGGTTACGATGTGAAAGAGGTGAAACACATGAAACAGGAAGACCTCGACAGCATCATCGCAAAATCACCTTACCACAAGGCCACTGCCAACGACGTGGATTGGGTAGCGAAAGTTACCATGCAGGGCGCGGTGCAAAAATGGGTGGATCATTCTATCAGTGTTACCGTGAATATTCCCAACGAAGTTACTGAAGAGCTGGTAGGCCAGATTTATCAAACTGCCTGGGAAAGCGGATGCAAAGGGGTTACGGTATATCGCGACGGTTCTCGTTCCGGTGTATTGGTATCTGATAATAAAAAGGAGAAAGATAGTGAATTTAAGGAAACCAATGCACCCAAACGACCCAAGGTTCTGGATGCCGAAGTGGTAAGGTTTAATAATAATTCCGAGAAATGGGTTGCGGTAGTGGGTATTCTTCATGATCGTCCCTACGAAATATTTACCGGAAAAGCAGAGGGGTTTTATCTGCCCCCATACGTTGAAAAAGGCCGGGTGATTAAAAACAAATTATCCAACGGTGACAAACGGTATGATTTCCAATTTGATGATCTGGATGGATACAAAATTACTATTGAAGGATTGTCCCGAAGTTTTGATAAGGAATACTGGAACTACGCCAAATTGATTTCCGGTATTCTGCGGCACGGAATGCCCCTTCCCTCTGTAGTGGACGTAATTGAAGATATGAACCTGAGCAGCGATACACTTCATACCTGGAAAAACGGTCTGGTACGTGCCCTCAAAAGATTCATTCCTGACGGAACGAAGGCGCAGGGCCGTATTTGCAAAACCTGCAGGCAGGAGTCTGTTATTTACCAGGAAGGCTGCCTGATATGTACCCACTGTGGTGAGAGTAAATGTGGTTGAAAGGTTTTTCTTATCATTATTCCTTTTCATAGTTCTATCGGCCTGAATTATGACTTGAACCCTTCCGGTGAGTGTACCGGAGGGGTTGCTTTTTTCCTCCTGTCTGCAGCTGGTAACTGGTAAATTGAGCTTGAGAGAAAAAGCAAACTCAATGAAAACCTGAACTATGGATTATGGTGTTGTTGATATTCTTCCACACTATGTAGACCATGTGGGGCTAAGTTATCTGTGTGCTTTTCATTAAACTGTCTGTCGTTAATAGGTGTATAACTACTTTTAATCAATCACTTACAGGTGGTTTTTGTCCTTTTGACAATAAAGGGCATGATGTTTTCAATTGCTATTGTGAAATTAATTAGGTAACATATTGTCTGACGTAAATAATTACTATTATGAACAAGTTGAAAATTAAAGGAAACTGGAATGAGATCAAGGGTAAGCTAAAACAAAAATATTCTGTTCTTACCGATGATGACTTGCTTTATATTGAAGGGCAGGAGGACGAACTGATTGGCAGACTTCAGCAAAAGTTAAGCAAAGAACGTAAAGAGCTGGAAGAAGAGTTAAGCAAGCTATAAAGACTGCAATCAGTTTATTTATGAAGATAATTAAATGATTTATTGAACATAAAACACCATAAAATGAAAACTTTTGGAATCATCCTTATTGTGCTGGGTCTGCTTTTCACCATCTTTACAGGAGTTAGCTTTAAAACAGAAGAAGAAGTTGTAGAGTTGGGTGAAATTGAATTGACGCAGGAAGAAGAGCACGAGTTTAATTTATCTCCATGGATTGGCGTTGCCGCCATGGTAGTAGGAGGTGTAGTTGTTTTTGCCGGACGCAAAAAATAACCCAAATTGCCGCAAGAGAAAATTTCTTAATCATCCATTTTCACTGCTCTGCTTCTGGTTATACTTTCGGCCATGCGATTACCGGCGATGAAACTGGGAGCATTGATTCATTTTGGTTGTTATTTCTGATTTGCTGAAATTGTTTCGGGGCAGCCGATTGGGATCCGGGTTTGGAATGCAAATATTAACTGTTTTTACAACAAAGGCTTTCCGCGAGGAAAGCCTTTGTTGTATAGTCTGCAGCGGATAATTATTCCTGTTCCCTGGAGATGTCCTCAAGGGTTTTTCCCCTGGTTTCCGTTACTTTGTTTTTAACAACAAGGAACGCAATGACTCCGAAAGCGGCGTAGATACCATAAGAAACTCCCAGGCCGATGCTTGCCAGCATTATCGGGAAGGTAATGGTAATAAGAAAGTTGGAACCCCATTGCACCAAACCGGCCAGTGCCAGTGCTGCTCCTCTGAATTTGTTGGAGAACATTTCTCCCAGCATTACCCACATGATGGGACCCCAGGTAAAAGCGAAAAATGCAATGTATCCATTGGCGGCTATGAGTGCATACAAACCATTGTTGCCCGGCAATGTAAGGCTGCCGCCAGCACCGATAGTGCCCGTTGAAAACAACAAAGCCAGTGCACCCAGCATAAATGCCTGTCCCAAACCACCTATCATCAGCAATAGCTTGCGTCCCAATCGTTCTACCAGCAAAATAGCCACAATCGTAAAGGCAATGTTTACTGACCCACTGATAACATTTTGCAACAAAGCATCTGCTTCAGTAAACCCTGCCGCTTGCCACAATACCGACCCGTAATAGAATACTACATTGATTCCGGTAAATTGTTGCAATGCTGCCAGTGCAATTCCCACCCATATAATGGAATGCACTTTCCCGGTTTTTGTGTTAATGATATCCCGCATGCTGGGCTTGCGTTCCCGGTATACGGTTGTCTTTATCTCGTCTACCTGTTTTCTGGCCAGTTCTTGGTTGGTGAGTCTGGCCAGCACATCAATGGCTTTGTCCGCTTTATTTGCTGCCACCAGAAAACGAGGCGATTCAGGAATAAAGAGCAGGAAGAGGAAAAATAATGAAGCGGGAATCAACTCTATCCAGAACATCCATTGCCAGGTCTGAAAACCCCACCATAGCTCATGGGATGCACTGCCAGAGGTATTGGCAAGGTTGTAATTGCTGAAAAAGGCAAAAAACAGGCCTAATACGATGGCCAGCTGTTGCAATGAAATGAGTTTACCACGAATATGTGGCGGAGCAATCTCACCAATGTAGGCCGGAGAAAGAATGCTGGCAGCCCCTACTGCCAGTCCGCCCAAAATACGAAACATCACAAATTCTGTTGAGCTGGATGAAATGCCTGAACCCCACGCACTGACGATAAAAGCTGCAGCGGCAAGTATCAAAACATATTTACGGCCAAACCTGTCGGCAAGGTTCCCGGCAAAAAATGCACCCGCTGCACATCCCAGCAACATCGAAGCAACATTAAAGCCTGTTCCTACTGCGTCAGAATCAAACGATCTCTGCAAGGCATCTACCGTGCCATTGATTACACCGCTGTCAAAGCCAAACAGAAATCCCCCCAGGGCGGCAACGGCAGACAAAAAGATGATACGGGGCATGTTGGTCTTGCCCTTCGTTTCTTTGGATAAGTTGTTCATAGCTCAAAATTTGTTTGTGTGATTTATGATAATTTTTGCACAGCAACAAAGTTCTTCTGCTCAAAAAAGCAATGCAATACTAGTGCTAGTGTCCCAAATGATCAACAGTCTGTAACGAAGGTGTAAATATATGATAATTTTTTTGACACTATTCCTGGTCCCTCAGTTTTTCGCCTGTAAAAGTTAAAAATGTTGGGTCGGGTTTATGCAAAATTTTGTAAATTTGATACCTTGCAGGGATAATTACCTTTGTTATACACCTTTAAAAAGCATGATATGCAAAAAGGAAACATGGGAAATGCCCCAAAACTGTGGCTTTTTGGGGGGCTGATACTTATAAACAGCATGCTTATGTCTTGTGAAAACACTGCTCCCACAGAAAAATATATTGGAATTCAGCTTTGGTCGGTTCGGGATGATATGGCCCAAAATCCTGCGCAAACCCTGAAATCATTGGCCTCAATGGGTTATGGGTTCATAGAAGCTGCGGGATATAGCGATGGAGAGTTTTATGGCATGAAACCCGAAGTTTTTCGGGAACTGGTTGAATCCTCCGGTTTGGATTTTCTCAGCTCCCATGTTAATTTGAATGTTGAGGGTTTAACTGATACCCAGATACAGCAATGGTGGAAGCAATGTATTGATGCACATGAACATGCCGGCGTACAATATCTGGTACTGGCCTCCATGGGAAGAGAAGCTACCCGGGACGTTGATGTGCTGGACAGGTACATTGAAATGTTGAACCTGGCTGGTAGCATGTGCAATGAAGCAGGATTGCAATTGGGTTTTCACAACCACGCGGTAGAGTTTAAAAGCCTTGAAGGAAAAGTTATCTACGACCGTATGCTCAAAAATACCCATTCCGACCATGTGTTTTTTCAACTCGACCTGTATTGGATTGAGAAGGGAGGTGCTGATGCGGTAGATTATTTTGAACGCTATCCGGGTCGTTTTGAACTCTGGCATGTAAAAGATCATGCTGAATTGGGTGCCAGTGGCGAAATGAATTTTGAAAGGATATTCTCTGCTGCCGAAAAATCAGGGATGGAATACCTTGTGGTTGAGGTAGAAAACTACAACTACGAACCGCTGGAAAGTGTACGAAAGAGCCTTGAATATTTGAGGAATGCCGAATTTGTGAAATAAACCTGAAGACTATCTCCCCTGGTCAAATAACAACAATTCTCTCTTATGAAAAAACTCAACTATACCCGGTCTCAGCTGATCTTCCTTATTGCATTGCGGATAGTTATCGGGTGGCATTTGATGTATGAGGGTGTGGTGAAGATTCTTCAGCCTTCCTGGTCATCTTATGGATATTTAATGGATAGTAAAGGTTGGTTTTCGGGACTTTTTCAAAGTATGGCTACACATCCTACCGTGTTACATGCCGTAGATTTTTTGAATGTATGGGGGCTTACCCTGATAGGTTTTGCTATGATTACCGGGCTGTTTAGTCGTGCAGCGAAAATCGGGGCAATGATCATGCTCCTGTTTTATTATGTTGCCCACCCGCCTCTTATGATGGCCGATTATATTTTTCCCGGTGAAGGAAGTTACCTTTGGGTGAATAAAAATCTTATCGAATTGCTGGCTGTTGCTGTGTTGTTCGTGTTTCCCACCGGACATATTTTGGGTATTGACCGACTTATCAACCATTACAAAAGCAGATAATGGAAAACAATAATCTCAACAAGGAAAATAAAAATAACAAGATAGGAAGGCGCGATGTGTTGAAGAGCCTGGCTACACTTCCTGTTGTCGGAGCCTTGCTTTACGGTGCTTTTAGAAAGAAGCAGCTGGAACACTATAAGCACAGCGAGTTGCTTAAAACACTCAGCCTTGATGCAAAAGCGACGGAAGCTTCATCTGTCGATGAAAGGCGTACCGGAGATTCTTCTACTTTACGGCTAGGAATCATCGGAACCGGGGGGCGTGGTTTGTATCTGATGCGTTCTCTGGGCTTTATACAACCCAAATGGATTGATGAATGGACTAAATCAGCAAAACTCAACAAGCAGGATACCCGCCTGGAAATGTATCGGCAAATGGAGGACCTGAATGTAGCCATTACCGGGATATGTGACGTTTTTACAGTCCATCGTGATGCAGGACTGGAAGCTTCTTCCAACCTTTACCGCAATGGTACCAACGGGAAAAGAGCCAAACCGGCTAAAGTTTACCAAAACTATAAAGATTTACTCGCTTCCGACGATATTGATGCCGTGGTAATTGCCACCCCCGATCACTGGCATGCCCGGATGATTATTGATGCTGCCAGAGCAGGTAAACATATTTATGCTGAAAAGCCTCTTAGTCTTACTGTGAAGGAAACTTATGCCATTGAGCAGGCTGTAAAGGCAAATAACGTTGTTTTTCAACTGGGGCATCAAAACAGACAGATCGAAAGCCACCTGAAGGCCAGAGAAGTAATTAAAAAGAACATACTGGGAAAAATATCCATGGTGGAGACTTTCACCAACCGTAATTCTCCCTGGGGTGCCTGGGTATATGACATACATCCCGAAACAACACCTCAAAATGTCGACTGGAAGCAGTTTTTAGGAAATGCCCCCAACCACCCTTTCAGTGCTGAGCGGTTCTTCCGCTGGCGTTGCTGGTGGGATTACAGCACAGGCCTCACAGGCGATCTTTTCACCCACGAATACGATGTTGTCAATCAGGTGTTAGATGTAGGCATCCCTGATACTGCCGCTGCATCCGGTGGGATATACTATTGGAAAGACGGCCGTGAGGTACCTGACGTGCTTCATGTTAGCTACGAGTTTCAAAAACTCAATATGAATCTGCTTTATAGTGCTACCCTGGCCAACAGCCAGCATCGCAAAAAAACGTTCTTCGGGCACGATGCGTATATGGAGCTGGACAATGATCTAATGGTGTATGCCGACAGAGACTCTACCCGATATAAAACCGCTATTGAAGAGGGTGTAATCCCCACACACGCACCCATGATTACTCATGTGCCCGGCAGGGGTAGTATTGATGCCATCTCCTCGCCCACAGAACAGTATTTTGCCCAACGCGGGCTGCTTTACACATATCGTGGAGGACAGCAAGTAGATACAGCCCACCTTCATGTTAAAGAATGGATCGATGCTATTCGGAATGTAAGCCCCGTAAGCTGCGGGATAAAAGAATCTGTTGACGAAGCAATTACAGCACACATGGGTACGGTTTCCTACCGTAACCAGAAGAAAGTATTTTGGGATCGGGACAAAAAAGAGATTGTTTTCGGCTAAAAATTGGATGGAGAAAAGGTTGAAATGCAAATTCACAATGTTCCGGGTTAGTATTAACTTAAACAGATGAACGATGAAAGAACACATCTCAAGACGAAAGTTTATTGGTAACACTGCCCTCGCTGCGGCAGGCTTCACCATTTTGCCCGGCACTGTCATAAGTGGACTGGGGCATAAAGCTCCCAGCGACAAACTCAATATTGCCGGTGTGGGAGTGGGAGGCCGTGGATTTGCGGTTCTCAGAGGAATGGAATCGGAAAATATCGTTGCCCTTTGCGATGTAGACTGGCGGTACAGCCAGCGATGTTTCGACTATTTTCCACAGGCAAAAAAATATTGGGACTGGCGCAAAATGTATGATGAAATGATGGACAGTATAGATGCCGTAATGGTTTCCACTGCCGATCATACCCATGCAGCCGTTGCTGCCCATGCTATGGCCATGGGAAAACATGTATACGTAGAAAAACCCCTTACACATTCTGTTTATGAATCACGATTATTAACTAAACTGGCTGAAAAACATCAACTAGCTACACAAATGGGCAACCAGGGGGCTTCAGGCGAAGGAGTGAACCAGATTTGCGAGTGGCTCTGGAACGGAGAAATCGGAGAAGTGACCAAAGTAGAGGCTTTCACCGACCGTCCCATCTGGCCACAAGGACTGGCACGACCAACAGAAGTTCAAAGGGTTCCTGACACCCTGAATTGGGATTTGTTTATAGGCCCTGCACCCATGCGCCCTTACCATGAGATTTATACCCCATGGAATTTCAGAGGATGGTGGGACTTCGGCACCGGAGCCCTGGGTGATATGGCTTGTCATATTCTGCACCCGGTTTTCAAAGGACTCAAGTTGGGATATCCTGTCAAAGCACAGGGCCGCTCTACTTTGCTGCTCCAGGATTCTGCACCGCAGGCCCAGAAAGTGAAACTTATTTTTCCTGCCAGACCTGCTGACCCAACCTCAAAAATGTCGTTTCCCGAAGTGGAGGTTACATGGTACGATGGTGGTCTCAGGCCGGATATGCCCGATGGATGGCCCCAGGGCCGGGATATGAACGATGAAGGGGGAGGGGTTATTTTCCATGGAACCAAGGATACCCTCATCTGCGGTTGTTATGGGATTCGTCCGTGGTTGCTCTCAGGAAGAACACCCAATGTACCCAAAACTCTCAGAAGAGTGGAATCGGACCATTTGATGGATTGGGTAAGAGCGTGCAAAGAAGATCCCGCCGGCAGAACTCCAACCACCTCTGCGTTCAAAGAAGCAGGGCCCTTCAACGAAATGGTTGTAATGGGGGTGCTGGCCGTTCGCCTGCAGGAACTGAATAAAGAACTGGAATGGGATGGCGAAAACATGCAATTTACCAATATTGGTGACAATGAAACCCTCGAAATCGTCGTGGAAGATGGGTTTAAAATTACCGACGGTCACCCTACTTTTGATAAAACCATGACCGATCCAATCAATGCCAAAGCATTTGCACAAGAATTAATTCAGCATAATTACAGGTCAGGCTGGGATTTGCCAGCGATGCCCTAAAAGTTATTAGTATTAACCCAAAATTGTTTTATCATGAAGAAAACGAGCGTATTAATCTTGTTGTTGAGTCTGATAATAAGCGGAGCTTTGCTCAGTTCCTGTGCCCAGGGTCCCAAACAAGAAGAAGAAAAGCAAGAAACGCAAGAAACGGAGGAAGTAGCTATGAATACATTATCACAGGAAGAGAAAGAGGACGGTTTTGTCATGCTTTTTGACGGAGAATCTTTTGATGGCTGGCGTGGATACAATCAGGAAGCTTTCCCCTCATCTGGCTGGATTATTGAAGATGGCGCCTTAAAAGTTCAGGGTACTGGGACTGGTGAAGCCGGTGGTCAAGGCGGTGATATTATCTATGACCAGAAATTCCTGGATTTCCATCTCAAACTGGAGTGGAAAGTTTCTCCCGGTGGCAACAGCGGCATTTTCTACCTGGGGCAGGAAATTGAAGATGAACCCATCTGGAAGTCTGCTCCTGAAATGCAGATTCTTGATAATGAAAAGCATATCGATGCCGATTTAGGAGTTGACGGCAACAGACAAGCAGGTTCATTGTACGACCTGATTCCTGCCAAACCTCAAAATGCCAACCCTGCCGGAGAATGGAACCTGGCAGAAATTATGGTATATCGTGGCACCGTAGTGCACCGCCAGAATGGTGAGGTAGTTCTGGAATACCACCTGGGTACCTCTGACTGGGAAAAGAAAGTAGCCGAAAGCAAATTTTCTGAGTATCCATGGTTTGGTAAATATGAACCGGGATACATCTCCCTGCAGGATCACGGGGATGATGTCTGGTTCAGAAATATCAGGATAAAAGAGTTGTAGACTGACTGCAATCGGATTCCGGTAAAAAAAACCCCCGGGAGTGTCTGCCCCGGGGTTTTCATGCGTGGCGAAATGATATGATTTCATGAACCATTAATCTGGGGGTTCATGCATGTTCGCAGTTGATATCAGAATTTGTTGAGGATTTTGTAATTCAACTCCAATTTGTGCGACTTAAGAATAGAAATGGCCTTGTTGAGCCCTTAGAATTTTAGAAAAAGCACTACCGTTTGTCCTTTGTCTGAATGAATGTCCGAAACCAACCTGTAGTATTATCCTAAAATAAAAACAATATGAACACCATCTTTCAACCTGTTCAAAAACAGGAACGCGTGGAGATTCTTGACCTTCTCAGAGGATTTGCCTTGCTGGGTATTTTAATGGTCAATATGCCCCTGATGAATGCTCCTTTCCTGACGGAAATGGGAGAATTTTCCCTGTGGACCGATTCATTGAATCAAAGAGCAACATGGATAATTGATTTTTTCTTTACCGGCAAGTTTTACACCCTGTTTTCTATGCTGTTTGGAATAGGATTTTTCTTTTTTATGAAAAAGGCCGGAGATTCTGATAAGCGGGTTTTAGGGCTTTTCCGGCGAAGACTGGGATGGTTGCTGGCCATTGGAGTGTTGCATGTTGTATTATTATGGTATGGAGATATCCTGGTTTTCTACGCCCTTTTTGGCTTTTTGATGATATTGTTTCGCAAAAAATCCAACAAATCGCTCATTGTATGGGCTGCAATAATTTTGCTCATTCCTGTTGTAGTGTCTTCTCTGATGGTTTTGTTTTTTAAACTTGCCCTGACTGTTCCAGAAGCTGCAAGAGAGATAGAATCTTCATTTGAGGCTTCTGCTGCGCAAATGAACCAACTTTTTCAGCAGGCTATCAAGGTATATTCTACAGGGAGTTTCGCTGAAATTGTTGAAATGCGACTGCAGGAGTATAAGAACATTCTGGGAGGTATCTTCTTTTTCTTCCCCAATGTGCTTGCCATGTTTCTGGTGGGGATGGTAATTGCCCGTAGTAAGGTTTTGGAAAACCTTGAACATAACCAGCCTTTTTTTCGAAAACTCTTGTTGTTCAGCTTGCCGGTAGCTTTGGCCGGAAACTGGCTTTATGTTACATATGCTCAGCAAAGTTCTTATTTAATGTTAGACTGGAGCCTTGTGCTGATGTTAGCAGGGCATGGAATCGGAGGCCCGGCCATGACTTTTGTGTATATTTCTCTCATCGTGTTTTGCTTTCAGAGGGGGTATGCACAGTGGCTTACCCGGGCTATACAAAGAACCGGCAGAATGGCACTTACAAACTATCTGATGCAGTCGGTGATCGCCACCACTATTTTCTTTTCCTATGGATTAGGGTTGTACGGTCAGGTAGATATTGTGCAGGGCATGATGCTTACTGTAGCTATTTATGTAGTACAAGTTATATGGAGTTATTTCTGGTTGAAACACTATCGGTTTGGACCCATGGAGTGGCTATGGCGAACACTCACTTACGGCAAGAAGCAGAAAATGAAAAAATAGTGGATTAGATGGTAACGATAAAAAAAGAAGCTCTTCGGATATGGTTCCGGAGAGCTTCTTTGGGTTAAAGGAGGTATGGTTAGTCTAACTAAAAACTCGTAATATCTCCCATGTTGACAGGGAGGTTTCGGGTGAAGCCTTCTTCCAGCGAGATAAAAGTTTCTGTGCTGGTAACTTCCACGATGGATTGTATATGCTCAACGATAATTTTTTTCAGATGTTCATTGTTTTTGGTGTACACCTTAACAAACAATGAATATTTGCCTGATATGTGGTGACATTCTACAATTTCAGGTATCTCCATGATTTTCTGAAATACTTCCTGGTGGGTTGAGTTGGCATTAAGGTTTACCTGGATGCCAATGTAGGCGCAGGTTTGGTAACCCAGCCCTTTGGGATTGAGGTTGAATTGCGACCCTTTGATGATTCCGGCATCCATGAGCTTTTGCACCCTTTGATGCACGGCAGCTCCACTAATTCCGCACATCCTGGCAACTTCAAGAAATGCCATTCGGGCATTTTCTGTAAGAATGTCAAGAATTTTTTGATCGGTTTTGTCGATTTGAAAGTTACCGTTCATTTTATTTGGAGGTTATGTGACAATATGATGCAAAAATACAATAAAAAGATTTAAACTGTAAGTGAATGAAAAGAAAAAGGTAAATATTTTTTGCAAGAGAGGGGATTATGTTGTAAAATTATTATTTTTGTCAGGTTCAAAACACAGTTGTCAAAACTATTCATTCATTACAAAGCCCTATATCATGAAATTTGACCCGGCATCTAACATTCAGGATTTACAACAGTTCGGAGAATTCGGAGATGTTAATCCTTCTATCACAGATTCAGCAACATACACTTTTTTACAGGCCAATACCATGGTTGATACCTTCCATGGCGAACAGGAAGGTTGTTTCCTTTACTCTCGTCACTGGAATCCTTCCAACCGCTACCTGGCTGATGCATTGGCTGCCATGGAAGGTACTGAAAGTGCCTGGGTAACAGCCTCTGGAATGGCGGCAATAACCTCTGCGATTTTGCAATTATGCGATTGTGGCTCACATATTGTTTCTTCGGTAACTACATATGGAGGAACCTTCGCCTTTCTGGCCAACTACCTGAAAAAATTTCAGATTGAGGTAAGCTTTGTTGATCCAACCAACCATGAATCGATAAAAGAGGCAATACGACCCAATACCCGCCTTATCTATACCGAAACCATGACCAACCCTCTGCTGCAGATTTGCGATATCGAGGCTTTGGCAAAAATAGCGGACGACAATGGCATCAAACTTCTGGTAGACAATACTTTTACCCCTATGATTGTAGCACCGGCCAAATTGGGAGCTCACATTGTAGTGTATAGTATGACCAAGTTTATCAACGGAAAAAATGATTGTGTAGCCGGAGCCATATGTGCTGATGAGCAGTTTATCAACGATTTGGCCGATGTAAATACCGGTACGGCGATGTTGCTGGGTCCTGTGCTCGACCCCTTACGCTCCTCAAGCATTCACAAAAACCTGCATACTTTGCACATCCGCATGAAGCAGCACAGTCACAATGCCATGTTCCTGGCCAAAAAGTTCAGGGAAATCGGACTGAAGTTCAACTATCCCGGACTCCCTGAACATCCGCAGCATGAACTGTTCAAGAAAATTATGAACCCCGAATTTGGCTTTGGAGGTATGATTGCCATTGATATGGATACCGCAGAAAGAGCAAGCCAGTTAATGGAGAAAATGCAGGAAAAGGGAGTTGGTTACCTGGCTGTAAGTCTTGGCTACTTCAAAACACTGTTCAGCAACTCCGGAAAAAGTACTTCCAGCGAAGTTCCCGAAGAAGTGCAAAAAGAAATGGGAATGTCAGAAGGACTGGTTCGTTTTTCTGTGGGGCTGGATAATGATATTGAGCGCACCTTTACTATGATACACGATTCCCTGAAAGAGCTCAACTTCGTTTAGTAAATAGACAGAAGTTTTTTCTATCGCACCCTTTTAAAACACCTATATTATCAAAACAACACGCTAACCTTCGGGCTTTTTGTCCGGAGGTTTTTTATTTGCTGCGCTGCTCATATTGTTTCAGGGCACTCCTGTAAGTACTTACAATTTCTTCAACCAGTGCAGGCGGGTGAATTACTTCTACACTATCACCAAAAGAGAGTATTTCCATTAGCAAATCATAGGTGATGAACAGGGTGACTTTAATGCGAAACTCTTTTTTATTGTCAATTAAAATTTCCTGTGTTTCGTGAAGGGGAAGCGTTTTGATGTATTTCCCCTGTAGTGGTGTAAAAGATAGAATGATTTCTTCAGGTTGTTGATTGTTGGGGCTGATAATGCCGAAACAATACTTAAAATGTTTGTGCATATCAAATTCGCTGGGAGGGCCGAATTTTTTCTTGGTAATATCCAAATCCCTCAGCCGGTCAAGGGCAAAGCTTTTAATTTTATTATCACCCAGATTTTTCCCCATGATGTACCATCGGTTTCTGAACTCTTTCAGGGCATAAGGTTGTACCTCTCGCACCGTAGGGTTGTCGTCCCAGAATTTATGATGCACAAAGGAGATCTGCAGGCGGTTGCGAATGGCGTGAAGCAGGCCA
This sequence comes from uncultured Bacteroidales bacterium, assembly GCA_964491395.1. Lineage (GTDB taxonomy): Bacteria > Bacteroidota > Bacteroidia > Bacteroidales > UBA7960 > SKVR01. Next base: position 47,468 of record CAZBGI010000007.1, on the reverse strand, counting down.
TAAAGATTTTCTGTTCCCTGGGGTCTTCTTTTTTCAAGATGAATGTAGTCGGCAAGGTTTTCTCTGACATTCAAAGCATTGAAAGTGTCAAAAGCCTCCAGCAGGCGTTCATTGATTTCTGAACTCTGATCCAGCTCCACGCGGTAGACCTTTCTCCTGCTATCGAATTGGATGTCAATGTTGTAGATGCTTCTGATGTCATTCAGATCGCGTTGAAAGGTACGTTTAGAGATAGTAAAATCATAGGCCTGGATCTCAGATTCATACTGCAGGTATCTCGAAATCTCTTCAAACGAGCACGGGGTTCGCTTTACTTTATTGATGATGAGGTTATGGCGGGTAATAGATTCTCTTTTGGTCATGATACGGTAAGTTTTGGAATTTACAAATATAGGCAGGTATAACGACAAAATGCGGCTGAGCCAGATTTTTTTTCGGGAATTCTTATCATAGTGTCCGGTAGAAAAATTTGGGTGCTTCGCTTTGCTCAACAAAATATGCTTTGGAGCCGCCATCAACTAACCTGCTGTAATAATTTTTTAGTATGAAATTATTATACATGCAAAGCGAAACGCACTGAAATGAAGCATCCATCCCCTGCTGCATGTAATAAAAAAAAATATTCCGCATATTACTTGGAAAATTTCTTCTAATACTATATTTTTGGTGATTATATTATCAGGTCAGGACTGTTATCCTTCGACCAAATGATGTTCTGTTGGTTTTAATCTTTTGTTTTACCTTAAAAACCAAAACCCATGAAGCATTTTCCCCTTTTTGCAGCCATGTTGTTTGTATGGCAAACAACCATTTCCAATCCCTTGTGGACCCGCGTGCTGGATCAGCAATCCTTCAATAAATCATACCCCGCAGACATGGCGTTGGTTCATGACTCCCTTATACTGGTAACAGGGTATACCGAATCCTTTGGATGTTCCACCAACAGGCTTTTTGCTTTCGACACACAGGGAGAATTGATGTGGGATAAAGGAACCATGGAAAAGTACAACATGGGCGGAAACTTTGATCTGGTTCATGCCCGGGAGGGTTATATATATACTGCCGGTTTCCTTTATGCTGACGATACATATTACGGAACAGAACCCATTGTAATTTCTAAACTTCAGACTGACGGGAATATTGAATACCAAACGCTGTACCGTGGAGATGAATGGGCGGAGTATTATATGTTTACCCCTGTCAGCATGGATGTAGATCCCACAGGCAAGCTGCTGCTCGCTGGTGGGGAAGCTCCTGATTTTAATTTAGTTGTAATGGTTGATGCCCATGGAGACGTTGTATGGGAGAAGGAATATGAATTTGCTCTTGAGCAGGTTTTGTTTCTGAATGATGAGAGTATTCTGCTAAGGAGCGGTGATAACTTATATGTGGGCAACATGGACGGTGAGATTGTAGATACTTATTCCCCAGACAAACTGGTTGTTGATATTATTTTCCATGACTCATGGGTTTATCTTCTTTCCCCATCCGGGCTGGAAAAAACAGATCCGGACTTTGAAACAGTGGTAGTATTGCTGGAAGATGAGCTGGCAGATTTGGAGCGAATTAAAGCTTTCGATGATTCTATCTGGGTAATGGGAAAAGAAAACGATCAGATTGTGCTAATAAAACCGGAAGCTGCAAAAGAAAACAGTCATTTGTACTTTGAAGAGTATGTTGAGAATGTTGATTTTGTTGTCGTTGACAATCAGATAGTTTTTTCAGGCACCTCCCTTTCAGAACAAATTGGATTGTATGCCTTCCCTTCGGGCGAGCAGGATGATACGGCTTATCCATGGGCCGATATTGAATTGCTTGATTTTGAGATAAGTAATATTGTTATTAACTACCAGGATTTTGGGGGTGAAACCATTGCCACCAGTTTTGACTTTGATGCATCTTTGACTATTCGTAACAATGGAGAGGAGCCTGTACATGCCCTTTCTGTATTTTCGCCCAGGAGTGGTGGTACAAATTGTGCAAAACAGTTTTTCTATGAGAATTATAATGGCCTTGACATCATGCCTGGCGGGGAGTTTTTGCTTGATGTGGGCAGCAGCAATGACTATGCTCCTCCCACCTCCTCAAACGAGTTGTGTTTTGAAATTCTGGCACCCAATTCTTCTCTTGAATTGAGCACCGGAACCAACTCTCTTTGCAAATCATTCTTTATCACGCATGTATCGGACTATTCACAACAAGAACTTTGGGTATATCCCAATCCTGTGAAGGATTTGTTGTATATCTCTGCTATAGACGAGACAATCTATGGGTATACCATAACCGATGTGGCCGGCAGGGTAATGCTTCAGGCGAAGCATGAGGGATCAGCTGCCGGTGTTGATGTTTCTTCACTGGCTCCCGGCGTTTATATCCTTCAGGTATTTGAGCATAACAAGATGCATAGCAGTAAGTTTATAAAGGAATAAATGCCCTTGTATTGCGGGTTACATAGTCAATCTGCCTGCTGATATTTTGCACATTGGCACCGGGACATTGTATTTTACCTATTCATTGAGGCCATGCTCAACGGCAAAGTTTACCAGGCTGGCAATGTTTTTAAATCCCAGTTTTTTCAGGATGTTTTTTCGGTGATTGTTAACCGTGTGAAAACTCACTCCAATCATTTCTGCAATTTCTTTTGTTTGGTATCCCTGGGCAAAATATCGTGTCAGTTCTCTTTCGCGTTTTGTTAGTTGCTCAATAATGGGTTTGTTGCTTTGCTTTAGTTGTTCGCGTGATACCACTTTCAGATTCTTGCCATAACTGAGTTCGTTGGAGAAATTGATAGAAACCCCCACCATTTCAAATACAGAGTTATCGGGCGTTCGCCTGAATAAATTCGCCACCGAGCAAAGCCATATATATTTTCCTTTGCTGTTGCGAAACTTGAAAATAGCAGTATAGGTTCCTTTCTTCTTTCTTTTGAAATATTTTTTTATGTCTGCCAATAAATCTCTGTCGTCAGGATGATAAATTTCCAATAAAACATCCTCAGGGATTTTTTCTGTGCTGTTCTTGTATCCCAGAATCTTTTTAAAAGCATCGTTGACCCATAACATCCTGTAGTTGTTAAGATCAAAAACAAAAATAATGGCATTCAGGGAAGAAAAAATCTTTTCATAGAACAGCAATTGCTCTTTATAGCTCAATCCCAAAACGTTAGAATCTTTCTCTTTCACGGTTATTGATTTTTTGGGATTCATTCACACTTGTTTTTTTAGCATTACCAGTCCTCTGCATCAAAGGTTTTATTGAAGTCCACTAAATTAAGATAATGTGACATTTTTTCAATAAAAATATTATGCATAAAACTAAAAAAAAACTTAAGTATGCAATCAGGTACAAACACCAGCGATTGTGCAGGTATATATACCTGATGCAATAAAAAACAGAAAGGAGCAAGAATATTTGTAATGAGCAAACAAGAGAGAACAAGATAAATAATTGTTAACTTCAGAACTTATATGGTAAATTATCTTTAGGTTTGTACAATTGTTAAAAGATGGCTTATACAGAGGCGGTCTGATAATTAAACTGAATTTTACTTTCATTGATATGATAAAAAAAATGTATATTGGGTTGCTCGCCTTATTGCTGTTGACAGCAGGTTGCGGTCGCGATAGTGAAAAGCGAAATCAGAATGAAGAAAGGGAAACTTCCTCTGCAAATATTCCTTCAGTACCTGCCTTCAATGCCGATTCGGCATATTCCTTTGTTGCCAGGCAGGTAGCTTTTGGTCCGAGAGTCCCCAATACCGCTGCGCATGAGGCATGCGGTGACTGGCTCGAAGAAAATTTGAAGCGATTTGCTGATACTGTGTATGTTCAGAATGCAAGGTTGAGAGCTTCTGATGGTACTGTATTGCATGCACGAAACTTTATAGGGAGTTTTCAGCCGGAGAAAAAAAACCGAATATTGCTTTGTGCCCATTGGGATAGCCGACCCTGGGCTGATCACGATCCCAATCCTGATAATCATTATCGTGCTATTGACGGAGCCAATGATGGTGCCAGTGGAGTGGGGGTTCTGCTCGAAATTGCCCGCTTGCTCAGCCAGGATAATCCGGGAGTGGGAGTTGACATTGCATTTTTTGATGCAGAAGATTATGGCCAACACCAGCTGGTAAATACTCCTGACCAGGATAGTTGGGCATTGGGGAGTCAGTTCTGGGCCAACAATCCTCATAAATCTGATTATTATGCCCGGTTTGGGATTTTATTGGATATGGTAGGAGCAAAAGATGCTTCTTTTAAACATGAAGGATACTCTATGATGTATGCTCCCAATATTGTCAGGAAAGTTTGGATGGTTGCCAGGCAGGAGGGTTTTAGACATTTCTTTTACAACCGAGAAGGTGGATTTATTATTGATGATCATTATTACATTAATAAAATCCGCAATATTCCGGTCATCAATATTATCGATCAAAGAGATAATACTCCCCACGGCTTTTTCGATTACTGGCACACGGTTGACGATACGATGGACAACATTGATACTTCCACCCTGCTGGCTGTAGGGCAAACGGTAATTGCGGTTGTGTACCGTGAATAATCATCTGCTTCTGAGGTGACAGTGCGGTGTGAATCCCTTATTTGACATATTGCAAATCCATAAAGGCTGTTACAGACGGACAACAGCTCTTAACCTCTAAAGACTGTTGGCAAGGTTGGCCAGTTCAGAACGTTCTCCTTTTTCAAGCCTGATATGGGCATATATATTATTTCCTTTCACTTTGTCTATCAGATAGGATAATCCGTTACTCTGGGAATCCAGGTAAGGGGTGTCAATCTGGAAAATATCGCCTGTAAAAATCATTTTGGTGTTTTCTCCGGCGCGGGTAATGATGGTCTTTACCTCGTGAGGAGTAAGGTTTTGAGCTTCGTCAATGATAAAAATGATGTTAGAAAGGCTGCGCCCCCGGATATAGGCCAATGGAGCCACTACAATCTTTTCATTTTCCAGTGCCTCGGTGATATTCCTGAATTCTTTGTCCATTTCGCGGTATTGCGAATGGATGAATTTCAGATTATCATAAAGCGGTTCCATGTAAGGACTAATCTTAGAGTTGACATCACCGGGAAGAAATCCGATATCGCGGTTAGAAAGGGGGATAATGGGACGAGCAACAAAAAGCTGATCAAAGTTATGGCGTTGTTCCAAAGCTCCGGCCAGGGCAAGTAGTGTTTTTCCTGTTCCTGCTATCCCCTGCAATGTTACCAATTTAATATCGGGATTAAGGATGGCGTCCAGGGCAAATACCTGTTCTGCATTTCGGGGTGTAATTTTCTGTATGGTGCGCTTGTCAATTCGTTCCAACTGTTGTCTTACAGGGCTGTATGTAGCAAGAACAGAACTGCTGTTGCTTTTGATGATAAAGTAATGATTGGGTTCGGGGTTTTTCAGGCCTGCCTGGCCAGGCTTGCAGTTCCCTTTTTCATAAAGCAGGTCAATTGCCGTTGTATCCTGCAAAATAATCTCACTCTTCCCGGAATATAATTCATCAACATTTTTGACTTTTCCTGTTTCGAAATCCTCGGCAGCAATGTTTAATGATTTGGCTTTAAGGCGCAAGTTGATATCCTTAGAAACCAATACTACTCTTCTGTCCGGGTTTTCTCTGGCCAGGAAAAGAGCCGTGTTGAGTATGCGGTGGTCAGGTTTATCTTCACCAAACACCTGGGTAGCGTCCAACCCGTTGGGTTTGTTCATGACCACCCTGATTCGGCCTCCTTTGAGATTTCCTATGGGCACCCAGTTTTGCAAAGGCGTTGATTGGGAGAGTTTGTCTAGCTGACGGGTAAATTCTCTGGCTTCAAAATTTTTGGTATCGTTTCCTTTTTTAAACTGATCCAGTTCTTCCAATACAGTAATGGGGATGGCCACGTCGTTGTCATCAAAGCTCATGATCGCATCATGATTGTATAAAATTACGGAGGTATCAATGACAAAAATCTTGCATTCTCCTTTAATTTTTACTTTTGGGGAGGTTAATTTTTTGCTCACAGGAGCTTTTTTTCTGGCTTTATTCGGTTTTTCCATAAAATAGGGCTGGTTTTTATGCGTTTGATAGACATACAGATGATCTTTTAATGCCATCGGCAAAAAATCATTGCTTTAAAGATATACAAGAAATCGTGCAATGCTCAATGAAAAGGGCAATTCTTATCAACCAGAGGATGTTAATATCTTTGTAATTTACACGCATTCAGGGTAAAGAAAAACTGAGGAGAAATACAGGGAAAGCATAATCTTGCTGTTAAATTTGATAATACCCGGTAAAAATTCAGTGTGTATTAGTTATGTTTCATTTTTTTTGTATTTTAGCAGCCTGAAAAACGCAGGCTAATTGAAGTATAATAATTCAAAAGGAGAGATGGCCGAGTGGTCGAAGGCGCACGCCTGGAAAGTGTGTATACCTCACAAGGGTATCGAGGGTTCGAATCCCTCTCTCTCCGCCAGAATTTTAATTTTTAATCTTTGCAATCTATAATTAACTTTACAGTCAAAACAAAACCAATTGAATCTACTATGAAAAAATTATTTGTCTTTTTGACCATAGCAGGAATGCTGACGTTCGGCCTCAACTCAACCGTGTACGCGCAAGAAGAGCAGGCACCCGAAACAGAAGTAGCTGATACTACTGAGGAAGAAGTAGCAGATACTACGGGTACAGCCGTAGAAACTTCGCCTGCTGAAGCAGCATCCATGGATGCAGAAACTGATGAAGAAGCGGAAGCGGAAAACTTCCACTATGTCTTGAAAGAGCGTTTTATTGAGGGTGACGCCCGCTTTATGGGGGTAGTTCTTTTAACGCTGATCCTTGGTCTTGCATTGTGTATTGAGAGGATTATTTATCTAAACCTTGCCAGTACCAATACTAACAAACTACTTAACAAAGTAGAAGACGCCATTCAGACCGGTGGAGTAGATGCAGCCAAAGATCTTTGCAAAAACACACGCGGACCCGTGGCCAGCATTTTTTACCAGGCATTGGATCGTTATAACGAAGGAATGGAAGTCGTTGAAAAATCGGTCGTTTCATACGGTAGTGTAATGATGGGTAAACTGGAAATGAACCTTACCTGGATTTCACTCTTCATTGCCATTGCACCCATGCTTGGATTTATGGGTACGGTAATTGGGATGATTTCTGCCTTTGATGCAATTGCACAAGCAGGTGATATTTCTCCTACCATTGTGGCCGACGGTATTAAGGTGGCTCTTTTGACGACTGTATTTGGTCTTATTGTTGCCGTTATCCTTCAGATTTTTTACAACTACATTGTATCTAAAATCGATGGTATTGTCAATAGTATGGAAGATGCAACCATTTCTTTCATGGACATCCTTATTAAGTATAACAAATAAAAAATTGTATTATGAGTGACTCTTTGATAAATATTGGCCTCGTGGTGGCTTACGTCCTTTTGGGCCTATCAGCCTTGGGGGTCATCTTGTTCTCAATATACCATCTTATTGCCAACTTTGCTAAGGCCAAAGGTGCCCTGATAGGAATTGTAGCACTTTTAGTTGTATTCATTATTGGTTATAGCCTGGGTACCACAGAACTTTACCTTGATGTGGCTATTCCGGTTGCTTCTGAAACCATCTCTAAAATCATTGGAGGAGGAATTCATGCAACCTTCATTTTTATCGGCTTGGCTATTTTAGCTACAGTTTATACGGAAGTATCGAAATTATTCAGATAATAAAAAATTAGGAGAACGCTCTATGGCAAGAATGAACCCAGAAATTAATGCCGGTTCAATGGCAGACATTGCCTTTCTTTTGCTGGTTTTCTTCCTTGTAACTACTACAATGGATGTTGATACCGGACTTAGAAGGCTGTTGCCCCCTCCCATCGACCCCAATCAACCTGAACCACCCCCGGTAAGGGAACGAAATGTGTTTGTGGTATTGGTTGACCAAAACGACAGGTTACTGGTAGAGGGAGAACTATCGTCTGTTCGCAATTTGCGCGAAGAGACCCGAAACTGGATGCTGAATGCGGAAAATGATCCTAACAAACCTGTAAGAGAGATGCGTACTATCGACAATCTTGGCGAAGTAGAAGTCTCTAAAGGGGTGATTTCCTTGCAAAACGACAGGGGTACCTCTTACGAGATGTATATTGCGGTGCAAAATGAACTTGCCGCAGCTATTAATGATATACGTAACGATCTTTCCCAGGAGAAATTCGGGGTTAGATTTGATCAACTCAAGGACCAGGATCTCGTTAAGGCCATCCGTACTGCTGTACCTATGGCTATTTCAGAAGCAGAACCTAAAGATATAGGAGGAGGTAGATAATGTTAATAAAAGGAAGATTTAAAAAAGAATCAGCCCCTGCGTCGCAGAAAATTAATACAGCTTCTTTGCCTGATATTATTTTCATGCTGCTGTTCTTCTTCATGGTAACTACAACCATGCGTGAAACCACGCTCTTTGTTAGAAATACCTTACCTCCTGCCACCGAAATTCAAAAACTGGAACGCAAATCGTTGGTGAGCTTTATTTATATCGGTACTCCTTTGCAAAGCGAAGTATTTGGTACCGAACCCAGAATACAGCTCAATGATACTTTTGCCAGTCTCAGTGAAATTGCTTCTTTTGTTGAATCGGAAAGGCAGGCAAGACCCGAAAATGAAAGACCGATCATGGTTTTCTCTATGAAAGTTGACCGGGAAACAAAAATGGGCATTGTTACTGACGTTAAACAGGAATTAAGACTTGTAAATGCACTTAATATAAACTATTCTACCACACGTGGAGAAGTTAGTGGAATGTAAGTCTTATTGTTACTGATACACCATAAAAACCCGGCTTTTTGCGCCGGGTTTTTTGCTTTGGATAAGAGTCAAGAGCCTTTCATCAACATCTATATTCTTTATTATTATGATGTTGGTTTTGAAAGGCTTTTGTAATTTTGCAATAATTATCTCATTTACTTCCAAATGCAATTATAATTATATGAAACACTTTCTTTCCCATCTTATGATATTGCCCGTTGCACTAATCGGGTTGGCTGCTACTGTTCTTGTTTCTTTTGATCTAAAAGGACAAAATACACCTTCCGTAAGTCTTCAGAATGGTGAACTTATAGGCCAGGGCTCTTACAGACAAGGGGAAAAACACGGGCTATGGCAATACCACTCCCACGATGATATATTGCAAAAGCAGGGTCATTACCAAATGGGCAAAAAAGTGGGTGTTTGGGAGTATTATGATGAAAAAGGAAATAAGGCTTATGAAGTAGATTACGACAATGATGTTTTTACGGGTTTTTATTCCAATGGTAACATCAGTCAACAAGGCGATTGGGGAGAGAACGGGAAAACCGGTGAATGGACTTATTATTATGAAAATGGGAAAATTGAAGCTGAAGGTACTTATAAAAATGAGGATAGAACGGGTTTGTGGATTTTCTATGCCGAAGAAGGCTACAAAGAAGAAGCTCTCCACTATGATACAAAGGAATACAAAGCGTGGTATCCCAATGGAAACCTGAGAGAAGAAGGTCTGCAGATGGAAGGTGAGAAGAATGGCGATTACACCTATTTTTACCAATCCGGTGAACGATGGTCTGAAGGGGTTTATGAGGAAGGTGTTAAACAGGGATTGTGGAAGTTCTGGTATGAAGATGGAGAGCCGTGGGCAGAGCTGGAGCACGGTACAGGGATGAGCACAACATGGTTTCCCAATGGACAGATTGAGATGCAGGGTGGTGTGGTCGATGGTCTTAAAGAAGGGAAATGGGAGTTTTTCTATGAAGATGGTACTCCTCGTGACATCTCCTTTTTTTCGCGCGATAAACGTGATGGCCCTTCCGAAAAGTTCTATCCCGACGGACAGCTTGAATTTACAGGAAACTATAAAAACAATAACCTCCATGGCTACACACAATATTGGTTTGAAAATGGGGAAAAAGAAATGGAAGGAAAATACCTTGATAACCTTCAGGACAGTACCTGGGTATTCTATTTTGAAGATGGACTGACTGCGAGCACCGGCGACTTTATTGAGGGTGTTCAGCACGGCACCTGGACTTACTACTATCTCACCGGAGAAAAACTCAGACAAGGAGATTACCAAAACGGAAAACGGGAAGGAATGTGGACCGTATGGTTTGAATCTGGCCGGAAAAGTCATGAAGGTCCGTTTTCCGATAACAAAGAGCATGGTGTTTGGTCCAGTTGGTATGAAAACGGAAACCAACGCGACCTGGGTAAGTTTGATAAGGCCAGAATGGATAGCATATGGATAGGATGGCATGAAAACGGGCGCAAACGATATGAGGTGTCTTATAAAATAATACCCGATACCCTGGGGAGTGTTCGACATGGCAAATCTACCCAGTGGCTTGATAATGGCAATAAAATCACAGAATCACATTATGTCGATGGCTTGTTGCATGGTTACTATAAACAATGGTATGCCAATGGACAGATGATGGAAGAAGGAACGTATGAGAATAATCTGAAACAAGGGCTGTGGTATTTTTATGACGATAGAGGTGTGAAGATCCGGGAGCAATATTTCAAGGACAACCGAATGCATGGCGACTTTGTTTCTTTTTATGAAAACGGAAGAAAACGAGAGGAAGGAAAGTATGAAGAAGGGGTAAAAGAAGGCCAATGGGTCATTTATGATGAGAAGGGTAAAAGAATCCGCAGTATGACTTTTAGCAAGGGCAGAATAGTTGAAATGCAAGAAAATTGATTTCCTTTATTTCTGGTTTTGATAAACAAATATCAGGGCTTTGTGGTTAATTGTATACTGAAATGCTGAGGGCGATTTCAGGAACTGATAAAGCATCAGTTGCAAAAAAAAGTAGAAACTTAAAATCAACGAAGTCATGAGTAAACACTATGCCAATGCATATTGGGAAGGCAACCTTCCTAAAGGAAATGGAAAATATACTTTAAAAACCAGCGGATTTGAAGGAACACTTAAATTTACATCACGATTTGAAGATGATAAATCAGCTTCCAGTCCCGAAGAACTTATCGGTGCAGCCATCGCGTCATGCTTCTCCATGGCTTTTGCGCATGCTTTGGATCAGGGAGGATTCACCCCCGAAAGAATAGAAACAGAAGCCGAAGTTTTCCTGGGAAAAGTAGAAGGAGGATTTGCTATTACGAATATTTTATTAAAGACCCAGGCCAAGGTGAGTGATATTGCTGATGACAAATTTGATGAAATTGCCAACGCGGCCAAAGAAAATTGTCCTGTATCCAAGGCCCTTGGGGGAGTTACTATTAAACTCGAAGCCA
>CAZBGI010000007.1:8784-36089 GCA_964491395.1 uncultured Bacteroidales bacterium | reverse complement strand
AAAAAAAAAGCTGCTATTGTTTTTACCATGGCAGCTTTTTTTTTGATATTTCCGATTTCATGAGCGAATATCCTTAATCTCCTTAAGCGAATTATTCGGCTCTCAGAGTATCCACCGGATTCATACGAGCAGTTTTTAGCGTATGAAAACTTACTGTAACCATGGCAATGAAAATAGCGGACAAAGAGGCCAGCAGCAAAGGTTTAAGAGACATGTCAGTTCGGTATATGAAACTGTCCAGCCAGTTATCCAGCAAGAACCATGATACAGGTGCAGCTAATATGATGGCAGTAAATATTAATATGGCAAACTCCTTATAAAACAGCCCCAGAATCCCCGCGCCGGATGAGCCGAGTACTTTGCGTATCCCTACTTCTCTTCGGCGTTGTTCTGCCATAAAAGATGACAATCCGAAAAGACCCAGAAAAGAGACGAGAATACAAACCACCGCGAAAATTCCGAAAATTGTTCCCAGCTTTTCTTCGTAGGTAAAGGATTCTGAATAGCCGCGTTCTATTACCAGGATATTGGGTACCATATCAGGTTCTTCCCTGCGCAGGATATGCTCCAGGTATTGAATCACTTCCTGACTCTTTCCTTCTTTATGATGAATATTTAAATAGTTGTATCGATCTTCCTGGGAAGGTAACCGAAACATCAGAGGAGTGACAGGATTATTCAGGTTCAGAAAATTATGGTCTTTCATTACACCGATTACCCTTAAATGTGTTTGAGGAATGCCATTCTGGTCAAACTGCCATTTGATGGTTTTTCCCAGCGCATCGTCATGCCATCCGAAATACTTTGCCGCTGATTCATTGATGATGGCTGTAGTCCCGTAATCAGAAGGGGTATCTTCATGGAAGTTGCGACCTTCAATAAGATCAATATCAAAAAGGGCTAAAAACTTTTCGTCGACTATATTGGTGGTGATTTTGGCATCATACTTTCCTGCATCTGCTTCAGCCTGCACAGCCACCGTATTAAAACCTGCTCCGGGAATAGAACTTGACTTTGAGGTCGACAAAATGTCAGGATTTTCTGCAATCCTGTTTTGGATTCGCTTGATTTTTTCATTTTCGGATTCATTATCAGGCAGAACCATCGCTATTCGGTTGTCCAGAGAAATACCCTTGTCTTTGTTTTTCAAAAAATTCAATTGATTTCTAACGGTCAATGTTCCGGAAATAAGAATCACGGAAATGGCAAACTGAAAAACCACCAGTATTTTTCTTAGTAAAGCTGCTCCCCTTGTTTTATGCTGAACAGGTTTTAAAATAAGAGCAGGATTTATCCGGCTAAGAATAAATGAAGGATAGGCTCCCGCTAACAATCCTGTAAAGGCGGTTATCAGAATTAATTGTAACAATACATAAGGACGAAGGACGTCAAATATTGTAAAAGCTTTGTCTGTAAGCGTATTGAAGCCGGGAAGGACAAATTCCAAAAAAAGCAGTGATAAGAATAAGGCAAGAAACGCCATTAAAAGAGATTCGAGAAGAAATTGCCATAAAATCTGGGAAGTGGTTGCACCTGCTGACTTTCGCACTCCAATTTCCTTTGCCCTTAGGGTAGTCCTGGCAGTGGCCAGGTTGGTGTAATTTACAGCGGCTATAACTATCAGGAAAACAGCAACTATCAGCAAAATCATAAGGGAGGTCTTGCTGGCCACCGGAGGAGACATCTGCAGGTCTGTAAAACGGATGTCGGCCAGGGGGGTTGCCGTAAAGGAGGCAGTAGCAGACAATAGCGAACCGGAAGGTTCGATATACTTCCTGTTAAAGTCTTCCATGTTTTCCAGAATCCTTTCTATCGGTACATCATCATGTAATTGCAGATACGTGTAATTGCCCGATATGCTCCAGAACAGATCCGGATCAATGGTATAAGCATTTTCATATGTCGAAAGGGAAATCAACCCATCGAAAAGCAGGTGCGAATTCATCGGTACATCCTCAATGATCGCCGTAACCGTATAGTTTTCGTTATTGATTCTGATAATTTCCCCGATTGACTGTGTATTGCCAAAGAATTTGGTGCTGGCCGATGAAGTAAGAACAACGGAGTTAGGTTGTGAAAGAGAACCCTCGGGTTGACCCGAAACAAATTCATAGCTAAATACATCAAATACCGTTGAATCGGTATAAAAAAAGTTATTATCAACAAAATCGTCCCGCTTGATTCTGATAGAAAAATTGGGAGTTTCATGAAACCGCACATAGTTTTTCACCTCACTAAATTCTTCTTTTAAAGCAGGTGCAAGCGGGAGGGCAGTGATGGCAAAATGGTCCGTACTTCCCCCGAGGGTATATTTACCTTCTATCCGGTATATGTTCTCGTGATCAAGGTGATACTTGTCGTAGGAATATTCATGATTAAGCAATAAAGCTATCAGGATGGCACCTGTAATCCCTACGGAGAGACAGAAAACATTGATAACAGTGTATAATTTGCTTCGAAGAATATTTCGTAAGGCAGTAAGAATATAGTTTTTAAACATATACGTAGGGGTGATGATGCCTTTAGGAGTTGTAACAAATTATCAAAATAGTTGTTTCAGAAATGGTTTTTGGCCGGAGAGCCTGTCGAAACGAGTATTGAATTCATCAAATAAGCGATTCGACAAGCCCGATGATTAGAATAATTGGCCATTAAGACAAGCCCACATGTGAGGATATTACTTTTCAGCCAGCGAAGTCAGAACAAATTCGGTTGATTTGTCTTCTGTAACAATTTGTCCATCAAATAATCTGACAATCCTTTGGGCATAAGAGGCATCTCTCTGGGAGTGGGTAACCATGATGATGGTAGTGCCGTTTTTGTTAAGTTCTTCCAGCAAATTCATCACTTCATCGCCATGGGTGGAGTCAAGATTACCGGTAGGCTCATCGGCCAGAATGATATGGGGTTTGGCTACTACAGCCCTGCTAACGGCTACTCTTTGCTGTTGTCCTCCGGAAAGCTGCAGTGGAAAGTGATTTTTGCGATGCATTATCTGCATCTGATCCAATACTTCTTCAACCCTTTTCTTTCTCTCTGATGAGCTGTATCCCAGGTAAATAAGAGGTAATTCTACATTTTCATATACACTGAGCTCGTCGATAAGGTTAAAATTCTGGAATACAAAACCGATATTCTTTTTTCTCAGATTGGCTCTTTGTTTTTCGGAATAAGAAGAGACTTCGTTGTCCAGGAAGTGATACGCTCCGCTGCTGGGATTGTCCAGTAATCCCAAAATGTTGAGCAAAGTTGACTTTCCACATCCCGAAGGACCCATAATGGCCACAAACTCTCCTTCTTTGATTTCTAAGGACACCTGGTTGAGAGCGGTAGTTTCCACCTCTTCAGTGCGAAAAACTTTGCTTAAATCTACAGTTTTAATCATGGTAATGTTTTTTTTGCGTGAGAAAACTTGAAAATAATAAAAATTTGTAAATTTTTAAATGTTTTATTTGAAAATCAATCGTTCTTTGTTACCAAATGTATCATAAGATGATGTAATGACTCGTTCGCCGGGCATTAAGCCTTCCAATACTTCATAGTGATGAATGTTTTGCCGTCCGATACGAATTCTTCTTTTGGTAGCCTCTTTGCCAGAGGAGTCAAGCACATAAATCCAGTTGCCCCCGGTTTCCTGGTAAAAACCTCCGCGGGGTATAATTACCGCGTCGGCCACGCCACTAAACTCAAGACGTAATTGCAAGGTCTGGCCTCTTCTTATGCCATTGGGAACACTATCGGTGAAGAACAGATCGACTTCAAAGGCTCCGGCATCAATATTACTGTATATCTTTTGTATTTCGAGTTGATAGTTCTCTCCTGCGTAATCAAATTGGGCTTTCTGTCCTATGAAAGTCCTGTTGACGTACCTTTCATCAATGCGTGCTCTGAGCTTAAATTCATCCAGAACATCTATTTGTCCCAGGTTTTCGCCTGCACGCCGGGTTTCCCCGATTTCCGGGTGGAAGGAGGAGAGCTGCCCTGAAATTGGAGCTGTAATGGTTAGATTTTTCAGGTTTTCATTGAGCATCCGCAGGTTGTCCTGCATGCGATCAATGGATTCTCTTATCTGAACCATCTGGGTTTGTGTGTAAACCGAATCATGCTGCATGGCCCTGTAAGCTATATCATAACGTTTTTTTGCAATCCTGTACTCGCGTTCTGACTTTTCGTATTCTTCTTCAGGAATATGATTTTTTTCGTAGAGCTTTTTCTTTCTGTTGAAATCCGATACTGCTATTTCCTGCCGGTATTCCAGATCGGCCATTTCACGTTCAAGCGTGAATTTATTTCTTTCCAGGTTCAGCCGGGTATTCTGGTAATTATTAAGTACTTCAAGGGCTTGATTCTCCTGAAACATGTAGTCTTTTTCTATGGTGGCGTTACTCAGGCGCAGAATAGGTTCTCCTTTTGCTACCATGGCACCGTCGCGAATAAATATCTCTTCTACGCGGCCCCCAAATACTGCATCAAGGTAAATCGTTACCATGGGTTGAACTACCCCGTCTACAGGGATAAACTCTTGAAAACTACCTTGCCGGACTTCCGAAATGCTGATTTTGTCTTTCTCTATGTAAATACGGCTGCTTTTATCGCGTATAAACAGCAAATAAACAATGAAAAGTACAAGTAAGCCCACTGCTGTGATAGAGCCAATTTTACGGGGAGTCCACTTTTTTTTCTTTATTATTTTATCCATAACAATAGGGGAGTGAAGATTATATAGTTTTGCTATTGATTACGAATTTTGTGCCATTAGTGTTTTTTGACTGTTTTACAGGGAGATGCATTTTCGCTGAGGAGCTTTTTGCTGGGGTATTGTACGGATTCGTTCACTTGTTGTATTGAAAACGAACAAGTAAAATATGTACTTAAAAACACGTGAAAACTACCGATAAAATGACCCTTTAAAGGTATATATTTGTAAATTGCAAAGTTTGTGAAAAAACTATTTCTGGTATTCGCTTTCACAAGTTGACAGCCTGGGAAAAGTGGCATGATTCATGATTTTCAGAAAGGGGAAACGAACTAATACTTGAAAATTGGAAAAGGAAACACTCAAAAACCGCATTATTATTGGGTTGTCTCGCAATCTGGTAAATAATGATGCCCATAGCTTACGAAAGGTTATTTCCGACAGCCTGAGGGATATTGCCACGGTTTTTGCCGCAGATCGTGCTTTGATTTTTCTTACCGATCCCAGGTCCGATACTTTTTCAGTTACTCATGAATGGCACCGTGAAGGATTGCTTTCTGTTACCAACAGCTTGCAGCAACTCAATCTCAGGGATTATCAGATTTGGGGAAAATTCAGTACCCCGGGAAATTGCTTCCAGATTAGCAATACCCTGAACATTCCCGATACTTACCCCTATGACAGCAAGCTGTTTCGCGTAACCCACTGCAAGGCTTTTATACAGAAAGCGTTAGCATTCGATGATAACAAAACCGGGTTTGTAGCTTTGTTAAGCAATCATGTGGGCCACAAATGGGACGCGGCGTTTGAAGACTTCCTGGAAATTACTGCTGAGCTGCTGAAGAACCTAATCCTGAAACTTGAACTCCTGAACAACGGAAATGATAAAAAAGATGCCGGGGTTAACCAGAACTTCCTGCGCTCTTCTGGGAAAACAGATAATGAAATTGCAGAAGTTTTTGATAAACTATATGGAAGCCTTCATTATGGGATTTTGTTGTTTGACACGGCCTTGCAAGAGTTTGAATATGCCAATCCCAAAAGTATGGAATTTCTGGGGTTGCATAAAACCGACGATGCTCTGAAGAATACTCTTTTCCAGGTATTCAGCAACAACGGTTACAATACGGACGAATTCTTCTCAGCTACCCATCAACAAAAAAATAAGGATTTTGCTTTTCATCTGAAGGACAAATATTTCAACGGCAGCATCAGTCCGGTAAAAAACTCTTCCTGGGTTGTAATGAGTATCACTGATATCACCACCATCGCCCACTATGAAAAGACAGAAAAACATTTTAACAAGCAAATTCAGGTTTTGAATGAAGCTGCCATTGACCTGATTGCCTCCCTTCGTACAGAGGAAGAATTGTTTAATTTTATTGGACAAACTGCCTATGACCTGATTGAAAACTCAGTAGTGTTGGTTAACAGATACAACCCTGAGGAGGAGTATTTGCAAACTGTTTTTGCTGAAGGTTTTGGAAGTAACATGAACATTATTTCTCAACTTATAGGAAAACACCCTTTACACAAAAAGTACCCCCTTAAAAAGGGAGGGGAACTGTATAATAAAATTATAAAACTAAGAGTAAAAGAAAACACCAGGGGAATTCATGAGCTCACTTTCGGAACGATTGCAGAGCCTGTTGCCCGGAAAATTGAGAAGATTCTCAATGTTGACCGCTTTTTCTCCTGTGGACTGTATGCAGGTAAAAAACTTTACGGAACCGTCTCTTTCCTGACAAGGCCGGGAACTGAAATTAATGCCTATATTTTGGATGCTTTTGGGCGAATGATTTCCAATGCTTCCTATGGTTTTGACATGAGAAACAGGCTCATCAAAACCTCTGGAATGTTGTCGGATGCGGCCAGTTTAGCCAAAATCTGGTATTGGGGGTTTGATTTTAAAAGCCGGTGTTTTATTTTAAGCAGGAAGCTTTTTGAGAAGCTTGAACCTGAGATTTCCAATGAAGATGACGAACAGGATATTGCCATTCCTATGGAAGAATTCCTGGACCGATACACCCCTGCGGAAGAAGTTTCAAAAATAACAAAGGCTATAGAGGCAGCCATTGAGCATCAAAATGAGGTTGCTTATGAACTCGAACTTGAGTTGAAACTTGTTACTTCACACAAAAAAAACTTGTTTGTTTACACCCGCGGCACCCTGCAGAAAGATGAAAAAATTATCGGAGTTGCCCAGGATATCAGTGAGCTGAAAAAGGCACAGAGAAATCTAACCGAAAGTGAGCTGAAATTTAAAAACCTTGTGGAACAATCGCTGGATGCAATTGTGGTGGTGAAAGAAGATGGGATCATTACGGAATGGAACCCCAGTGCAGAACTCATCACCGGGTTAAATAGTGAAACTGTTACGGGGAAGTACGCCTGGGAGATTGAATCAAGCATCCTGTTCAATCCTGCTTTGCAAAAACAACATCCACAGCAACCACCCCAGAAGCTTAAAGAAAGATTCTTCCGGTTTTTCCGTTCAAACGATACCAGAGAGCCGCTTGTTTCGGAAATTACCATCAGGAATAGCGCGGGCAAACTACTTCACCTTTCTCTTACCAGTTTTGTTTTTACTGCCGGTCAGAATAAATTTCTTTGCCGAATATCCAAGGATATTACCCTGGAAAAACAAAAGCAGGAACAGAAAAAGCAAGAAGAAATCCTTCAAAGAACTGCTCAAGCCAAGGATTTATTTTTGGATAACATGAGTCATGAGATGCGTACTCCGCTCAGTGGTATCATAGGGATGTCCGACATGCTCATGCACAGCCAGCTGAACGACTCTCAGAAAGAAATGCTCAAAGTAGTAAAGGAATCGTCCGATAGCTTGCTGGAACTCATCAGTAATATTCATGAACTTTCCAGGCTCGAATCAGAGGGGATTGTTATCCGCAACAAGCCCTTCAACATTGAGGTTATGATGGAAAAAGCCATTAGTATTTTTAAAGCATCAGCCATTCAAAAGCATATTACCCTTAGGGTTGAAAATCATATTCAATACAAAGGCATGCTTTTGGGAGATGAGTTCAGGCTGCGCCAGATAATAGGCAATTTACTGGCCAATGCCATAAAATTTACCTACTCCGGCGGTGAAGTGGTGTTGATAGCCTGGGGAAGTATCCAAAAAGACAATACCATGGAAGTGAGGGTGGAGGTGAAGGATAATGGTATCGGAATAGACCGGGAAATTATTCCTGTTCTGTTTGAAAAGTTTACGCAGGCCGATCAGTCCTATACCCGTGAATACGATGGTGCAGGCATTGGCTTGTATATTTGCAGGGAACTCGTTACCCTGATGGAAGGGAAAATTGGTGTCGAGAGTGAACAACATAGAGGTTCTACCTTCTGGATTCAGCTACCCCTTACACTCGTATCTGAATAAGGAGTCTGTTCCCCAAATCGTTTTCAGATATTCACCATCTGGAACCCGTCATTTTGCAAATTGATTCAGTTAATTGTGGAATTCCCCGGCCATTTGTTGTTACCTTTGTGAGATAAATCAAAGTTAGCTTTGCTCAAACTGCTACCCGGAAGGATAAAGTATCCAGGCAAAAATCAGGTGTAGTTTCCTGAATGTGGCTATCAAAACGCGAATTGATTTCATCGACAACAACCAAGAATACCTCAAAAAACAACAAATATGACAGATTCGAGATTGCAGGCTTTTTCTGAACTACTGGATATCATGGACGAACTGAGGGCCAAATGCCCCTGGGATAAGAAACAGACGCTTGAAACTCTTCGGCATCTTACCATCGAGGAAACGTATGAACTGGCAGATGCCATTCTGGACAATGACCTCGAAGAGATCAAAAAAGAACTGGGAGATTTGCTTCTTCATATTGTGTTTTATGCTAAAATCGGGGAGGAAAAAAAAGCGTTTGACATCCAGGGGGTGATAGAAGGGATCAACCAAAAACTCATCAACCGGCATCCGCATATTTATGGAGATGTTAAGGTAGCCGATGATGAGGAAGTAAAGGAAAACTGGGAAAAGATTAAGATGAAAGAGGGGCGTAAAAATGTGCTGGCAGGTGTTCCGCGCTCACTTCCAGCCATGGTGAAGGCTTACCGTATTCAGGATAAAGTAAAAGGGGTGGGTTTTGACTGGGAGCAACCTCACCAGGTGTGGGATAAAGTACAGGAGGAACTCAGCGAGTTGAAACATGAAGTAGAAAACAAGGGCTCTGCTGCTAAGGTAGAAGAGGAATTTGGAGATTTACTGTTTTCTCTTATCAATTATGCACGATTCATTGGTGTAAATCCTGAGAGTGCCCTTGAGCGTACCAACAAGAAGTTTATGAGACGTTTCGAATATCTGGAGCAAAAATCAAAGGAAGCCGACAGAGATATGCACAAAATGACCTTGGCAGAAATGGATGTTTTCTGGAATGAGGCCAAGAAAATGGAGGCATCTCCCGAACTTATCAAAAGAAAAGAGTAGCATTGGCAAAGAGAGGGTTCTCTTCTGCTTCCTGCTACTCATCAATCAACGGGAAATTCGCCTGTTTTCTAGTTTACTATTTTACCAGTGAAAAGCGGTGTGTTAAACTTGTTCTCCTTCAGGATAAAAATAAAGGGGTGATTTGCTACAAATTGCTTGGGACTATAATTGGGAGGGTCAACCGGCATAGAGGTGGTAACCACAACCACTGCGGTGGCCGCGGCAGCTTCGGATCCTTTTTCATCGATCTCAAAAAAAACTTTCTGCAATACATCGCTGATATGCAAATCTTTTCTTCCGCTGATTCCGGAAAAATCAGCTCTTTGGTCAAATGCTTCTTCCAGTCCCGCTTCTCTCAGGGGTTCGGATAATGTAAATGCAGTTTCCAGTTTAAAGGAGGGGATTTCCATCTCTACCTCTTCCTGCCTGAGGCCACGGATGATTTGGTTATAAGTTTCTACATCCGGAATGAAACGGGTTAGGTCTTCCGTTGTTTTATCATGGGGCTTGATAAGAATAAGCGATAATTCAGGAGTAGTATAGGGAAGCTCCAAAGCGGTGAAATCTTCACCCTCATACCAGGGTATGTTGCTTTGCCGCTGTATCATGAAATCTTTGGGAATCTCCTCCCCAGAGAGGGTTCGGAACATCTTTTCCCGGGTATTTTCTTCTTTAAAGGGATGTTTCCAGTCCGATTTAATATACATGGCATTGACCAGGACCAACCGGGTAAGGTCGGACAGTGTGCCGGAAGGAATCAAATCCTGTATTCTGTTGCGGGTTAAATCTTCCACCCACGAATTGATATGCTGCTCTGCTTCCCGGGGATGGTTGAGAAAGTCAGTTTTTTCAAATGCTCCATTGTGCCAGGTTTCTACATCTTCTTTATATTGGGTAAGAATTTCATAAGATTGCTCAAGAAACACTTTGTTAGCCAGATTGAAATCAACCAGGGTATCCCGTGTGATATGCTGCATTTCGGAAAAGTATGCATGCCAGGCCGGATGAAAATCCGAATATTGGAGTGAAAACCCCAGTAATTTACTCATTTGTTTCTGGGTTTCTTCCCTGGCACCGGAATAAACAATGGCCATGGCCATGTTTAGTGATGCAGGAGAAAAAGCCATGCTTTGGTTGGGATTCTCTTCACTGAGTTGCCGGAAAAATTCCAGCGAAAAATGGTTCATATCCTGTAGCATCTCACCGGGAGGATTATTTTCTGGGCGTGTCATGTCATCGTTGTTATAATTCTTCCTGTAATTATTTTCCTCCACGTAATTCTCCTCCTCAGTATTTTCCTCCCCGGGAGGATAGTTAATAAAAAGGCCATCCCCTCCACCAATGGGTTCCTCTACCGTTGCAACGCTCGTAGTTTGAGTTGTGCTACAGCAAGTTAAGCCAAAAAACAGGATGGCCCATGCGAATAAAACAGGTCTGCTCATAATTGTCAATTTTCTGTAAAGATAAAGAATCCCCGGATATCTGAAAAGGGAGCGGGATGATTATTGTTTTGCTCTTTTCATTGAATGTAAAAGTAGTTTTGATGCTGCAAAAATGAGGCCGCAAAGTTTGCAGAGTTTTTTAGTTTACAGGTTTTTTTGTTGGAAAAAAGGTTGTATTTTTGGCCCACCAAGAAAACATCAATACATATTTACAAAAAAATATATATCATGAACATTCCCGACAACTTAAAGTACACCAAAGATCACGAATGGATTAAGGTAGATGGTGACATTGCTACCGTTGGTATTACCGATTACGCTCAAAATGAACTTGGCGATATTGTATATATTGAAGTAAATACCATCGGAGAGCCCCTGGAGCAAGAAGAAACATTTGGCACCATTGAAGCTGTTAAAACGGTATCTGACTTGTTTATGCCTGTTTCCGGAGAAGTTACTGAGTTTAATGAAGAACTGGAAAGCAATCCGGAGACAGTAAATAAAGACCCTTACAATGAGGGATGGATTGTGAAGATAAAAATGTCTGATCCCAGCGAAGCAGATGCATTGTTGGATGCAGATGCTTACAAGGAAATCCTTTAAAACTGATAGTTTTGTATCAGGATTTGCCTGCACGGCTTCAAAGATGTAGGGTAAAATCTTTACCTTTAGTATGAAATTCAGATATCTACTTCCGGCGATATTGTGGTCACTGTTGATTTTATGGGTACTTAGTGTCCCCGGAAGTAGTTTCCCAAAGACACCGTTCCTTGCCATACCGCATTTTGACAAACTGGTACATCTAGGCATTTTTGCTGTATTTACTTTTTTACTGGGTTATGGCCTTTCAAAACAGCCTGCCCGATGGTGTCAGAAATATGTGTATACCATTACCCTTCTTCTGGGCGTTATTTATAGCATGCTGACAGAAGTTGTTCAACACATATTTTTGGCGGAACGGACGGGAGATTTCTGGGATTTTATTGCTGATGTTGCAGGATGTTTAGTGGGTATATTGATTTTAAAGCACGGAAAACAATATCTCCCGGCTTTTATGCATAAATAAAATTTGATTTCAGGAGTTGTTAAAAAATTCGTATATTAGCGCACCCGAAGTGTCATCTTTCATGAACCGCACAACTGTCTAAAAACTAATATAAATAAACCTTATGGAAGCAAAAAAAACACCAAAAGCAGATCTTGAAAATAAAAAGCGGATATTCCTGCAGATAGGAATGATAATCGCTTTGGTATTTGTATGGATGGCTTTTGAATATAAGCAATACGAAAGACAGGCCCTTGATCTTGGCCAGTTAGACGTTGAGATTATCGAGGAAGAAGATATTCCGATTACCCGTCAGGAAACTCCTCCTCCCCCTCCACCTCCGGAGCCTTCTACAGAGCTTATCATTGTAGATGACGATGTGGAAATTGAGGAAGAATTTACCATTGATACCGAGGCCGATGTTTTTACAGAGGTAGAGGAATTTACGCCCATTGTGGTAGAAGAGGAAGAGGTCGAAGAGGAGGAAATCTTTACCATTGTGGAAGATGAACCCGAATTTCCCGGTGGACAAGCCGCTTTGATGCAGTTTCTGCAAGATAACCTGAAGTATCCCACCATGGCTCGTGAAGCAGGAATCCAGGGTACTGTATTTGTTACCTTCGTGGTTGAGCGCGATGGAAACATCACCGACGTGAGAGTTCTCAGAGGTGTGGGAGGAGGTCTTGATGAAGAGGCTGTCAGAGTTGTACAAACCATGCCCAAATGGACTCCGGGGCGTCAGAGAGGTCAGGCTGTTAGGGTACAGTTTAACCTGCCTATCCGTTTCGTCCTTAACTAAGCAGAAATAGTATAAAAAAAAAGCCGCTGTGGACAATCCTCAGCGGTTTTTTTTTGAACCTGGTCAAAAACAGAGACTAACTGATCTTGCTCCAGGTTATGCTGCTTCCTTTTTCTTTTTGTTGTAAGGTGCGTGCGAGAATCTGGTTTTGAGGAAGATTCAGGTCAGGATCTTTTTCCAGAATTTCTTCCGCTTTCATACGGGCATATTTTAAAATTTTCTCGTCTTTGGTAATGCTGGCAATTTTTAAATCCAAAAGTCCGCTTTGCTGTGTGCCATGAATATCGCCGGGGCCTCTCAGTTTCATGTCTGTTTCAGCAATCACAAACCCATCATTGGTGCTCACCATAGTTTCCATTCTTTTTCGGGCATCGGAGGATAGTTTATAATCTGTCATCAGAATACACCACGATTGGTCAGCACCACGACCTACACGTCCGCGCAACTGGTGGAGCTGAGATAAACCAAAGCGCTGGGCACTCTCAATGACCATCACGCTGGCATTGGGTACATTGATGCCCACCTCAATCACTGTAGTAGCTACCATAATCTGTGTTTCTCCTTTCACAAAACGCTGCATCTCATAATCCTTATCGGCTGGTTTCATCCTGCCGTGTACAATGCTCACCGCGTATTCAGGCAGGGGAAATTCCCTCATGATACTTTCATAACCATCCTGCAAATCCTTCAGGTCAAGGGTTTCCGATTCCTGGATGAGGGGGTACACCACGTAAATCTGTCTCCCTTGTTTTATCTGTTCGCGCATGAAACCAAAAACTTTCAGACGGTTGCTATCGTATTGGTGCAACGTTTTAATTGGTTTTCGCCCCGGAGGCAGTTCATCAATAACAGAAATATCCAAATCTCCATATAAAGTCATGGCCAGGGTGCGGGGAATGGGGGTTGCTGTCATTACCAGCACGTGGGGCGATATTTGGTTTTTCTTCCATAGTTTGGCCCGCTGTGCCACTCCGAAGCGATGTTGCTCGTCGATAACCACCATGCCCAGGTTTTTGAAAACAACGACATCCTCAATCAGTGCATGGGTGCCAATGAGGATGTGCAAACTGCCCTCCAGCAATTCTTCGTGGATCTTTTTTCTTCTGGCCTTTCGGGTAGAGCCTGTGAGGAGATCAATTTTCAGGTTCATTCCTTCGAGCATAAGGCTCAATGATTCAAAATGCTGATTGGCCAGGACTTCGGTGGGTGCCATCAGACAGGCCTGAAAACCATTGTCGATGGCAATGAGCATGGTCATGAGTGCCACAATGGTTTTGCCGCTTCCCACATCTCCCTGCAGCAGGCGGTTCATTTGTTTCCCGCTTAATGTGTTGGACCTGATTTCTTTGATTACGCGTTTTTGAGCCCCCGTGAGTTCAAAACGCAGATGTTGGTGGTAAAACTCGTTGAAGTGTTCTCCCACCACTTTGAAGATTTGTCCCCTGGATTCGGATACCCGCATGTGCTTGAGCCGAAGCAAAGCCAGCTGGATATAAAACAACTCTTCAAATTTAAGCCTTGCCCGGGCTCTTGCCAGCAAATGAGGAGTTTCCGGGAAGTGCACATTGATTAGAGACTGTCGCAGAGGTGGTAATTTCAATTCTTCACGCAGGTGTTCAGGCAGGGTCTCGTTGATATAGTTTTTTACCTGCGGGAGCAGGGTGGTCAGCAAACGGCTGATTCCCTTGCTATCCAATGCCCTTGATTTTAACTTTTCGGTGGAGGGATAAACCGGATGCATGCTCGACTGCTGTGTAATGGCTGCAGGGCTTACTGCTTCCACCTCCGGATGGGCAATGTTATATTTGCGTCCAAAGCGGGTAGGTTTGCCAAAAACAATGTACTCCTGTCCGGAGACAAATAAATTTTTCAGGAACTTGAAACCATTAAACCAAATCAATTCAACAGAACTCCCCTGATCGTCAGTAAGGACAGCGGTCATTCGTGTAGTGCGCTTCTGACCATGAAGCTGAACCTGGCTTATATAACCGCGTATCTGCACATAAGGCATGTCCTCGGTAATTTCCCGTATTTTATAAAATCTGCTTTTATCAATATAACGGAAGGGATAAAAATAGAGTAAGTCCTCAAAGGTAAAAAGCTGAACTTCTTTTTTTAGTAATTCAGCTTTTTGAGGACCTACTCCTTTAAGAAACTCTATAGGGGTTTTCAGAATATCAGAAGGCATACCATTCTACCATAAAAGCGTATGGCATAAAGATAGAGAATGCAATTGTAAAAACAAAGTACTACCCGGTTGGGCAGGTTGGCTTACGGGCTTAATCTGCAATCTTTCTTGCGTTGATTTCAACTTTCAGCAAGAAAAACTGGGTAGAATCATCAAAGGGAAGAAACTGGTAAACAAGTTTGTTGCGTGTTTTACGTGCAATTTCTATGAGTCCTAAACCTGCACCTCCTTTTTCAGATAATGAGCCTTGGGTAATCTGTTTGCGATACATTTCTTTCAGCTCTTCCTTGCTGGCACTGTTTACCTGCTTAATAGCTTTTTCAAGATCCAGTTTCTTTTCATTGGTAACCTTGTTGGAAGTGATAATATAATAGGTACCGTCTTTTTTGCCAATCATAAACAAACCCTTGCCTATGTTGTACTTATCGGTTATCTCGTCTGAGTGCTTGGCCATATTCTGCAATGTCTCTACCATCACTGCATAAACCTTTCTGATGATGGATTTTTCCTCATCTTTTCTGTCCATGTCTTCCTCGGCCATGGAGGTAAACATTTTGGTAATCTGGTGATGAAACTCGCCCAGGTATACGATATTAATACCGTTCTCCGACATCTCATCGTAAACATTCAACACCGATTTGATAAATCCTACATTTAGCTTCATAAGAAAAGCGTTTTATTTTAATTATACCTAAGAGCATTCAATAAGGTTGCTAAATTAGTTAAAAAAATTCTCCCTGCTTTACGTATAACGCCTAAACTTAACAAACAAAAATCAGCGAAACCCTGAAAAATCCAGTGTCCGTAATCGGGCATTTTTATTTTGTGGCGCACCATGTTGGGTTTTGCCTCTTGTCTTTGCATGTAATTCCGATTTGTAAGTGCCATAAAATCAATTGTATAAGAATTGAAGTGCAGGTTTGGATCTCGTCAGGGATATGCGCATAAAAGACAATAATTCAAAAAGTTTTCCGTAACAGGTGGAATTGGAGTATTGCCTGTCAACGGACTTCTTCGGCAGAATGTGAGCAACTTTTTTATTTCAAAGGGTACGAAGTGGACACGTGGGAGCACAATTCTGAATTCCGGAAAGAAGATACATAGTAAAGGAAATGCATTCCATCACCGAAGATGCCTTGATTTCTTCGCGGGAGTTTTTCAGAATACAACAAAGGACAAACGGGCATGCGTTCCGCGGCCAAAAACCCTTCCAGTATTCGTAGTGGAGCATTGGAAATGTTTCATGCTCCTGCCGTTGCGCGCCAAAGTATTGTGATTGTATAGTGTAACCGGGAATTTATGCTTGCCTGTAATGTTTTAATAGTCTGTGTGGTGTTTTTTAAGAAAACACACAGGAACATCGGTTAAGGGGATGTTTATGGAAGAAAGCAGATGACCTTTATAGCTTGTTTACTTTTTGGAATTATTTTTAAAACACATAGTCAAAAAAAAAACCGGGCAGTCTTTTTAAATAAAAAAGACGAACACAAAATGCTATGTTTTTAAGGAGTAGATTATTTTTACACATAGACCCACAGGATTTTTTATACAAAAATTTTTCCCTGATTTTATTGCCAGAAATGCCTGTATTGATCAAAAAGATGACAGTTGTCCTAAAATAGGTCAGGCATTTTGAGAGGGTGTCATAAAACGGAACGAGTGAGCTGGGGTAAAATGCAGGTTGAATTAGCTGCAAATGCCATAACAATCATAAAATCAAGCGATAGTGGGTTTTGGAACACCTGTTGTTAAGCTTGTAACAACTGAGTTTAGCATCACCCTAAAATTCCAAATTATGACCAGCGAACAATATATAGAAAGCTTACGCAAAATGAACCTGAAAGTGTATCTTTTTGGTGAACTTGTTGAAAATCCGGTAGACCACCCCATGATTCGCCCTTCCATGAATTCGGTTGCCATGACCTACAAACTTGCCGAAATGGAAGAGTACAAGGATATCATGACAGCTACTTCGCATCTTACCGGGAAAACCGTTAACCGTTTTTGCCACTTGCACCAAAGCACCGATGATCTGATAAAAAAAGTGAAGATGCAGCGCCTGCTGGGACAGAAAACCGGTGCATGCTTTCAGCGCTGCGTGGGCATGGATGCCTTTAATGCATTGTATTCCACGACTTATGAAATAGACCAGAAATACAATACGCAATATCATGAGCGTTTTGTGGAGTACATGAAATTTGTGCAGGAAAACGACCTTACTGTGGATGGTGCCATGACCGACCCCAAAGGTGATCGGGGTCTGTCCCCTTCGCAGCAAGCCGATCCTGATATGTATGTGCATATCGTTGAGGAACGAAAAGACGGCATTGTGGTACGGGGTGCCAAAGCCCACCAGACCGGAGCCGTAAACTCACACGAACATCTTATCATGCCTACCATAGCCATGAAAGAAGCAGATAAAGATTATGCAGTGGCTTTTGCCATTCCTTCTGATGCAGAAGGGGTATTTATGATTTACGGTCGCCAGTCGTGCGACACCCGTAAAATGGAACCAGGTGCAGATATTGACCTGGGAAATGCAGAATTTGGCGGACACGAAGCATTGGTGATTTTTGAAGATGTTTTGGTGCCCTGGGAAAGAGTGTTTTTGTGCAAAGAATATGATTTTGCCGGTATGATGGTAGAAAGATTTGCTGGTTATCACCGGCAATCGTATGGCGGCTGTAAGGTGGGGGTGGGTGACGTGCTGATTGGTGCCTCCGCCCTGGCAGCCGACTATAACGGAGCGGCCAAAGCTTCGCATATCAAAGACAAGCTCATCGAAATGGCCCACCTCAACGAAACCCTTTACTCGTGCGGTATTGCATGTTCATGTGAAGGAAAGGTTACCAAAGCAGGAAACTATGAAATTGATCTCTTACTGGCCAATGTTTGCAAGCAAAACATCACCCGATTCCCTTATGAAATCTCCCGCTTAGCTGAAGATATTGCCGGTGGTGTTATGGTTACCATGCCCTCAGAAGCAGACTACAAGGATGAAAAAATCGGCCCTTACATCGACAAATACCTCAAAGGGGTAAACAGTGTAAAGACCGAAGACCGTATGAGGGTTTTGCGACTCATCGAGAATATTACCCTGGGAACGGCGGCTGTGGGATACAGAACAGAATCCATGCATGGTGCCGGTTCACCACAGGCTCAGCGAATCATGATTTCCCGCCAGTGCAACATGGAAGAGAAAAAAAGTTTTGCCCGCAATCTGGCCCGCATAAAACCGCAAGAGGAGACCAAATAAATTGCAATCCCCATTTTTTATACCAATCATCAGGAAGCAGGTTTTCTTTTGCCATTCGGAAAGCCTGCTTCCCCTCCCGGGGTACATTTTGAATGTTTTAAAAAATACTGTCATATGAACTGGAGAGATTTATATAAAACCAAACTCAGCACACCGGAACAAGCTATCCGGGCTATCAAAAGCCATGATCGCGTGGTGCTGGGGCATGCTGCTGCTGTGCCGGTTGATACCGTTCAGGCATTGGTGGCAAATAAAGACAACTATCATGATGTAGAAATCGCCCATATGTATTGCCTGGGCGAAGGAGCATACATGTTTCCGGAAATGCAGGGCCACTTCCGCCACAATGCTATATTTGTAGGGGGCAATGCCCGCAATGCCATTGAGGAAAACCGGGCTGATTACACCCCATGTTTTTTCCATGAAATTCCCAGTCTTTTTACCCGGGGAGTTTTGCACCCTGATGTGGCCATTGTGCAGCTTTCTCTTCCCAACATGGAAGGTTTCTGCAGTTTCGGCGTTTCTACCGATTATACCAAACCCGCAGCCCATGTGGCCAAAATTGTCATTGCAGAAATCAATGATCAGATGCCCTTCATTGGAGGAGATAACCTTATGCATGTATCTGACATCGACTTTATCATTGAAACCTCCAACCCGTTATATGAATTGCCTGCCGCACGCATTGGAGAAACAGAACTCGCCATTGGGCGCCATTGCGCCAGCCTGGTAGAAGATGGTTCTACTCTTCAGCTGGGCATAGGCTCTATTCCTGATGCTGTGCTCAAATCACTCGGCAATAAAAAACAACTGGGGATTCACACCGAAATGTTCTCTGACGGTGTGGTGGACCTGGTTGAAAAAGGGGTAATAACCGGAGAAAAGAAGACCCTGCACAAAGGCAAGCTGGTGGCCACTTTTTTGATGGGTAGCCGCCGGTTGTATGATTTTGTCAATAACAATTCCGACGTTATCATGTATCCGGCCGATTACGTCAATGATCCCTATATCATTTCCCGCAATTATAAAATGGTTTCTATCAATTCCTGCGTGGAGATAGACCTGATGGGACAGGTGGTATCCGAATCCATTGGGCCCAAACAAATCAGTGGAGTAGGAGGACAGGTGGATTATGTGAGAGGGGCGTGTATGGCACGTGATGGATTATCCGTGATGGCCATGCCTTCTACGGCTGCCGGGGGAAAAGTTTCACGGATTGTCCCTTTCCTGGGGCAGGGTGCTGCGGTTACCACTTCACGCAACGATGTAAGATACGTGGTAACCGAATTCGGAATCGCGCAGTTGTGGGGCAAAACCCTGAAACAAAGAGCAGAAAGCCTTATTGAAATTGCCCACCCCAACTTCAGGGAAGAACTGGCCGAAGCCACAGAAAAAAGATTTCATGTAAAAAATCATCTTATCAAAAAGGAGGAACTCAGCAATGCAACTTTTTAAGCTAAAAACCCAAATCAGCAGGTTCGATACTTTTTCCCGGTTCGCAACCGAATTTGCCCTGTCGGAGAAAGACCTGATCATTACCAATGAATTTCTGGCTGAACCCTTTATGAAGGGGCTTGAACTGCCTTGTCATTTCATCTTCCAGGAGCAATACGGGCAGGGAGAACCTTCCGACGAAATGATGAACGCCATCCTGGCTGATGTGAATAAGATCAGCTTTGAGCGTGTGATTGCCATTGGCGGAGGTACTGTCATCGATATCGCTAAATTGTTTGTGCTGAAAGGCCTTAACAATGTAGTGGATGCTTTTGAAAGAACCATTCCCCTGGAAAAGGAAAAACAACTGGTGGTCATCCCTACTACCTGCGGCACTGGCAGTGAAGTAACCCAGATTACCATCGCCGAACTTAAAAGCAAGCAGACCAAAATGGGCCTGGCCGATGAAGCCCTTTTGCCTGACCATGCGATAATCATACCCGAGTTTCTCAAAGGACTTCCTTTCAAATTTTATGCGGCCAGCGCCATTGATGCACTTATTCACGCTGTTGAGAGTTATGTTTCGCCTAAAGCCAACATCTATACCCGCATTTACAGCAAGGCTGCCATCGAAATTATCCTGGATGTCTTTAAAAAAATTGCCCAAAACGGCGAAGCATACCGGCTGGAGCGATTGGAAGATATGCTGATTGCGAGCAACTTTGCCGGTATCGCCTTTGGCAATGCTGGGGTGGGAGCGGTGCACGCGCTTTCTTATCCGCTGGGAGGTACTTACCATGTTGCACATGGTGAAGCCAATTATCAGTTTTTTACGGCTGTTTTTGAAAAATACCAGGAGAAAAACCCGGATGGAGTCATTTGTGAACTCAATGAATTTATGGCCCGTATTCTGGAAGTGCCTGCCAGTCAGGTGTATTGTGCGCTGGACGCTCTGTTGGGTAAATTGCTTTCTAAAAAGAAACTTCGTGCCTACGGCATGAAAGAAAAAGAATGCGGAGAGTTTGCTGAGGGTGTGCTGCAAAAACAAGGCCGGCTACTGGCTAACAACTATGAAGAATTGACCAAAGAAGAAATTACAGCCATTTTTCAATCCCTATACTAACAAATATTGTAAAACATTAAATATAACGCCATGAATATAGCCGACTTAATGATGCGGGCCAGGGTAGCCCAGATCCAATTCGAAGTAAACTTTAACCAGTGCCAGGTGGATGCCATCGTAAAAACTGTAGCCCGCACGGTATATGACAATGCTGAAACACTCGCACGTTTGGCAGTGGATGAAACCGAGATGGGGGTCTACGAAGACAAGGTAGCCAAATGCAAGGGAAAATCTAAAGGAGTATGGTTTGATTTGCGGAACAAACCTTCTATGGGAGTAATCAGTCATGACCCCGTTACCAATCTCATGGAAATTGCCAAACCTATTGGTGTGGTGGCAGGCATCACTCCCATGACCAACCCCGTGGTAACGCCCATGTCGAAAATCATGTTTGCGCTGAAAACCAAAAATGCCATCATCATTGCTCCTCACCCCAAAGCGAAAAAATGTTCTTCCCTCACCGTAAAAATGATCAACGAAGCCATTGCCAGATACAATGTTCCCGAAGGCCTGGTGCAGGTAATTGAAGAGCCTTCCGTGGAGCTAACCCGTGAGCTGATGGAAAACTGCGACGTGGTAGTGGCTACCGGAGGTATGAACATGGTAAAATCTGCCTATTCCTCAGGAAAGCCGTCCTATGGTGTGGGAGCCGGAAACGTGCAGGTGATTCTCGACAGGGAAATTGACTTTGAAGATGCTGCCCGCAAAATCATTACCGGACGTGTTTTCGACAATGGCATTATCTGCTCCGGAGAGCAAAGCTTTATCTATCATAAAGAAGACCGCGATGCGGTGATGGCTGCCTTTGAAAAGAATGGTGCTTTCCTTGTGGACGACACCCGCAAAGCCGACTTGGTGAATGTTATTTTTGAAGACGGACACCTGAGAAGAGAAGCCGTTGGAAAATCGGCCGTACAAATTGCCCAGATGGCCGGAATTGAGGTTCCTGCAACTACCAGGGTTCTTGTGGTAAACGCGCACGGTATCGGCCCCGACGACATTGTATGCAAAGAGAAAATGTGCCCCGTGCTGGCGGCCTTCCCCTACCAAACCATCGATGAAGCCATTTCCATTGCGAAGATCAACCTGCAGATGGAAGGCAACGGCCATACAGCCGGCATCCACTCCAACAACCAGGAGAATATCCTCAGAGCCGGAAGCAGTATTTCCGTTTCCCGTTTTATTGTAAACGCACCTTGTGCTACAACAGCCGGAGGCAATATTCAGAACGGCCTTCCGTTTACCAATACTTTGGGCTGCGGAACATGGGGCAACAACTCCATCTCCGAGAACTTCACCTATAAGCACCTGCTCAACATCACCCGGGTTGCTTCTTTGTCGCCCAATGTTGAAGTTCCCTCCGATGATGTTATCTGGAGCTAATAGTTTTCCATGTCCGGACCGATTCTAACTTTGGGTCCGGCATGGAATACCCAAATGTTTTATTTTTGCACCTTATTTTTTAGTGACACACACACGTAACAACAAGAAATCATGAACTTTCATTTAACAAAAGAACAAACCCTGTTTGAGCAAATGGTCAAAGGTTTCACAGAGAAAGAAGTAAAACCCCTGGCTGCTGAAATAGACGATCAGGAACGTTTCCCTGAAGAAACGGTTGAAAAAATGGCCCGTGTGGGATTGCTGGGTATTCCTGTACCTGCCGAACTGGGCGGTGCCGGCGGTAATAATGTGATGTATGCTCAGGCGGTGGAAGAGTTGTCAACAGCCTGCGCCACCACCGGCGTTGTTGTTTCTGCCCACACTTCTTTGTGTATTGCCCCTATCCTGGAAAACGGCACCCCCGAACAAAAAAAGAAATACCTGCCCCGCCTCTCATCCGGGGAATGGCTGGGAGCTTTCGGACTTACCGAACCTAACGCAGGTACCGATGCCTCTGCCCAGCAAACCACTGCAGTAGCGGACGGAGACAATTACATCATCAATGGTTCCAAGATATTCATCACCAATGCTGAATATGCCCAGGTGTATATCATTTTTGCCATGACCGATAAATCGCAGGGGGTAAAAGGGATTACTGCATTTATCATCGAAAAAGGCACTCCCGGATTCACCTTTGGCAAGAAAGAAAAAAAATTGGGGATACGCGGAAGCGCAACATCCGAATTGATTTTTGAAAACTGTGTTATCCCTAAAGAAAATATGCTGGGCAAGGTAGGAAAGGGATTTGGCATTGCCATGAAGACCCTTGATGGCGGACGTATCGGTATCGCAGCCCAGGCACTGGGTATTGCCCAGGGGGCATTGAACGAAACCGTGAAATACATCAAGGAGCGCAAACAGTTTGGCAAGCCCCTTTCAGCTTTCCAGAATACCCAGTTCCAGATTGCTGATATGCAAACCCGTATCAGTGCTGCAAGAATGCTGGTGCGTTCAGCTGCTTTCAAGAAAGACCAGGGAGAGAAGTTTTCTGCTGATGCCGCCATGGCCAAGCTTTATGCTGCTGAGGTTGCTATGGATGTGACCAGCAAAGCCATTCAGTTGCATGGTGGATACGGTTACACTCGCGAATATCCGGTGGAAAGAATGCTGCGCGATGCCAAAATTACCGAGATTTACGAAGGTACTTCTGAAGTACAAAAAATGGTGATTGCTGCTAACCTGCTCAAATAAAAGCATCAGCTATCCGGAGTGGAGCAGAAATCCTTATGCGATCAAGTTTCTGAAAAGCATAGATTCTTATAACGATAGTTAAACAATTGAACTAAAAAATATTGCAGGAGTCATCTGAATTTTCCTTTGAAAATAATGGCCTTGCGCAAAAAAATAAGACATGAACATAGTAGTTTGCATAAAACAAGTGCCTGATACTACAGAAATCAAAATCAATCCTGTTACAGGTACACTTATCAGGGATGGGGTTCCCAGCATTATCAACCCCGACGACAAAGCCGGACTGGAGTTGGCTTTGCGCATGAAAGATCAGTATGGTGCACACGTTACCGTCATTACCATGGGTCCACCTCAAGCCGACAATGCGTTGCGCGAAGCTCTGGCCATGGGAGTAGATGATGCCATACACCTCACCGACCGTAAATTTGCCGGCGCCGACACCCTGGCCACCTCTCATGCTTTGGCCGGAGCCTTGAGGAACCTTCCCTACGATCTTATCATTACCGGTCGCCAGGCCATCGATGGTGATACAGCACAGGTAGGCCCCCAGATTGCCGAGCATCTTGATATTGCCCAGGTTTCTTATCTGCGCAAACTTGATTACGACGGCAAAGGAACTTTCACCATCGAAAGAACTGTAGAGGACGGTTATGAAATCCTGGAAACAGAAGCTCCCTGCCTGGTTACTGTTTTGTCTGATGCTTATCCTGCACGGTATATGACCGTGAAAGGAATCATGGAAGCTTATGCCAAAGAAGTAAAAGTGTGGGGATTCAATGAGATAGAAGTGAAAGAAGAAGTGCTGGGGCTGAAAGGATCTCCTACCAAGGTGCACAAGGCTTTTAGCCGCGGCGTGAAAGCTGCCGGTGAACTTTATGAGCTGGAAACAGATGAAGCAGTGGGCACCATCATCAGCAAGCTGAAAGAAAAATTCATTATTTAAAACTCATTTTGACCCATGGAAAACTCATTATATAAAGGCGTTTATGTTTTCGCCGAACAACGCAACGGAGAAATTCAAAAGGTAGCGCTCGAGCTAATTGGCAAAGCCAGGGATCTGGCAGCCGATCTCAACGAGAAGGTGTATGCCATATTGCTGGGGCATGATATTGCCGGACAGGCACAATTGCTCATTGAGCATGGTGCAGATGTAGTAATCTGTGCCGATGCGCCCGAACTGGAAAACTACCTCACCGAACCCTATACACAGGCCATGTGCCATATTATTGACCAGCATAAACCCGATATACTGCTCATTGGAGCCACTACCACCGGACGCGACCTGGGTCCCCGGGTTTCTGCACGGGTGGCTTCCGGCCTTACTGCCGACTGCACCAAACTGGAAATCGGTGAAGACAAGCACCTGCTTATGACCCGACCTGCTTTTGGGGGCAACCTTATGGCCACCATCGTATGTAAAGAGCACCGCCCCCAGATGAGCACGGTGCGCCCCGGAGTGATGCAAACCCTTGAAGCGGATGCCCAGCGTCAGGGAGAAATCATCATGACAGATGTACCCTTTGACGCGCAAAAATTCAAGGTGAAACTGGTGAAAAGTGTAAAAGAGAAGAGCAATAAAATTGATATCAGCGAAGCTAAAATCCTGATTTCCGCTGGTAGAGGCGTAGGATGTTGCGATGGGTTGAAGTTGGTGAAAGAGCTGGCAGAAACTCTTGACGCGCAGGTATCAGCATCAAGAGCTGTGGTCGATTGTGGTTTGGCAGGTCATGAGCAGCAGGTAGGACAAACCGGCAAAACCGTGCGCCCCGACCTCTATTTTGCAGCTGGTATCTCAGGTGCCATACAACACCTTGCCGGAATGGAAGAATCCGGTTATATCGTGGCCATCAACAAAGATAAATTCGCGCCCATTTTTCAGGTCGCCGATTTGGGAATTGTGGGTGATGCACGCCAGATTATCAAGCAACTCAATGACAGATTGAAAAATTGACCCTTGTTGTCAATATGTGTGGGAAGCCCGGTGCATTGTGCATCGGGCTTTGTTTTTTCAGGGTTGTTGATAACGCTGTTGCCTCTTTCCCTTTTGCTTGTGAATGTTTGGGAGCATGGAGCTGAAATCCTATTGTTAACATTTTCACAACTTGAAATTTTTTTGTACCTTTGCAGCCTAAACGAATAGGAGCAAGTTGATTAACCGGTGGAAAGTACGGTATTCCTGTCCGTTTAGCTTGAGTCCGCAGCCAGGCAATGCGCTGGTGAAAAAGAATGAAAGGAATTTTCCATGAAGCACGATGTAATCCAAAAATCCCATGCACGCAGTATCATGAATGGTCTGGATGAAGACCATATGTTTCCGCGTAAAATCCTCCGGGGGGGAGAGCTTGAAATTCTTCTGGAAAAGAACCAGTATCTTATTGAGACTTCGTTGCCTTTCATCAAAAACCTTTATACCCTGGTAAAAGGGTCCGGTTTTGTCATCACGCTTACCGACAACCAGGGGTGTATTCTGGAGCTGACCGGAGATGCTGAAACCATGCGCGATGCCAGTGTGTTTGACATGATTCCGGGGGCCTACATGAATGAAGAAAGTGTGGGTACCAATGCCATGGGACTGGCCATTGATGAGGATCGTCCTATTCAGCTTACCGCCCAGGAGCATTTTATCAATGCCTATCACCGCTGGACATGCTCTTCGTGCCCCATTCACAATGAGGAGGATGAAATTATCGGCGCACTCAACCTCATGGGCAAGAAAGATCAGGTGCATCCTCACACGCTGGGACTTGTCGTGGCCACGGTAAATTCCATCGAGCAACAATTCCGCAACCATAAATTGCACAAGGATCTCAGCGAGACATCCGGATTTCTCGACGCCGTAATCGATAATCTTTCTTATGCCACTTTTACCCTCAATCCTTTAGGATACATTAACCGGGTGAATAAAACGGCTGTCAAAATTTTCGATGTCAGCCGATCTGAACTCTACGGACGACACATCAGCACCTATTTGAGCCAATGGGAGGAAATACGCAGCACAGTACAATCGGGCGATAAGTTGTTGGATGAAGAGGTAATGGTGCATGGCATCCCTAAAAGTGGCAATTTTGTCATGAGTGCGATGCCCATTCTCACGGAAGACAATCAATTTAATGGGGTCGTGCTCACTTTTCGCGATATGAAAAGGGTGTACAACATAGTAAACAAATATACCGGGATGAAAGCCCATTATACTTTCAGCGATATAATTGGCTCAAGTGCGAATATGCGTCGGTTGATAGAGTTCTCAGAAAAGGTATCCGACAGTCCTTCCACGATTCTTATCAATGGGGAAAGTGGAACAGGAAAGGAAGTCTTTGCCCAGTCTATTCATAATGCCAGCTCGCGATGCGATGCGGGGTTTGTGGACGTAAACTGCGGTGCTATTCCCGAACAGCTATTTGAAAGTGAACTCTTTGGGTATGATGATGGTGCCTTTACCGGGGCTCGCAAAGGAGGCAAACCGGGGAAATTCGAACTGGCCAATGGCGGGACACTCTTCCTGGATGAAGTGGGAGAGATGCCTCCCGATATGCAGGTGAAACTGCTCAGAGCCCTGCAAGAGGGAGTGATAACCCGGGTGGGAGGAAGCAAAACCATCCCGGTGGATGTGCGCATTATCGCTGCAACCAATAAAGATCTTAAGGAGTTGGTGGATGAAAAGAAATTCCGCCTTGATCTCTATTACCGCTTAAGTGTTATTCCTCTCAGGATACCTCCTTTGAGAGAAAGAGGAGATGATATCCGTACCCTGATTGAATACTTCCTGCGTACCAAAGCTTTCAAGCTCAAGAAAAACATTCCTGAACTGGATAAGGACGTATATGAGTTGCTGATGCGCTATGAATGGCCTGGCAATGTGCGCGAACTGGAGAACTTTATAGAGAAAACTGTAAACCTCGATGGCGCCATCATGCTCGATGTGGAAGATGAAGAAGCTTTCCGGCAAAAATATCTCAATCCGCAAAAACGACCCGCCTTTGGCGATAACACTTCTCTGGCGAGTGCACAAATTCGCACTTTGGCCGATATCGAAAAGCAGGTTATTCAGGATGCACTTCGCCAACTCAATGGCAACAAAACACAGGTGGCCAAAATGCTCGGCATAGGCCGCAATACCCTCTACCTCAAGGCCAAACAATACGGGATTACACTTTAGTAATAAATTCAACCCTTTTCAGGGTTGCAGAAAACCGTGACTTTCCATTCCCACGGGTTTCATCCGCGGCTAT
>CAZBGI010000007.1:0-8684 GCA_964491395.1 uncultured Bacteroidales bacterium | reverse complement strand
TGAAAACGGAACCCGTCAGGTTCAACAATAATAACCGTAGGTGCTAACCAACGGAGAAAGAGGAATCATGAAACAAGAACCCTGAAAAGGGTTCAACAATTTAATCATGGTTGCTTCATCAAAGGTAAATATGTGAATATTCTTTTCCCCCTTGTCATTATTCATGACACCGTCTTAATTCAGTACACCCTCATTCCGTTCAATGTTTCAATTTAGGACACCCCAAATGGGTCTGTGCCTTAGGTTAAAACCATAAGATTCTGTATGCCAGACAAAAAGGTTCATTGGCATGCATTGTGGATAAAGGCGGGTAGAATTGTTAACAAATTAACAACACTGCTTTCTGTTTCTCCTTACACGGGATATTCATTTAAAAAAACAATAAGATATGGCCGAAGAAAAAATGCAAATTGTTATCTGTCTGGGAAGCTCCTGTTTTTCAAGGGGCAACAGAGACACATTGGAAGTAATCAAGAAATACCTGCACAATCACAAGCTTGAAGAAAAGATTCTTTTTAAAGGACAGCTTTGTTCGCAGTCTTGTAACAAAGGACCTGTGGTGTGGATTAATGGAACCAAATATGAAACCATAACTCCTTCCAATATCACCCCGCTGCTGGATCAGTTGCTCAATATGCAGCCTGAGACGATGCAGTAAATCATACTTCCTGCAGGTTTGCTGTACACTGCATTCAAAAGTTCTTTACACTTAGAGGTTTAACCTGAAAAAAATCCAGAGATGAACGCCAATCAGCCCATTTATACTGAAGATAATAACTGCCAGGATTGCTACAAATGTGTAAGGCATTGCCCGGTGAAAGCCATACGCATTTCCAACAACTGCGCCTCGGTGATTGATGAACTGTGCATTGCCTGCGGTAACTGTGTGGAAGTCTGTCCTGTGGGAGCCAAGAAAGTCCGCTCCGATATAGAAGTTATCAAACATTTGCTTGCAAAGGGAAAAAAGGTGATATTGTCGCTGGCTCCTTCATGGGTGAGTTCTTTTCCGGGGGTATCTGCCCAGACCATGATTTCCCAGTTGAAACAGATGGGTTTCTATGCGGTTTCAGAAACTGCTCTGGGAGCTGAACTGGTCAACCGGCATTTGCGCAGCGAACTGCTGGCTGCCGGCCCGGGTATCAGCTTATCCTCAGCTTGCCCTACAGTGGTGGAATATATCAGAAGGCACAGACAAGAATACACCCCCTACATTTCCAATGTATTCTCGCCTCTTATAGCTCATGCCCGCTACCTGAAAAGCTATTATGGCCCGGATGTGGACGTGGTCTTTGCCGGCCCATGCATTGCCAAGAAGAGAGAGGCTGACAGTCAACGTAAAACCCTCTCGGCAGCCATAACCTTTTGTGAACTGAGTCACTGGATGGAAGAACAGTGGTTTAATCCTGAACCGGAGGATGCCTGCTTTGAGCCGGTGGAGGCCGTTTCCGGCTCTTTATACCCGGTTGAAGGAGGGATGATTGCCGGTCTTAACAACGGTAAAAGTGAAAATGCGTTGCAATTTATGTCTTTTTCCGGTTTAGAAGCCATGGAAGGGGTGCTCAACAAGTTGGATGACTGGAAACCCAACAAAAGAATTTTTATTGAACTGCTGAGTTGCCCGGGAGGGTGCATCAATGGTCCTGCTATGCCCGATAAGTCTTCTATGGGATTTCGTTACAGCAATGTGCTGGATGCATCAGCGGGAAAAATACAATCCATTGGTGAAGGAAAAGAACTGGTGCATTCGGTCAGTATCGACACCACCTATGAAGCACTCAAAAATCCATGTGCAGAAAAGAAATATGCCGCTGCCGATATCATGGAGTCGCTACGCGCGGTTGGCAAGCAAACCAGCAAAGATGAACTCAACTGCGGAGGTTGCGGTTACGAAAGCTGCCAGGAATTTGCCGTAGCCATGCTGGAAGGAAAAGCCGAGCGCAACATGTGTGTTTCATACATGCGCCGTGTGGCCCACGACAAAGCTTCTGTGCTCTTGCAACGAATGCCCAGCGGGGTAATGATAGTGGATGAAAACCTTAAGGTTATTGAGTGCAACATCAATATGGCCCGTATGCTGGGAGAGGAAGTTCAGATGATTTATGAGGTGAATCCCGGTTTGCCCGCTGCTGATGTAAAGAAGCTGGTCCCCTTCCACAGACTTTTCGAACAGGTGCTCACTTCAGGCAAAGATTTGCTGGACAAAGAGTTCAAACTTAAAAACCGTTTGCTGAAAGTATCGGTGTTCAGCGTGCAGACCCATAAGATCGTTTGTGCCATTGCCCGCGACCTTTACAACCCCGAGGTGCGTACCGATGAAGTGGTGAAACGAACCCGATCCATCATTACCGAAAACCTGGGCACCGTGCAGAAAATTGCCTACCTGTTGGGAGAAAATGCCTCCAAAACGGAAACAAGTCTCAATTCTATTCTTGAAATCCTGACCCAAAATGATGATGAATAGAAAACAATATCATGTGGATGTTGACTGCCTGCAGCTCTCCAAGTATAACTGCGAAGTATGTGGCGACACCTTCCTTTCGCGCAAGATAAAAGCAGAAGATCGTACCATTGTAGCTGTTTCCGACGGGTTGGGCAGCGGGGTCAAGGCCAATGTGCTGGCTACCCTCACCGCTTCCATGGCCATAAATTTCACCCTGGAGAAGCAACCCATTGATCGGACGGCAAAAATCATCATGTCTACTTTGCCCGTTGACAAACAGCGCCAGATCAGCTATGCCACCTTCACCATCGCCGATATTGAGTCGGGAGGAGAAACCCGCATTATCGAGTTTGATAACCCGCCCTGGATGTTGTTTCGAGATGGCAAACCGGTAACCATTGACCATGAGAAACTTACTATAGAACTCAATGACGGGCGAATTCGTGAAATGCATCATTACCAGTTTACCCTGCAACTCAACGACCGGATTATCATTGTTTCCGATGGGGTTACACAGAGTGGAATCGGATCAGCCACCATGCCTTTTGGCTATGGAGAAGAAGCGCTCAAAGAATATGTAAGCACTTTGCTTGGAAAAGATCCGGAGATGTCGGCACACGAACTGTCGCGCGCCATTATTAAAAAGTCCAATATCAATGACATTTACAAACCCAAGGATGATATAACCTGCTCCGTACTGCATTTTCGCAACCCCCGCAGATTGCTTATCTGTTCGGGACCCCCTTACGATGAGTTAAAGGATGCGATGCTCGCGCAGATGGTAGAAGAATTTCCCGGCAAAAAAGTGGTGTGTGGTGGCACTACTTCTAAAGTGCTGGCCCGCGAACTCAAAAGGGATATTGATGTGGGACTGGCCCTGGATGACTCCGGATTGCCCCCGGCCTCCAAAATGGAAGGGTTCGACCTGGTAACCGAAGGGATTCTTACCATCGGAAGGGTAGCCGAAATGCTTGAATTGCAACAGAATACCCATGTAAAAGGTAATGGTCCCGCTGCCGATATACTGCGACTGATCATGGACTCTGACGAAATACACCTGGTGGTAGGGACCAAAATCAATGTGGCCCACCAGGACCCCTCCCTGCCCGTTGAACTGGAAATACGTCGCAACGTGATGCGGAAAATTGCCCGCCTGCTGGAGGAAAAATTTTTAAAGGAAGTAAAAATACAATTTATCTGATATACTATGGAAACAAAAACTGTAACTGTAATGATTTGTGCCGGCACCCACTGCTATCTGATGGGAGGTGCTGAACTTCAGCTTTTTCACGAATACCTGCCTGCCCATTTACGCGACCACGTGATTGTTACCGGCTCTCCTTGCCTGGGAGTTTGCGACTGCGAAGGTTCCGGGAAACCTCCGTTTGTGATGGTAAACAACCGAACCCTTGAGCAGGTAACCATACAATCGCTGCTCGAAGTAGTGAAAGAAGAATTGGAAAACTAAAAACAAGTCGACTATGTCAGTAACAAATAACGCGATGATCATTCGGCGCGATCTGCTTACGCGCATTATAAAACTCATGGAAAAGGAGGAGCTGGAAAAGAAAATTGACCGCATCCCCCTGGAAGTCAGACCCCGAAATGAGTCTTCCGTGCGTTGTTGTGTACATAAAGACAGGGCCGTACTCAAATACAAACTCATGGCCATCCTGGGCTTTAACATCGGGGATGAAACCGATGAACTCACCCCGCTGAGTGAATATGTTCGCATGGCTTATGAACGAGGCGCACAGTCAGATGTGGTTTTGACAGTGGTGGATGAAGCATGTTCTTCCTGCCGCCAGACCAGCTATGAAGTGTCCAACCTTTGCCGCGGTTGCGTTGCACGTCCCTGTATCAACAACTGCCCAAAGGACGCCATCCTTTTTATCAACGGCCAGGCCCATATCGACCATAAATCTTGTGTCAATTGCGGAAAATGCCTGAAAATGTGCCCTTTTCATGCTATCGTCTATATGCCGGTGCCATGTGAGGAAGTGTGCCCGGTAAATGCCATAAAGAAGAATAACAAAGGAGTAGAATATATCGATCCCGACAAGTGCATCAACTGCGGAAAATGTATGGTGGCCTGCCCTTTTGGTGCCATCATGGAAAAATCGAACCTGGTAGATATCTTTCGCAACAAAATTGAGGGGAAAGAGCTGGTGGCCCTGCTGGCTCCTGCCATTGCCGGGCAGTTTGGCTCCGACATTC
This sequence comes from uncultured Bacteroidales bacterium, assembly GCA_964491395.1. Taxonomy (GTDB): domain Bacteria; phylum Bacteroidota; class Bacteroidia; order Bacteroidales; family UBA7960; genus SKVR01. The sequence goes on along the minus strand of CAZBGI010000007.1, from coordinate 4,027 downwards.
AACGTATACGCAGCAGTTTTCATAAGCTGGGCTTTGATCATGTGTATGAAGTGGCCGAAGGGGCTGAGCAAACCATTCACCACGAAGCGGCCGAACTTAGAGAGCGTCTGGGGGAAGGGCAACCCTTTATGACCACCTCCTGCTGTCCCGGCTATACCTCATTGGTGGACAAACATATCCCGGCCCTGAAACCCTTTGTTTCCCATACGCCCAGCCCCATGCATTATACGGCAAAAAAGGCCAGAAAGGAACACCCCGATGCATGCATCGTGTTTGTCAGCCCCTGCTCTGCCAAACGGTGGGAAGTGTGCCACGACCCCTATACCGACTATACGCTCAGTTTTGAGGAATATGGCGCCTGGCTGGTGGCCCGGCAGATGGATCTGAATGCTATTGAACCCCTGGAGGGAGGTTATACGCCCGCTGCTGAAGCCAGAGGCTTTGCGGCTTCAGGGGGCGTGGCGTCGGCAGTGAAAAAAGTAGCTGAAGGGGTGCAGGTGAATGAAACCCTTATCAACGGAATTGACAAAGCAGCCCTGCGACAACTCAAAGGGATGCCGCAAAATCATCCCTACAACTTTGTGGAGGTCATGACCTGTGAAAACGGTTGTATCGGTGGTTGCAATGTAATCAGTAACCCGCGCCTGGCAGCGAAAAAAATACAGGAAGCCATGAAGAATGCCCCGGATATCCTGGCAGAAAAAGTAATTTGTTAGAATTCATGAGTGTCCTGATGTGCCGAAGTGAGACGGAACATCAGGACTCCTGATTTTTCCGGCTTTTTCAACCATTTACGGGTTTTGTTGTTTATTCAGTACATTCGCAAAGGATTGCGTAATACAAACTTTTTAAACAAAGAAGTACTGCAAAGCTTATTTTCCCTAAATTTGCTGTCCTGATACAACAACAGATTGATGACCCTGAAAGAAATAAAAGCTCCCGTAGAGCATCATATTGACGAGTTCGAAAAGCAATTCCGACAGTCCATGAAGAGCAAAGTGCCTTTGCTGGATAAAATAACACGCTATATTGTAAAAAGGAAGGGTAAACAGATGCGGCCGCTGTTTGTCTTTTTTACCGCACAACTCTGTGGTGGCATCACCGAAAAAACTTACCGTGCCGCATCGCTCATCGAGCTGTTGCACACCGCTACCCTGGTGCACGACGATGTGGTAGACGATAGTAACGAACGCCGCGGATTCTTCTCTCTCAATGCCCTGTGGAAAAACAAAATTTCAGTGCTGGTGGGCGATTATCTTCTTTCACGCGGATTGTTGCTCTCGCTGGACAACGACGATTTCGAACTGCTCAAAATCGTTTCCCATTCGGTAAAACAAATGAGTGAAGGAGAACTGCTGCAACTGGAAAAAGCCCGCAACCTCGATATCAAGGAAGAGGTGTACTTCGAAATTATCACCAAGAAAACCGCTTCCCTCATCGCGTCGTGTTTTGCCTGCGGAGCTGCATCGGCCGGTGCTGACAAGAAAACCCAGGAAAAACTACGCCTCATGGGCGAATACACCGGCATCGCCTTCCAGATCAAGGACGATCTGCTGGACTACAACAACGGTAAAAACACCGGAAAACCCACTGGCGGCGATATCAAGGAGCGTAAACTTACCCTCCCCCTCATCCACCTGCTCGACCAGTGCTCCTATATGGAAAAGAGAAGAATCATCAACACGGTGAAAAATCACGGGAACGATCCCGAAAAAGTAGCCCAGCTCATCGACAAAGTCAACAAAAGCGGCGGCATAGATTATTCTCTCCAAATCATGGAAGAAAACCTGAGCAAAGCCTTCGACATCCTCCACAGCTTCCCCGAAAACCCCTGGCGCCAATCCCTGAAAGACCTGGTGCAGTTTACTATTGACAGGGAAAATTGATTTTTTTACGTTTTGCATCCGTAATTTCCTTAACTCATCTTTACCCAAGTTACTCTGTAACAAAGCTATTGATTTGTTTCCTGCCTAACTCCCGATATCCTGACCCGAACACTTACCTCGGGGTTTGCTCAAATCTTTTTTTAAAAACAATCATTTGTCTAAAAAACTAATGACATGTTAAATAATATGTATATTTGGGATGGCCGGAGAAAATGATGGATGGGCTAAACAGGGCCGTGAATCTGAAAGCTAAATAAAATTGATGAGTAAAAAATTGAAGCTTTCCGGGGAACTGATTCTCCCTTTGAACCTGGGATAAGAACTGTGGTGAAAATTATAGATGACTGGGGGATGGAAAGTTTAAAATTATAAACAGATGAATCATGAAAAAGGAATTTATACAAGAACTGTTTCAGAAATTTGAAGGTGCCTGTTATGTTCACGAGGGTCTTGAATGTTGGAGTGCCAGGGAGTTACAGGAAATCTTTAACTACACAGAGTGGCGAAACTTTCAGAAAGTTGTTGAAAAAGCAGTTCAATCATGCGTAAACGCTGGTGAAATGGTATCCAATCATTTTGTTGAAGTCAACAAAATGATAAAGCTTGCTAAAGGTGCTGAGAGAGAGATACAAGACATAGCTCTCACCAGGTATGCATGGCCATTGGCCGATTTTCTGCCAACGCTTACTATCAAAGCCAAAGATTTTGCCACCGAATTGACAAGCCACAATGTAGTTGAGAAAAACTTATACGGCGACAAATCTATTTCCAAAGAACATATAGACAATAATTTGGCCGTTCGAAAAATGTTATTGGAACGAGGAGTGAAGCCTGAAAATTTACCACCTGCTGAAGACGTGAAATAAGTTGAAAGAAGACTGGCGAGCGATGAAAAAAAAGTATTGAAGGAGGCTAAAAAAGAACAGAAGAAGAAAAGGTAGTTTCATGAAGTAAATCGACAAATTATTCTTCTGTTTGCCCTATAATGAGCCCCATTTACCCATGCGGCCTAGATAAACCCATATTCAATTAAAATGGAAAAACGACTATTGTTTATATTGATGTCTTGGCTTTTACCCATAATTTGCGTTGGACAAATTGAGCTGAAATCAGATTTTACAGGGTATAGCTGGGCGACATTTGCATATGACAAAAACCTTGACGCTGAAAATATTACTGTAATAAGCCAGGGGATACATCGGTTCAGTGAGAATGAGATTCATGTTTTAACCATACCCTCAGATACTATTACTATATCGGTGGATAAAAGGGGATTTACCTTTGTTGCCGGAAAAAACGAACATTTTGACCCAAGCTGGTCAAACATCAGTTCCCTTGACAGTCTTCCAGCCCTGAAAAGAGAAGAGGTCAATGCTCTTAAATACTATTTATCAATTTATTTTCTGAATAGTTCTTTGCCGGACTTTTCCACGAGAGATACGTCAGGAAATACCTTCTCCAACCATGACTTAAAAGGGAAACTGACCGTGTTGAGTTTTTGGTTTTATGGTTGTGCACCCTGTAAAGCAGTAATTCCTGAACTCAATGGTATAAAGAATGAGTTCTCACATGATGAATCCATCCGGTTTTTGGCTTTTTCGGCTGATAAAGAATTAATGCATCCGGAATTATTTGATTTTCATCATTTTCCCGATAGCAAAGATATTGGTAATGATTTTTTAGTGTGGGGATATCCACAAACATTTATAGTTGACCAAAACGGTATTGTACGAGATGTTTTCCCGGGAGCCTCTATGGATGACAATACATATCTGAGAGAAAATATGAGAAGACGAATCAGGGAAATACAAAACACCCAATAGTTTTCGGTTTCTCTGTTCATGTTTTATCCCCTGAAAGAAAGAAACTCTTCCTTTCAAAATTATTGCAAAATATTTGTCAATAAATCACAATAAATTCATATTTTTGACCATCGGATAACTGTCGTCATGGTGGGGAAGGATTTTATGCAGGCGCAAGGGACAAAACACTCCGGAAGATAACAAAAGGACATTTTTTGCAAAATATTTATTCATCTGCCACATGCAAACCAAACCCGGAATCCCAGTTTTATGGCTGGCCCTATCACTTTCTCTTTTAATTTTATTTAACGGATGTAAAAAGGAACCCATGGCACCTTC
>CAZBGI010000006.1:6397-88639 GCA_964491395.1 uncultured Bacteroidales bacterium | reverse complement strand
CGAAACTGCAAACTTCCCCAAAAGCTCCGTTTCGCTTCGACTTGTTACCGGAAAATATCCAAGGCCGAATCACGCATTGTACAATATTCCCTACAATCTGACAATAAATAGGTGAAGGAATTAAAGAAGTTGTCTTAATACGGATTCCTTTTTTAAATATGGGTCCCATCCCAAAACAAGCAAAAAAGCCGACAATAATTTGCCGGCTTTTTACTACTATTTTTATCAGAAAGATATCTTTCCTTTGGGTAATCTATTCGAATGAAGCAATAGATTTGCGGATAATTTCCACACATTCCATGAGTTGCTCTTCAGTAATAACAAGCGGGGGAGCAAACCGGATGATATCGCCATGGGTGGGTTTTGCCAGCAATCCATTCTCTGCCATTTTCACACATACATCCCATGCCTCTTTACCATTCTTGGGCTTGATGATGATAGCGTTAAGCAGTCCTTTACCACGAACCACAGTAATCATATCTGATTTGATGGCCTTCAGTTCCTTGCGTAAAATTTCTCCCAACCGCTGGGCTCTTTCTGCCAGTTTCTCATCTTTGATAACCTCAAGAGCAGCATAAGCAACACGAGCAGCAACAGGGTTTCCTCCAAAGGTAGATCCGTGTTGTCCGGGTTTGATAACCATCATGATATCATCATTGGCCATTACTGCAGAAACAGGATACAGTCCGCCACTGATGGCTTTACCCAGGATCAATACATCGGGTTTGACATTAACATGGTCGCAGGCAAGCAATTTACCGGTACGGGCAATACCGGTCTGCACCTCATCGGCAATAAACAATACATTGTGCTCTTCGCAAAGTTCTTTACACCTGGGCAGATATGAATCATCAGGGACATATACACCTGCTTCTCCCTGAATGGGTTCTACCAGAAAGCCTGCTACATGAGGATCTTTCAACGCTTCGGCCAGTGCATCAGCATCGTTGTAAGGTATACGAATAAAGCCGGGAGTAAACGGACCATAATCGCCATAACCATCAGGATCGTTGGAAAAAGAAACAATGGTAGTGGTTCTTCCGTGGAAGTTGTTTTCGCACACCACTATTTTGGCCATGTTCTCTGGAATACCTTTTACTTTGTAGGCCCACTTGCGGGTAAGTTTAATGGCAGTTTCCACAGCTTCTGCTCCAGTATTCATGGGGAGTACTTTGTCGAAACCAAAATATTCTGTAACATATTTTTCAAATCTTCCCAAAACATCGTTATGGAAGGCACGGGAGGTCAGAGCCAGGGTTTTGGCCTGCTCAACAAGAGCATCCACAATTCTGGGGTGACAATGCCCCTGGTTTACGGCCGAATAGGCTGAAAGGAAGTCATAATAACGCTTTCCTTCCACGTCCCATACATGTACACCTTCTCCTTTGGATAATACTACAGGTAGCGGATGATAATTATGCGCACCATACTTATCTTCCATCTCAATCAATTGCTGTGAACTTAATTTTTCACTCATTAAATTACTCATATTCAATCTCCTTTGTTATTTAAAAGTTGCTTTATGTATTGTTTTGATAAATGTGTTGGTAATTTTCGGGCAAATATAGGAAAAAGGATTTGATTTAGTAAAGAAATTCCAAAACCATATTTTTCTGAAAATTAAAAGATTAGATGAACCTCATGAGAAAGGTGGCTAACAGGATTTTATAGCGATAAATCAGGGCAAATATTTTACACTGATTTATGAGCCGGAAATACAAGTCAAAGCAACAACCCTGAAAACAAAGCATCCATAACCTCCCAACTCTTATTATCTTTGCCGAAAATTAGGAAAAATGGCATTCAGCAAGAAAAACAGAAAAAAACTATACGGACAAATACTGGAAAACCTTACCATTACAGGCGTGGCTGCCGAAGGAAAGGCCATTGCCCGGCATAATGATATGGTGGTGTTTGTCCACTTCGGTGCACCGGGAGATGTAGTGGATGTGAGAATCAAAAAGGTGCAGCGCAGGCATGTGGAAGCTGAAATTATTCACTTCCACCGTCAATCGGAACAACGCACACAACCTTTTTGCGAGCATTTTGGCGTTTGCGGTGGCTGCAAGTGGCAGCATCTGGACTACCGGGAGCAACTCAAATACAAACAGCAACAGGTGACCGACAGCCTGCAACGCATCGGACAGGTGGATTACGCCTATGAAACTCTTCCCATCGCAGGCTCAGAAACCATTGAACACTATCGTAACAAACTGGAATTTACCTTTGCCGAAAAACGCTGGTTAAGCCCCGAAGAAATTGAGCATGCCGACACCATTCCCGACCAGGAAGCCCTTGGATTTCATATTCCCGGCTTTTTTGACAAAGTGCTCGATATCAACAAATGCTGGCTGCAACCCGAACCCAGCAACGCTATCCGGCTGGCCGTGAAAGATTTTGCTCTGAAAAACAACATGTCTTTTTACAACTTCCGCGACAAGGTTGGGCATCTGCGAAACATCATTATCCGTAATAACCAGAAAGGAGAATTGATGGTCATCCTGGTTTGCTCTTCAGGAGACGAGAAAAAACGCAATGACCTGCTGAATCATATCAGGGATACCTTTCCACAGGTTACTTCCCTGCACTTTATGCTCAACGACAAAAGAAACGACAGTGTGAACGATCTGGATGCAGTGCTCTATCATGGTTCTGCTTTCATTACAGAAGAGATGGAAGGGCTGCAGTTCAGGATAGGTCCCAAATCTTTTTACCAGACCAACAGCCGCCAGGCTTATGAACTATATAAGATAACCCGCGATTTTGCCGGCTTAACCGGCAGGGAACTGGTATATGACCTATACACGGGCACCGGTACCATAGCATTGTTTGTAGCATCTCAAGCCGACAGAGTAGTAGGCATTGAATATGTGGAAGAAGCCATTGCCGACGCAAGGGAAAACGCTCTGCACAACCAGTTGACCAACCTCACCTTTACGGCCGGGGATATGGCCAAAGTACTCACCGATGATTTCATGCAAAAAAACGGATTTCCCCATGTCATCATCACCGATCCGCCCCGGGCAGGCATGCATCCTGATGTTATACGTAAAATCCTGCAAAGCGGCGCCGACCGGGTGGTGTATGTAAGCTGTAACCCGGCCACACAAGCGCGGGATATCGAATTATTGTCTGGAAAATACAAAGTGGCAAAAGCCCGTGCCGTTGATATGTTTCCCCATACCCAGCATGTGGAAAGTGTGGTGTTGCTGGAGAGAAAGAAACCGGGGGTAAAAACAGTGTAACAATTCAGAAAACACTAATCAATGCTACCCCCAGCAACATGAGCATTACGGCAAAGACCCTGTTTCCAAATCCTTTCTCTTTAAAGAATATTACCCCGAAAAAAACCACGATCAATGCACTGGTACGTTTTATGGCTATAACGTAAGCCACGTGGGTAAGTTCAATGGCATGCATTTGAAATATAAGAGTGAGTGCGGTAAAAAGCCCTACCGGGAAAATCACTGAAAAATTATTCTTCAGATGCGACACCTGATGGCGGGCTTTCCAGAGTACCAGAGGAATCATCCCAACAAACAAGAATATGCTCACCGATATGACCCAAAAAAGGGGAGAGCTGTTCTGAACTCCCACTTTATCAATATTGGCTGTGATACTCCACAGCAATGCCACCAGCAACATCAAACGAGGTCCTTTTTCCGAAAATAAGGCAGTAAAGGGAGCAAGAATTCCTTTTTTACGCGAAGAGAATTGAAGAAAATAAGAACCGGCAACAATACACAATACTCCTGCAATTCCTTTTGCATCGGGAATCTCTCCAAGAATGAGCGGGGAGGTCACCAATAAAAACAAAGGGGTAAAAGTCACCATAGGCACTGTAAGAGAAAGGTCGGAATGCTGAATGGCTTTCAGGTACAGGATTGTGATAAAAACGTTCAGCATTCCTCCCGTAACAAGTGCTATCCAAAAGTATCTGCCTGTTTCGGGTATTTCAATGAACCAAAGCAATGGAATTAAAAAGGGCAGGGCAAACAACCTCATGGCAAAAGCGACCATAAAAGGATGGGTGCTTTTCAGCGAAAACTTGCTGAAAACATCTTTAAGGGCCTCACTAAATGCCGTAAGAAATGCTAACAGTAGCCACATCCGGGTTTCTCCATCAGACTGTAAGATAATAGTAAAGCAATAATACGGGGATTAGAATTCCGGTAGCTACAAAATACCATCCTCTGCGGGCAAAACCGTTTTTGCCCTTAAGCACAAACAAACCGGTAATGGCCAGGATGATCAACCCTGCAGCAAAAAAATCAGAAAACCAGGTCCATAATTTACGGGGGGTATTGTAATGCAGAAAATTTACCTGATTGAATACAGGTCGCTTTTTGATGGTTTCCAGGTTGCCCTCCCCTGTTTTTGTATTCAGATTTATCGTACCTCCTTCAATAAAGATTCGCATATTATCACCACTCTCCAGATGAGTTTTGTATCCATTGGCTTCATCGATCTGTTCAAGAATTTTCAAGGCCAGGGTTTGTCCTCCAGTAGCATCGGCGGGCATTTGAACCTTGAATGCTTCCTGTCTGATAATAAAATTAGGATTCCAGTGATGACGATGATTCAGGGCAATACCCGACAATCCGTAAATTATGCACATCCCGAAAAAGAAATAACCCAAATCGCGATGCACGGCACGGTTTATTCTGCGTATATTCATAGTTATTATTGTAATTATTGTGATTAGAACAGACCCAGGATTTATGGTATGTTCAGCAGCAGCCAAAACAACTGCAAATATAAATAAAAAAAAGCGCCCCAGCCGTAATCACTACGCAAGGACGCTCACCTACAGATTGCTATTTTTTTCATGAAACTATTTCATCCCTTTCACAGCATCCGATGTTTCCAAAGGATACTCTTTCTTCATTCTCATTCTTTAAATGCTCCGACACATTGGGCTGTAAATACATAAAATCATCATGCAAAGGGTCGTAAACAAATTGATGTTTCAGAAACACTGACTCAGGGCTATTTTCAGCATCATACACATCAACAACAAATTCAATAAAATAATCCTTATCTGCTTTCAGTGAAACTTCTGTAACGGTATTTAAAACAATGTTTTTATCCATCGCTCCTTCAGCAGATACAACCAGGGTGTATTCACTACTTGTTGGCAATTGCAGATAAAAATTACCCAGCCGGTTACTTTTTATCTCCCCGATTTGGGAATCTCCTTCCCATACCGTAATAAGAGCATGCCTCACGGACTCACCATCCTTCCTGACCCATCCCGAAACCTCAAGATATACACCGGAGGCATTCACCCATCCGGCCAGTAATATCAACATAAAGAAGATAAGAGCTTTTTTGTGGATTCGTGTTTTCACTATTTGTTTAAAGATATGATTGCTGTTTTTCAGTAAATGTTTATGAGAACGTTTTCAAAACGACAGGGCAAAATTACGCATTAATGATTTAGGTACAAATACCTATACTGAAAATCGACAAAAACAGGTGTTTTCACCTACAATATTTCAGCAATACTACTGGCTTCCTATATGCCTGCATCCCTCATTCAGGGCGATTCAACCAACTTTTTACAGGATAAAACGGGCTGTTCAGGAGTTATCAACAACCTGCTCAAGAATATCAGACAAAAGAAAAAAAGAGAAGGAATAAAGGTGACCATACAAGAGGCATTCCGGGAGGATTCTTCATGGCAACCAAGCAAGGAATAAAAAAACAGGCAAAAATACCTGTTTCAAAATCTTTCCTGAGAATCTTTGAGAATATTAAAGAGAAATTCCCTGGCCCGGAACAATTGAGCTTTCACTGTCCCCAAAGGAAGATCAAGTTCCATGCAAATTTCCTCATAGGAATACTCCTCGAAATACCGCAATTCAATAAGCCTTTTGTAGCGGGGTTTGAGTTTTTGCACCAGTTGCCGCATGAGTTGAATTTTCTGAGATTTGATAAGGTTTTCTTCAGGATCAAGTCCCTGGGAAGTCATCTTCTGAGCATGATAGGATTCGCTGATATCTTCATAATTTTCATTGGCAAGAACATTCTTCTTCTTCTTGCGCATAAAATCAATACAATTGTTGGAAGCAATTTTAAACAGCCAGGTGCTAAAGGCATAATCGGGGGTATATTGGGCCAGGTTCTTAAATGCTTTCCCAAAGGCTTCCAGGGTAAGATCCTCTGCATCATCCACATTACCCGTCATTTTTACCAACATAAAATAAATGGTATCGCGGTACAGCCCCATGAGTTCAGTAAATGCCATTTGGTCCCCTTTATCAACGGCTAACCTGACCAATTCGTAATCTCGTTGTGCTTTTTCAGTAAGATTGGGGTTTACTTCCATTTATTTTTCCTGTAAAACAGATTAGCGATTGCAAAAACGGGGTTTAAAAAAACCAAAAACAAATCAAATATTGGCGAATATAAAAATAATTTTCGTTCTAAAAACCTTTTGCCGGCATAATAATGCAGTAAAACAAGAGAAATCGTCCTTAAAGCAAAAAAACCGGCAACCCACAATAAAGGTAAATAGGATTGAAAGAAAAACAAAAACAAAACAAGACCCAGGTAAAACAAATAACCCGATAAGGCTAACAGACCCAGTTTAAACTTATGGGCAAACTTATAGTGTATTCCCGTTGACAAATGTCGTTTTTTTTGTTTAAACCATGACACGAAATCAGATTTGGGAGCAGAATAGGTAATACTGCCGGGATGCAGGCATACGGCCGTATTTCTTTGGTTGGCTACTTTATTCACGAACAAATCATCATCTCCGGATTTGATTTTATAATGCGAGGCAAATCCTCCCGATTGAAAAAACAAGGATTTGCGGTAAGCAAGATTACGCCCTACTCCCATATAAGGACTTCCCGCCCGGGCAAATCCCATGTATTGCATGGCAATACTAACAGTATCGAATCGTATTAATTTATTCAACAGCCCCGGCCGGCTTTCATAGGCTCCATAACCCAATACAAGTGACTTTTGATCATCAAATTTGGCGCTCATGGTTGTGATCCAGTTCTTTCCCTTAGGTTTGCAATCGGCGTCAGTAAGCAGAATATGTTCATGCGTGGATGATTTTATACCCACTGCCAGTGCCAGCTTTTTGCCCTCAAAGAAATTGACATTCTCCCTCAAATGAATGACCTTAAAATGTGCATATTTCTCCTCCAGTGATTTGATGAGAAAATAGCTGTCATCCTGCGAAAAATCATTAACAAGAATAACCTCAAAATTCGGATAATCCTGCTCCAGGATGAGGGGCAGGTTGGATTTCAGATTTTCGTATTCATTCCTGGCACAAATGATGACCGATACGGGCGGCAGATCTTTTGCCTGCGGAATCTCCTGATTAATTTTCATAAAAGCCACGCGGGCCATATAAAACCAGTAATAAAAAAGCTGAATCAAAGCTGCAGCCACAAACAAAAGCATGAAAATGCCTTCTGGCGTCAGGAAAAAGTTTTCGGTAAATCTCATACAATTATAGCGTCAAATAAGAAAGGTGCAAAATTACCTATTCTAAGGTAATAACAGTTATCTTTGAAAAATTTTTAACCACGCATTAATGCAATTTACAATTCATCATAATGATTCGGGCAGCAATGCCCGTACCGGAACAATTATTACAGATCACGGGGCCATAAAAACCCCTGTTTTTATGCCCGTCGGAACTGCAGGAACCGTAAAAGCTATTCATAACAAAGATCTCCACGAACAAGTCAATGCACGCATTATTTTGGGCAATACTTATCATTTGTATCTCAGGCCGGGCACGGAAATATTAAAAAAAGCCGGAGGGTTGCACAAGTTTAACGCCTGGAATAAACCCATACTTACCGACAGCGGAGGATACCAGGTTTACTCTCTGGCCCACCGCAGAAAACTCAGGGAGGAAGGGGTTGTTTTTCAATCTCATATAGATGGTTCCAGGCATACCTTTAGCCCGGAAATAGTTATGAACATACAGAGAATTATCGGGGGGGATATTATCATGGCTTTCGACGAGTGCACTCCTTACCCCTGCGAGTTTGATTATGCCCAAAACTCCATGCATCTTACCCACCGATGGCTCAAACGTTGCTGTGAGCATTTTGACAATACACCCGATTTATACGGGTACCGCCAGAGTTTATTCCCGATTGTACAAGGGAGTACCTATCCTGAACTGCGAAAGCAATCCGCCGAATATGTGGCTTCCTGCAACAGGGAAGGCAACGCTATCGGTGGCTTATCGGTGGGGGAACCCGCCGAAATGATGTATGAAATGACTGAAATGGTTTGCGGAATTCTACCTCAGGACAAACCCCGCTACCTGATGGGTGTTGGCACTCCCGCCAATATCCTTGAAAGCATTGCCCTGGGAGTAGATATGTTTGATTGCGTAATGCCCACCCGAAATGCCCGAAACGGTATGCTGTTTACCAGCGAAGGAATTATTAATATGCGCAACAGAAAATGGATTGAAGACTTCTCCCCCATTGATGCGCATAATAATACGTTTGTAGACAGCATGTACACCAAGGCATACCTGCGCCATTTATACACCTCCAACGAAATGCTTGGCCCTATGATTGGAACCATGCACAATCTGGCATTTTACCTGTGGCTTGTAGATGAAGCAGCCAGACATATTGAGGATAACACTTTTGCCGACTGGAAGAATCAAATGATTCCCAAATTATCAAGAAGATTATAACCATTGCCTTCGCTTCATCCAATCACTGTGACGGAAAGCATCTTACATGACCAAAGAATAAAAGAATTAACTTTGCGTTTTTAATCAACTATGGGATTAAACAAACTAGACTGGTACATTATCCGAAAATTTCTTGGCACATTTTTCTATGCCATTACCCTCATTATACTGATTGTTATTATATTTGATCTCTCCGAAAAGATTGATAATTTTATTGAGAACAAAGCCCCGCTCAATCAAATACTCTTTGTATATTATCTCAATTTCATCCCCTATTTCATTAATCTTTTCAGCCCGCTGTTTACCTTTATAGCCGTTATATATTTCACATCCCGACTGGCCTTTAACACCGAAATCGTGGCCATGCTTAGTTCGGGCATCAGCTTCCAACGGTTATTGCTACCTTATTTTATATCTGCGGTTTTCCTGGCCTTTCTCTCGATTTATCTTTCCAATGTAATGATTCCCAATGCAAACCGGAAAAGAATTGAGTTCGAAAACACGTATGTTCGCAGCCAGAAACAATTCCGGGAACGAAATATTCATTTGCAAATTCGCCCGGGAGAGTTTGTATATCTGGAGTCCTTCAATGAACGAATAGGTATGGGCTATAAGTTTGCCCTGGAAAAAATCACAGATGACGAACTCCATTTTAAACTCCTGGCAGAAAGAGCCCAATGGATTGACAGCACCAGTACATGGAGATTGCGCAATTACTATATGCGGGAGGTAGACGGTCTGCAGGAAAATCTTTCGTGGGGCTCGCGAAAAGATACCATGATAAACCTGCGTCCTGAGGATTTTATTCAGAATCTGAAAGAGATGGAGACCATGAATTTCAGAGAACTTGGAGATTTCATTGAAAATGAAAGGTTAAAAGGATCGGAGAACATCAGATTCTATCTTGTGGAGAAGCACCGTCGTATAGCGTTTCCATTTGCCACGCTGGTGCTTACATTAATAGGTGTTTCTCTTTCCAGCAGAAAAGTAAGAGGAGGAGTTGGCTTGCACCTGGGAATGGGATTGCTGCTGAGTTTTACGTTTATTCTTTTCATGCAGGTATCCACTACTTTTGCCACCAATGGCAATTTACCGGCCATAATTGCGGTTTGGATACCCAATATAGTGTATGCCGCTCTGGGCTTTTATCTGCTGAAAACCGCCCCTAAATAAAGATAATCAAAACCTTCCCGGCTGCCGGGAGAAACCGGTATCATACAACTTTGCTTTTACCCCGTAAAAAAAGGTGCATTACCCTTACCAGCACCCATGTGTTGGTAAGGATTATGCACCCCTCTGTTATTCAAGGGAAGAAAATTTCCTTTTCAGGAATTTTCTTCCCTTACTACCTCAGCATCCTCACGAGGTTTGAGCACCATATCAGGCAAAAGATAGCCCATCGCTCCACCCCAGATCATTGAAAGATAGGGATTGGATTGAATAAGGCAGCCACCACCTTCAATATTGCAGCCCACCAGCGCATAATAGGTATATCCACCGGCTACTCCAAGAAGTGTAAAACCTCCGATAATCCATAGATATAGTTTTCGGGAAACGTTGCCTTTGGATTTATTTCGTGCAGTTTTGAAAGATTGACTCATAAAAAATTCCTTTTATTTCGTAAAATATCAAAGAAAAATACTCCTTATTTCACGCCCAATACATCCTCAATGGCCTTTTCAAAGGCATTTTTCGGAAGAGCTCCGGCAGCCATCTGGGGCTGAGCATCTTTGGGTACAAACAAGATGGAAGGAATACTCCTGATACCAAAAATCTGGCTCAGCTCTGTTTCCGCCTCGGTATCTACCTTATAGATATCAACCTTGCCTTCGTACTCTTTGGACAACTCTTCCAAAACGGGAGCAACCATCTTACAGGGTCCACACCAGTCTGCATAAAAGTCGATAATGCAGGGTTTGTCTCCTTCAAATTTCCATTCTTTATTGGTTTCAAAATCAAATACCTTTGATTTAAAAGTTTCTTTTGTTAAATGTTCCATATCTGTAATTTAATCTGGATTAAGCCTGGTAAGGCTTGATTATGTAAAAATTGATTGATTACTTTTTATAAGTGACTGTTGATAGCAGTCAGCAAAGTTTCTTTCTCCTGTACACCCACAAAGCGTTGTACTGGTTCACCATCTTTGTAGAGGATCAGCGTGGGGATATTCTTCACCTGATTCGCACTGGCAGTGCGGGGATTGTGATCAACATCCAGTTTGGCAATTTTGGCCTTTTCGCCAATGGAGAGTGCAACCTCTTCAATGATAGGATTCTGAATACGGCAGGGAGGGCACCAAACAGCCCAGAAATCTACAAGCGTAACGCCTTCCGCGATGGTTTCATCAAAAATGGCATCCGTAACCTCAATGACCTTGCTGTTTTCTGAAGAAACAGTTTCGGCACGCTCTGAACCAGAGTTGGCCTGCCCATTGTTAAAGATCATTACGCTACCTACAGCAACTGCTATAACTAAAATGGCAACCTGAAGAGGGCGGGTTTTGATCCAGATGCTTTCCTTTTTTGCTTTTTGATTCATGTTCATATTGTTTATAATGTTGATTACAAAGTATTTATATCCTGTTTTGGTAATAAAATTTAACCACAAAAGTATCTAATTATCTATATATTTAAAAGTTATTTTTTGTTAAGCTGATGTTATTCAGTATTATTACGTAAAATATCATTCTATTAATTTAAGAAATTTGTTTGTTTCATAAGGAGATAACCCCTGGTGAAACATAAAGTTCAGATTTCAACGATTATAATTTATCACATTCGCTGTAACCTCCTGTAAATGATGGAATATTCTGCGAACTAAGCATCAACCAACATGAAAAAGAAACGCAAAGGGGTGTTAAGACCCCTGCTATGGGTCACCACAATTATTTCTGTATCTGTATTGAGCCTTACCTCCTGTGATGAAGAGGGAAACTTTGAATTACCTTTGACCGAAACAGAGATTATACAAGGTTTAAAAGAAGCTCTTAAAGTGGGTACAGACAATTCGGTTGCCATCACCAATCGTACAGGTGGTTATTATGACAATGAGTTGATCAAAATTCCATGGCCAGAAGAGGCTTCCGGGGCGTACAATTTCATTGATTCCAATATACCAGAATTGCGTCCTGTACTGGATGAGGTTGTGTTAAAAATGAACAGGGGAGCCGAAGAAGCTTCAGCCAAGGCCAAGCCCATTTTTATTGATGCTGTTATGGCCATGACCATAGAAGATGCCCGGGAAATCCTTAATGGGGCAGACAATGCCGCAACGATGTATTTGCACGAAAAAACTTATGAATCACTTCATGCGGCTTTCAAGCCCGATATTCATGATGCCCTTGAAAGCGTTGGAGCGGCAACCGCGTGGAGTAACATTACCAATACCTACAACCCCATAGCCCAGTGGACACCGGGAATTGACCCCATAAACACAGATCTGGCCGACTATACCACCACTCAGGCTCTTGACGGCTTGTTCCTGCTGCTGGCAGAGGAAGAACTGAAAATCAGAACCGACCCTCTCGCCCGTATCAACGATATTCTGGAAAGGGTTTTTGGTACGCTGGATTGATTTTGATTTGGCTTTGGAATATAAAAACATAAAAACCGCTTCTGGATCCAAAAATTTAAAAGGGTGAATTTGCTTTTCAACAAATCCACCCTTTTTTGTATACTTTAAAAAACAGTATTTACCTTCTATTACTCTATACCTGCAAAATGTTTCATAAACTGAACTCTCTGGAAAACAGCAGGATTATCCGTATTCTTAAAACTTAACTTACCCCTGAAATCATCAATCTTATCAAAATTATTTTGTTCCATCCAGTAATTCAGTCCCTGGACAATTTGGCCAATCTGGTCAAAACCGTTTTTATACAGGGTACTGCAAACCTGCACAGCATTAGCCCCGGCAAGAATCTGCTTAACAACACCTGCTCCGTCATGCACTCCGGTTGAGGCGCACAAATCGGTCTGTACTCTTCCTGCCATGATAGCTATCCAGCGCAGCGAAGTGGATATTTCTTCCGCCCTGCTGTATAGATTTCCGGGTTTGATAACAAACTTTTCTATGTCAATATCAGGATTGTAAAAGCGATTGAATAACACCAGGCCTTTGATACCGGTCCAGGAAAGTCTCTTGAGGATTTCAGCCAGGCTTGTAAAATGATACGATACTTTCAGGGAAACCGGCAAGGTTGTTTGTTGTTTTACATTTTCAACAATATCAAAGTATAATTTCTCGTATTCTTCTGCCGGTTTATCAACGTCAGAAGGTAACACAAACACATTTAGCTCCAGGCCGTCGGCTCCGGCAGCTTCTATTTCTTTGGCAAATGCAGGCCATTCGTTGGCCGTCACGCAATTGATGCTGGCAATCACCGGTATGGTAAGATGGCTTTTGGCACTTCTGATCAGGTTCAGATATTCTTCCAGGGTTTGCGCTCTTGAGTAATTTCTTATATAATCATCGGCTTCCGTATAAGTATTATGCATATCCTCATAAGAAAACACCTTTTTGATTTCTAGTTTGATTTGTTCTTCAAATAAAGATTTAAGGACAACAGCACCGGCCCCTTTTTCTTCTATGATCTTTAAATTATCCAGGTTCCGTGTCAAACCTGAACTACCTACGATTACAGGGTTTTTAAGCTGAAGCCCCATGTATGAGGTCGATAAATCTTTCATATGTAAAGTATTTTATTAATGTTGATAAAAACGGGTTTATTGGATTACATCGGACCCATTCATTCTTTTGTATAACAAACCTACATAAAATTTAAAATACTCGGGCATATTGAATAAAAAAAATAGCCTGTATTCTGAAAAAAAAGCAAAAACCGAATTTCACGTAAGGTTATTATGGGGGTAAAATCTATCTTTGTGTGCATTAATTGCTCAAAAACCAGAAAATTACCACTTATTTATAACTCGCTCCGGCATTGATACTATGGAAATAGCTACCGATAAAAGATTTCGCACCTCCCCTACAGAAAAAATGTCATTCAGAAACATGCTGGAACCTCTGCTGGTAATTTTTAACAAGGCCGTTTCAGACATTTTCCCCAATCAGGAGTATTACATTTCCTACAGCATCCCTGGTGGAGTTTACGGTTTTTTTAAAAACCATGACATACGGCCTGACGACATTCGGAAACTCAGATATCGTATCCGGGATCTGATACAGGAGAATCTGCATTTCAGCCAGGAAATACTTCCCAAAGAGAAGATCATTCGATATTTTGAGTTACATAACCGTGCGGATATTCTGGAGTTGTTATATTCTCATGCTTATGAGAATCCCCAGGGGATGCATCTTGCTCATCTTAATGGTAATGGAGAGCTGTTTTTTAATCATGTGGCTGAAAACTATGACAAGCTCAATAATTTCCAGTTGTTTAAATACAACAAAGGTTTTTTTCTGATTGCTGATCCGATGTTTTACGAAAGAGTGATGCCGGCCAGATTAGAATTGAGCAAGTATCTGAAAAGATTTGAAGAATCAGAAGCCTCCATGAAACAACTGGGCATCGAAAATATCGCCCAACTGAATGAAGTGATTGACAATGGTGAGTTACCTGAGTTTATTAAGATTTCCGAAGCCTATCAGGCCAAGAGAATCGGGCGTATTGCCGACAATATCGTGAGCCATCCGCTAAAACCCAGGTTGATCTTTCTTGCAGGGCCCACCTCATCCGGTAAAACCACTTCTGCCAACAGACTTTCTATTGAATTGAAGGTATTAGGGAAAAAAGTGCTTATCATGTCGCTTGATAATTTCTACCTGCCCCATTCCATGATTCCCGCTGATGAGAAAACAGGCCTTCAAAACTTTGAGCTGATTACAGCCCTTGATCTGACCCTTTTCCGAAAAACCATCAGCAGCTTGCTCAATGGAGAAAGTGTGAGGCTTCCCAGGTACCATTTCGATGGAAAAGGGGCAACACCCGATTCCAATCTTACTACCATAACCCCTGACACTTATATTATCGTAGAGGGCATTCATGGCCTGAACCCTGAGCTCTGGAAAGAAGCCCTGGATATTGAATCGTACAGGCTGTATGTTTCTGCCCTTAACACCATCAACATTCATGATCATTTGCCCTTGTCAACATCTGACCACCGATTGATTCGCAGACTGGTAAGAGATCATCTTTTCAGAGGATACAGTTTCAATGAAACGCTCAAAAGATGGCCCGATGTGATGGAAAATGAATATCATAGCATTTTTCCTTTCCAGGAGAGCGCTCATGCCATTTTTAACTCCTCATTGATTTATGAGATTGCTGTGTTTGCGCATTACGCTCCCGGAATACTTGATGATTCGCTTGCTGAAAATGAAGTGATAAGAGAAGAGGTAAGAAGACTAAACCGAATTCTGAGCCTGCTCAAACCCATCAACCCAAAAGATATTCCTCCAACCAGCATCCTTCGTGAATTTATCGGGGGCAGCAGTTTTATCTATTAATCCAGGTAGCAATTGTTCCTGTCCTCTCATAAATAATTTGTTTCTCTGCCTCCACCAATATTCACCCATTACAGAATTGTATTCAGTGGATTTAACTTTTGGTATGAAGCAAATTTTTTATCCTTTTTGTCTGTTTTTCCCATGGCGAATCAGTTCTTTTCAGAAGCAGAACTTAGCAGTTAACAACAATCAGCGATAAGCAAGTCTCTCCAAATTATGGGATGATTTCTTCAAATTGCCTTAAACATACGTTTGCTTGATAATTTTTTTAGTACATTTGCCATCTGAATATCAAAAATCACAAACTATCTTAAAGAATTAATCAAAAACAAAACAGACAAACATGAAAAGATTTTTTATGAATTTGTTGCTGGCAGCAGTATTATATCCTGCTGCAACCCTGGCCGGAGGTATTGTAACCAACACGAATCAAAGTGCATCATTTATCAGAAAGCCCGTCCAGGATGCCGTAATAAGTGCAGCAGGAACCTACTACAATCCTGCTGGTCTGGCGTTTCTGGAAGACGGATTTCATTTGTCGCTGAGCAACCAAACCATTTCACAAACCAGAACCATTAACAGTACTTTCCCCGGCATGGCAAGAACGGAATTTGAAGGAGGTGTAAACGCACCCCTGTTCCCCACGGTATATGCAGTTTACAAAACAGGTGATCTTGCATTTTCTTTTGGATTCAACCCCATTGGAGGGGGAGGAAGTGCGACGTTTGATGATGGACTTCCCTCATTTGAACAGCAGGTTGCAGTATTGCCTCCTATGCTCACTGCTGCCGGAATTGAAACCACCCAATACAGTATGAATGCTTCCTTCGAAGGCAGTTCGCTGAACTGGGGCATTCAGCTTAACGCTTCCTACGCAATCAATGAGATGATTGGTATTAGCGCCGGATTGCGCTACGTGGTAGCCAATAATAGCTTCGCGGGAGAGTTCAGGGACATCCGAATCAACCCCAAACATCCGCTCAATGCCGAAGGTTCTGGCAATATGGTTTCTGCCCCGGTATTTTTCAATACCCTCTCTGTCGCTGCAACAGGAGCATCAGATCAGGTTCAACTTATTATTGATAACGGGGGAGCAGATTATACTCTTGAACAGCTGGTAAACGCCGGCTTTCTCGAACCCAATGATGCAACCATGCTTGAAGAGGGATTGGGCGAAGCATATGATAGCAATATGACCGCAGCTCAAATACAAGAGGCTTACAATCACAATGCTGCTTTAATGTCAGGGTATGCCCAGTCTACTTCAGACATGCAACTGGATGCCAGTCAAAGCGGAAGTGCTTTGATTCCTGTCATTGGCCTCAATCTGAAATTTTCCGATGATTTTAATGTTGCCATCAAATACGAGCATAAAGCTGCCATAACACTGGAGAATGCCACAACCATTGATGACCCAGGCATGTATCCTGATGGAGAAGAAGTGGCATCAGACATGCCCGCCATGTTGGCCCTGGGAGCCAGCTACAGGGTTTTACCCCAGTTACGGCTTTCAGGAGGTTTCCATTATTATTTTGACAAATCTGCTGATTATGGAAAACTTTTATCCAATGAAGAAATCATTGACAACAATTTCTGGGAGGCAGCTTTCGGATTCGAGTACGCCTTAAACGAAAGACTGGCCTTAAGTGCAGGATACCTGCGCACGCAAACCGGTGTCAACGATCTTTATCACAGCGATCTGAGCCATAGTCTCAGTACGAACTCCGTGGGTGGTGGCGCCCGTTATATGCTCAGCCCCAACGTGGGACTCAACCTGGGTGTGATGACCACACTCTACGAACCCCATACCAAGGATTATACCATTGAAAATATAAACTACAGTGAAACCTATGAGCGTGTTGCCCTGACTTTTGCCGTTGGTTTTGATGTAAAATTCTAAATACCCTCACCATTCTAAAATTCTAAGCGGGTTGCGTTATGTATTCGCAACCCGTTTTTTATAGTTTTTTTTTCAACTCCTCTTATCTTAATCACAACAGCACTGGATAAAACATGCATCAAAGAATAGCACAGGCGGAAATTTTACTTAATTTTGCCATTAAGGCTGGAAAAATAATTTCTCCGCAAAGGAAGGAGTACGCAAGAGAGGTTGGAATTGAATAGTTAAATCTCAATAAAAGGAATCTTATTTTTCTCCCTCATAACCCGGAAAGCAATTGCTGTTTGTAGAAAAAACAACTGTTAATTAAAGCACGACTGATGAAGCAGCTTACCCTGTTAGCACTGGCCATTATCTTACAGGTAACTCCCGTTTTATCCATCGGATATCAACCTTCATATATTGGTACAAGAACCAGTTCCATGGCCTCTCTTTTTTCACGTAAGAATTTTAGTGTTGAAACAGTGTGGCTTAACCCTGCAGCTATGGCTGGCAGCAACTCCAGCTACAACCTGGGAGCAGGAATCAATTTATCACAGAGTTTTGCCAGGTTTCAATATGCATTACCCTCCCATTACCAGGCCAATTCCGATAATGATATCCTACTGCCTGTGCATGTATATTTTTCAGCAGCTTTAAGTCAACGAATCAGCATAGGTTTTGGCATGAGTACACCCTATTCCCGACATATCAAGTGGCAGCAGGATAACTGGGCCGGCCGCTTTGTGATGCAGGAAATACAAAGCCAGGTATCGGTTTATCAACCCTCACTGGCTTTCTCCATTACTCACAATCTGCACATCGGAGCAGGATTGATGATAGCAAGAGCAGACAGGTATTTCAGAAAAGCCATTCCCTACCGGGATGCTAACCATGAGGGGACTGCTGAAATAAATGGCCATGCTTTACAATTAGGTATCAATGCGGGTATCTATTATCATGCATGGGAAAAACTCGAGGTAGGATTAAATTTCAAATCCCGTTTAAAGTTTCAATTTAACGATGCTCCTGCTACCTTTCATGTACCGGTATCCTTACACGCCTTCTTCCCTGAAAACACTACTGCCCGTTCCAACGCAGCTACTCCGGCCATGCTTGATTTTACCGGCAGTTATGCCTTTGCTGAGAGAATGGTAATTAGTGCCGGAATAACCTGGGTTGCAAAAAACAAAGGAGACCAATACAGTTTCTATTTTAATGAGCCCAATGATTATCTTACGCATATTATCATGCCGGAAAAAGAACGCAATGGGTTGATAATCCGGGTAGGAACAAATTACGATTTTTCTGAATTGCTTTCTGCCCGGGCAGGTTTATCTTACCAGATTTCCAATGCAGCTGAAGATTATTTTTTCCCCGACCCATACAACCTGAACCGCCTGACTTTTATAACAGGAGGTTCCTTTCTGGCCACGTCCGGTCTTTCCCTCGACCTTAGCGTTGCATTGAGTGCAGGACTGGAGAGAAATGCAACATACATTCCGGAAAATTTTGGAGGAAAATACAAGTCATTATTGTTTATCCCCGGCATAGGCATGAGTTATTCTTTTTAACAAATAAACCCCTATGAAGATTCGCAACCTGGTTATCCTTCTTGTTGTTTTTACAGCGCATTCCTGCGAACCGGAAATCAAAGATTTTCAACCCGATTCCGGCAGTGCTGATTTTTCGGTTTTTATAGCCCTTGGAAGCTATCAGACTGCAGGCTTTGCCAATAACGAGCTTTATAAATCGGCACAAATGGTTTCCTACCCGAATATTATATCCCGCCAATTGCTCCATGTGGGGGGAGGCGAATTTAAACAACCCCTTATGGCCGATGAACTGGGATTTGGCAATAAATTAACCCTTGCTTACACTGAGGACTGTAATGGAGATTCTGTATTACAACCCGTTAAGGATGACGGAGTGCCTGACGAAACCAACACGGAAAATATCTTTGCAGAAGAGGGGCCTTTTCATAACATGGGGGTTCCTGGTGCTAAAATGCGCCATCTTCAAGCTCGTATGAATACAATGGGCAACCCTTTTTACACTTATTTTGCAAGGTTTGCCAGTTCCCCCTCCACCAGTGTCATTTTTGATGCGGTGAACTTGAATGCAAGTTTTTTCTCTCTTTGGATGGGCACATCCGATATTCTCGATTATGCGATAAATGGAGGAGTGAATGTTCCTGTGATAGAAGCAGAAGAATTTAACGCTTTATACAACAGCTTTTTGACAGAACTGACAAGAAATGGTGCAGGAGGGGTTATTGCTAATATTCCCGATATTCTTGCTTCACCCTTTTTCTCCTATAATTATCCCGCCGGAATTTGGGTTCAGGATACATTGGCGCCTTCCGGAAAAAGACTTCTGGAATCCGGAGAAATAGTTTTGCTTTCTGCAGCAGAAAAAATCAAATGCGAAGGTTGGGGAACAGAGGAAATTCCACTTTCTGAGAGTTCCTACCTTTCCAGTGATCAAATCTTGTTCATCCAAAACAAGACAGAACAATTCAATACTATCATCAGGCAGGCAGCCTCAGAATTCAACCTTGCCTATGCAGACATGCATGCTCTTTTCGGGCAATTATCAGATGGTAAAGTATATGATGGGCTTTTATTTAATAATGAGTTTATATCAGGAGGACTCTATTCACTGGATGGAACCACACTCACCCCACGAGGAAATGCGATTGTAGCCAATGCTTTTATCGCCGCCATTAATCAAAAATACAACTCCACTGTACCACAGATAAGTATTACCCAGTTTCAAGGCATCGAATATCCCTGAGGCAATAGCCATTACTCAATAATGGTATAGCGCTCCCGGGCTTCTGCCCTTGTACAGGCATTAAAATGCCACCATTCTGTCTGGATACCCCAAAAACCACCTTGCTGCATTACGCTGCGCAATAATTGCCGGTTCTTAATATGAAATGGCGTCAGGCGGCCCTGCAGTAGCATTTCTTCTTCCATACGGGGATAGGCAAGTTCTCCCATATGATCAAATTCAGTACCCATATCAAGCATTTCTCCTGAGCTATTAAGCACACTTACATCCACAGCCGCTCCAAAGCTATGGATTGACCCGTTGGAGGGGTTCGCCAGGAACCTGGTTTTCTCTGCAATGGGTGCATCTACAATGTCCCACATCTTTTGTTGAACACTCCTGGGCCTTGCAGCATCAAAAACAATAAGAGAATAGCCGGGTTTTATCTCTTTCAGGTATTGCTGCGACGCAACAAGCATGGCCGCTACATCGGGCTGCAAATAAGCACGCTTCATCCCTCCGTAAACATTCTGCCCCAAAAAGTTGTCGGTTCCTGAATACTTGAGGTCAACGACAATGGTTGAATCCAGTTTTTGTACATCTGTCAAACCGTGTTCTATCATTTTTAATTCTGTAAAAGAAAGAGCTTCCCTGAAGCCCTCGATTTGGGGTTTTACAAGTTTTCGCGCGGGAAATACATTGATTTCACCGGTATTTTGTCCGGCCGTCTTCCCCTCCTGATTGGGTACCGGGTTTGCATCCCGTGTATTGGAATTGAAACTGCAACCTGCGAAAACTACCCACAACAGGACAATACTTCCTTTAATGATACCCATAAAAAGATTTCTGAGGGTCAAACAACACAAAAAAGAATCGATACCCATGAAATGGCTTGGTTATTAAATAAAAGTTTTCTATAAATTTGGAATCAGAAAAAACATAAACATCAAATTTACCAAATTAAAGGAATATGGATAACCACGAATTTAAAATCGGCGCAAAAGTTGAACACCCGCAGTTTGGCATTGGAATAATTACCAATACCACCCTTACTACTTATACGGTTTTTTTCATCAACAAAGGCGATAAAGAGATTGCTGTATCTTTTCAGGGGCTGAAGCTTATTTCGCCCTCTCATGTAGCAGAAGAAGGAACTTCCGGTTCCGGTTCCGGCATAAGCTTAGCCGACCTGGAGAAAGTCTTTACCAATGTGCTTCGCCGTTATGCTGATTTTCCTGAATTGGTAGAACTGGGAGATAAATGGAAAAAAGGAACCATGATACTACGACCGGGAGATGCGAATCTAAAACCCAAGGAAATTCCTGTTGAGTCTTTCTTCCATAAAGTAGTGCTGCTGCGCGATCGCCTTCGACTGCTTGAGCAGCGAATAAACTCCAACGAAACACTTTCTGATGAAGAAAAAGTAAACCTGCAGCAATATATCACCCGCTGCTACGGCTCACTGACTACTTTCAACGTGTTGTTCAAACACAAACAGCAGCATTTCGTTGGAGAAAAAGGTCAGACTGAATAAATCAAAATTAGGTTGAGTCTGCACCCAACAGCATAATAGCCCGGACTTTTTAAAAGGTGAAAGGTATAACCCATAGCTCAAAGAAATTCCGGGAGTGAACTCATTGTTCGTTATTCATAAATCCCTGGTCTTTCAAAACTTTCAGAAAGACATTGCTGAAATGGACATTGTCCTTTTTGGTATACCGTTTTTCTGTAAAGATACGGGCCAGCGAAGGCAATTGGTTTTCTTCAAGCAGCTTTTGGGTCTGTGGGAGGTCTTCCTTTTCTTTGTAGATTCGATCAATATCTTCAGGAGTATAATCTTTGTACTTCTCATAATGTACCACTCCTTCCAGGGGCAGCCTGTCAGCTTTTGCAGGTTCATCTGCAGGGTAACCCACAACGATAGAAGCTACGGGAACCACTCCTTTGGGCAAGTCGAAAAATTCAATAAACTTATCAGCCATATAGGTAATGGTGCCTAAATAGCAAATGCCCAAACCATGAGCTTCAGCTGCCACACATGCATTCTGCGTAACCAGCAGGGCATCAATGGAAGCGGTAAAAAAGGAGAGAAAGTTGTCATACCCGGGTTCAGCACCTCTTTGTTCGCACCATTTATTAAAACGGTTAAAATCCGCACAAAAAGTAAGTAACACAGGTGCTTGTTCTACCATTTTCTGACCAAAATGTAATTTGCACAACTCTTTTCTTTTCTCTTCATCTTTGGTCACTATTACACTGTACACCTGCATGTTGCCGGTGGTTGAAGCCCGAAAACCCGCTTCAAGAATGGTATTAAGGGTTTTATCGTCAATGGGATCGGGTTTATAACTTCTGACAGTCCTATGATTTAACAGGGTTTCAATAGTTTGCATATCGTAAAGGGTTTAAAAATTTCTGATGCAAACCTACAATTTTTCAGGCTACAAAAAAAGGACAATGCCGGGTGGAATTCAAAAAATCGAGACAATAACAGGCAAGGTAAATGAAGGGGGCTAAATCAGTGTGTCGGCTTGGCCGGCTGTTTCCGGGAATGGTAAACATCAATGGCTACGAGTATGGCCATGAACCCCCAGAACAAAACAGAGGCCTTGTCGGTGTCAAGAAAATTATTTAAAAATCCATGGGTAAAATACGTGATGTATCCCAGGGTAATACCCAGAGAGATCCATCTCAGTTCTTTCGACGCGGCATTTTTTATGTTTTTGATGCCTGTAATAAGCACCCACAAAGCCAGCATCATAAAAAGCAACATTCCGGGAAGGCCGGATTCAGCCAAGGGCCCCAGGTATTCACTATGGGCATTGCCCAGATCTCCAAAGTTGGTGGTGATGATGGTATGGTCCATGGCCAGCTGAAAGGGAGCATAAACTTTCTGGTAGGTGCCGGGGCCCCATCCCAGTACAGGTCGTTCCTGCCACATACGATAGGCTGATCTCCAGCGATTTATTCTTTCCAGGTTGCTCGCATCAGAAGAAATATTGGTAATAGATTGTGCATGAGCCCTGAAATCGCCCGAAGATTCCTGACTGTTTCTCTCCAGCTTCATGATTATCTGATCCTGAAAGATAAAAGCAACGCCGACGAACAGGATAAGGCTGGCAAAAATCAGTTTGTAATTTATTTTAAACACCAACATCCAAAATGCTCCGAAGGCAACGATAAGGCTTACCCACGATGCACGACTGTAGCTGAATATAACGCCAATAATAAAAAACACAAAAATCAAGAAGGATAACCTTCGTCTGAGCACGCTGTAGCCCTTATAAAAAGCCATAATGATAAAGGACGGTGCAATAAGAGCTATAACAGCGCTGTAGTTGGTATGGTCATTAAAAAAAGGTCGTACAATCCAGGTTCCGACTTTGCGCTCAAAACCATAGGTACTGTGCAAGAGGGTAAAATAAATGATCATAATTACCAGGGCGGAGGCAAAAAGCCACAGAAACAATCTGATTTTGTCGGGTTTTTTAAAAAGCTGAATCAGGACAAAATAGAAAGGAACTACAAACCAAAGCCTGCTGACAAAGGCTTTAAAAGAAACCAGCGGAATTTCGCTGGTAACAGACGTTAAGAACATCCACAACAAGTTGAAGATCAGAATAACAGTAACAGGATGTTTTAATATTTTACGATCATAGCTCTGATCGTAAAACAACTTCAGGAAGAAGAGGGCTGTAATGGCCACGACAATTGGCTCGGTAGGCAAATTGATTGCAAACCCCAGGGAATCGTGCTCATACTTGAAGGTTAAAGGAGAAATAAATACTATGGCAAGCAGCAATTTATCCAGTGAAAAGAAAAACAACATAAGGATGAAAGCTGCCGCCGGCAGTGCCATGAACCAAAACATTTCATTGGCAATGAAAAAGATGTTCAGGGCAATAAAAGCAAAACTAACTCCATAAAATAGTTTTGTATTTAAATTATCCGTCACAATGATTTATTTTGATAACATTTTCATGGGCTTGAGGATCCCTTTCTTCACAAGATTTTCATAAGTCATAATGGCCAATATTCCCGCAAGGCCGGCAGCGAATGTTGCCATGAAGACAATGAGCCATCTGACAGGATAAACTTTGCGCTCAGCCACAAAAGCTTCATCAATCAAAAATTTAAAAGGGACAAAGTTTTCCAGGTCTGCGCGGGCTTCCTGCATAATTCGTTGCATATCAGAAAGGCTGCGTCCTACTTGTTCCAGATGGGCTTTCTGAGTAAGAAAACTTCCTCCATGCTCTCTTATGGCACCCAATCTTTCTTCAATGGCCCTCACTCCCTGTTGATTGTTATTGGAAAGGTCGATAGCAAGTTGCTGGGTTAACATTTCTGCCTGCGCCTGGTATTCATAAATTCCTTTTCCCATGATATCACGGAGAGTTTTTTCAGTTTCCGCAATTTCCTTCCGGGTATTTTCATATCTCTGAACAGCTACCTGGTAGGCCATCAATGCCCGTTCCTGCCTGATTTCATTCTGGAGGGTATCTGCCAGTGCGGCCATCTCATTGGCCATGTCGGCAGCCATCACCGGACTTTTATCACGAACCTTGATTTCAACCGCACCATAGGGTGTTCGGCGTGCAGATATGTTGCTGCTGTAAATATTTCGTAACTCAGTGTTTCTAAACTGTGAGTCTTCCGGTATTTCATAGTGGTCATACAAATCAAACCGTTCTATTATTCTATCCCGGATGGCGGTAGAACCCAATACCTGGAGCAATCGCTCTGAATCCTCTACACCTCCATATTCAAGAAAGTCAACGTTGGAACCAAATACGGCCCGACTCAAACTGTTTGACTTGGCAGGAAACATAACCACTGTAGATTCATAAAGGGGAGTAATAAAGGCTGGTGAAGAAAAAACAGCCGCAAGAATAGCTGCCGTCAGGCATACTATTGCCAGTTGTTTCCACCAACGAAAAAAGAATAAGAAAATGTTGGTTGAATCGAATTCATTGCTCACATTCTTTATTTCCATGATAAATGCTATTGAATATAATTATGGGTTTATTTTTCGAATCAATACTTACATAACACAAAACAGCCAAGAATATTTTGTATTATCGGGAATTTTAAAAATGAGCCCAAAGATAAATAAAAAACGTTTTAAAAAAGCCATGAATCATAGCAATCGATCAACCATACTTCAGTACGTTGAACAAATGGCGTGGACTTAAAAGGCGAATGAGCATTGAGAACAATCCGGCGCCTGCAATCATTAGTACAAGATTTACGTGCCATGCATATTCCAGTGTGGTGGTATAATACCCCAGTGCGGCAACCCCGGGAATATACATCAGCAGTTTGAGCAAAAACAGATAATTGGTCCGGAATCGGAAAAGATAACAAACCAAAATAACCTGGATAATAGCAATGGCATACTGGGTAATGAGGGTAGCTACTGCGGAGCCGAAAGCCTGGTACCGCGGAATGAGGATCAGGTTCAGGATAATATTTACCATCATGCCCGTAAAGGCAATAATATTCAGGTATTTAAGGTTTCCGTTTGCAGTGAGCAGCGTGCTGAATATATACATGGTGGAGATGGCAATAAAAGACATCATCAACAATCCAAAAACCCTTGAAGTATGTTCCATGCGATAGGCAAACATATCAGTGCTTTCTCCTTCATGAATTGTATACAGCAGTCTCATCAGTTCTTCTGAATAATAATAGGACGCGAGGGCTATGATAATGGCAGGGGTAATGATCAGGGTGAATGATAGTTTAATCAATTCTTCAATGGATTCATTTTGTTTGAGCATGCGGGCAAATATGGGCAGCAGCAATACGGCAAAAAGATAAGCTATCATATTGGAGGCATCCAGCAGACGATAAGCTGAAGCATAAATACCCGAATACCAGGCTCCTTCTTCTCCCAGCATTCTTTCAAGCATTACACTGTCAATCCGGTTGTAAAAAGTCATTAATAAAACCAGAACCGCAAACGGTAAGCTTTGGCGCATGATCATCATAAAGAAGGGCAAACTCCAGTTAAGTTTCAAAAAACGTGATTCTGCCTTTCGGAAAACAATGGTGCTGGTTATGATTACTGTAATAGACAGGGACAAGGTTTGAGCATATACAAAATATTGTATTTTAAATTCATCAACCACATTGCCCCAGAGCAGTAAAGCACAAATAACGATCATCAGGGAGCGGTCAAGAACCGAAACGATACTGTCGGTTTTAAACAGATGTAAGCCTCCCAGATTGGATCTTAAATAAAGAATAAAGCTTATCAGAAACTGATTGATGGCAAGTAAAACCAATAAAAAAATCTGTTCTCTTGAATATTGAATAAAAAAAGCACCTCCAAAAGTAAACACGAGGTAAACCAGAAACAGCAAGAGTTTGAGAACAATAATATTAGAAAGATGCTTGCGCAACAAATGATTATTTTGAGCAATATTCTTATTATTGAACGTGGTAATACCAAAATCAAGAAGAATATAAAAAAGATAGGAGAAGTTAAATACAGCGAAAAAAAAACCATACTCCTCCGCCCCAACGGTATTTTGCACCGTTCGATCGATACCGAAGATCCAGAATGGTTTGATTAAAAGATTTAAAACCAGCAGTAAAGCCAGGTTTCGTAAAAATTTGCGCTGCATCAAGTTCAATTCTTATCGAACCAGCCTCCCAAAGTACTTGCGCTTGTCCGGCTCAAAATTATAAACTTTTATGGTCATAAAGGACACGTGGCACAAAAAATTTAAAAATAATCCATCATACAAAAGCCCTGAAAAAGTGCTTTGCTCTCCGTTTTAAATCGACACATAAAAACTGTACCTTTGCACTATCGATTAAATTTTATTGGTATAAAGTTTCACGAGGCCTGTGCTTCGGCCTTCCTGAAAATATCATCAACAGGTAATTTTGAAGCAAAATCCAGCGATACTCAATTAACAGAACTGTTCTTTAAATTAAAATACATCCATGAAATTTAAAATAGGCGATAAGGTAAGTTTTCTAAATGATAAAGGAGGAGGGATTGTCACTAAAATTGTTGATGATAACATTGTACATGTTACCATCGAAGATGGTTTTGAGATACCGGTTATGGCCAAAGAGCTCCTCAAGACAGGAACGGCAGAGATGTCTGCAGATATTACACGAGCCCATGAACAAATCATTGCAAAAAAAAACGAGCCCGAATATTACGGGGAGGATGACATTTTACCGCTGTACATTTCTCACAACAACCCCGATCAACGGCCCGAAGGATTGTATTTTTGCTTTGTACCCGAAATACAAGACAATCCGCTTTCAGGCTCTTTGGAAGTGCACCTGATAAATCATACCAACTACACCAGCGTTTTCAGCTTTTTCCTGAATCACTCAGGAGATTACCATGGCACTGAATACGGTTACATAGCGGCCCATTCAAGATTGCAGCTGGCCACGATAGGAAGATCAGAGATTGAGAAATGGGCCAATGCCCTTTGGCAAAATGTTTTCTTTGCAGAGGGCAAATGCAAGCCTCTCCCACCCTACAGCGGACTCATCAACTTCAGACCTATAAAACTTTACAAAGAAGAAAGTTTTCAGTATGAAAGCCTGCTGAGAAAAAAGGCTTTTTTCACCGAAGTAGCCCTTTTATCTCAGATGCACCAAAAGCCGCTGCTGGACGAGAAGGTTAGCCAGGAAACCTTAAAATCACTGGAAGCAAAAATAAAACCTGCTGGTAAGGCAACTCAAACACAACCCAAACAAGTTAAAGAGTCTTTTCTTGAAAAACATAAAATCGATGACAAGATAGCTGAAGTAGATTTGCATATTGGCGAGTTGGTTGACAATTTCACCAACCTGGAAAACAGTGACATGCTCAACCTTCAGATGGATTATTTCCGCAAATGCCTTCAACAGGCAGAAAAAGAGAAACTAAGCAAGGTTATTTTTATTCATGGCATTGGCAATGGCAAGCTCAAAACAGAAATCAGCAAAACATTGCAGGGAATCAAAGGAATTGATTATTACGATGCGCCCTATGCCCGTTATGGCATGGGAGCTACGGAAGTAAATTTATACCGCAACAAATAAAAAAGGCAGGCTTTCCTGTCGCTACGATTGTATCCATCGGAGAGGAAAGTCCGGGCAACACAGGGCAGCATACTTCCTAACGGGAAGCTGACCCGCAACAGCGGGCAAGAGCAAGTGCCACAGAAAACAACCGCCCTGCCTTGTGCAGGGTAAGGGTGAAAACGTGAGGTAAGAGCTCACGGCAAGTGCGGGCGACCGTGCTTGCGGGTAAACCTTATGCGTTGAAAGACCAAATATACCGGGGTTTGAGGGTGGCCCGCCCAATCCCGGAGGGTAGGTCGTTGGAGGGCAGGTGTGAACCTGCTCCCGGATAAATGACAGGAGTTCCGCTGATGCGGAATACAGAACCCGGCTTACAAGCCTGCCTTTTTTTTATTTCTTCACCAAATAATATCGCCAGAACTACGTTTTTCCCCTGTATAACACACCCCTTGTTTTTACACCCCGGGATTGTTGATAAGTAGCTGTAAATGTTGATAAGCAACCCATGCAGCATCTTGTTTTTATTTGTAAATTCGCAGCAAAATATAAAAATTCTATGAATAGAAATATTTTCAAAACCCTTGGGTTTCTCCTACTCTTCCTGCCTGTTGCATTGTTTGCTCAGCAAACATCAGCGTATGAGAATCCCATAGCAGATTACAACCTGGCCCTGGAGCTTTTTAACAAGAAAAAATACGGGGCTGCCCGCGATTTGTTTGCAAAAACAGCAGAACGCATACCGGATAAGGAGTCTACCATAAAAATCAACGCTGAATATTATACTGCCATCTGCGCGGTAGAACTGTTCAATCCCGATGCAGAAAAACTCCTTACGGCTTTCATTGTCAACTACCCTACACACTCCCTGCAAAGTACGGCAAGCTTCCAGATGGGCAACCTGAAATATCGTAAAAGAGAATATGACGAAGCACTGCTATGGTACAACCGCGTTGATTCGTACGACCTGGATGCTGAACAGAAGGTGGAGCTGCAATTCAAAACCGGCTACAGCCACTTTATAAACGAAGAATACGATCAGGCCAAACAATATTTCTTCGATATCCGGAATCCAGAATCAGTTTATTATTCTCCGGCTAATTATTACTACGGGCACATTTCCTACAGTGAAGGCAATTACGAAACAGCCCTTAAGTATTTTCAGCGATTGAAGGAAGATGAAAATTTTGGTCCCATCGTACCCTATTACATTACTCATATTTACTTTTTACAGGAAAAATATGATGATTTGCTGGCCTTTGCCCCTCCCTTGCTCGAAGAGGCAAGTACCAAAAGGGCCGCTGAAATATCCAGGATGATTGGAGAAGCTTATTACAACCAAAGATCATACGAGGAAGCCATTCCGTACCTGGAAGAATACCACCGGGAAACCCGGCAGCGAATCAGCCGTCAGGACCATTACCAGCTGGCTTATGCTTATTACATGGCCGGGCAATATGACAAATCAGTGGGCAATTTTGAAAAAGTAACCACTACCGAAGACAGTCTGGGGCAAAATGCCCTTTATCACCTGGCAGATGCTTATCTGAAAACCGATCAACGACGTTCTGCCAGAAATGCTTTTTTATCTGCTCACCGCATGGAGTTCATTCCGGAAATAAGCCAGAACTCATTGTTTAACTATGCCAAGCTTTCCTTCGAGTTATCCATGAATCCCTACAATGAAGCAATACTATCATTTCAGCGCTATGTAGAAAACTATCCTGAATCTCCTCGTATTGAGGAAGCCTACCGCCACCTGATCGATTTGTACCTTACCACGCGCAATTACAAGGATGCCCTCACAAGTATGGAAGCTATCAACCTCAACACCCCGGTATTACGCTCTGCCTATCAACGCATCGCCTACTACAGAGGGATAGAACTTTTTAACAACGGCGATTTCACGGGTGCTATCGAACATTTCAGGAAGTCACTC
This sequence comes from uncultured Bacteroidales bacterium, assembly GCA_964491395.1. Lineage (GTDB taxonomy): Bacteria > Bacteroidota > Bacteroidia > Bacteroidales > UBA7960 > SKVR01. The sequence continues at coordinate 58,849 of CAZBGI010000006.1, read as the reverse complement.
AGCTATCCTGAAAACCTTACCATTCGTTCACAGGCTGTGTTTTGGGAGGGAGAGGCTTATTTCAGGCTTGAACAATATGATAAAGCCATAGAAAACCTGCAAAAGTTTCAATTGCTGCAGGGAGCTTTTAGTTTGCCTGAATACAACAAGGCTAACTATACCCTGGGATATGCTCATTTCAAACAGAAAAACTATCCTCCGGCCATAACCGCCTTCAGGAAATTTATCCAGGAAGGCAACATAGACAAAACCTTGCGCAATGATGCTTATTTAAGAATCGGTGATTCTTACTTTATCACCCAGGATTATAATGCGGCCATCGATTTTTACGACCGTTCCATTGCCCTCGAAAGCAGCGATGTTGATTACGCTATATTTCAGAAATCTGTAGCCCTTGGAGTAACAGGTCGCTTCGAGGCCAAAATTAATACGTTGCAGGAGTTGCTCCGCGATTATCCCAACACCAATTATGCTGACAATGCCCGGTATGAACTTGGCAATACCTATGTAATCCGTGACAACAACGCATCGGCATTGCGATATTACGACGAGATAATATCCCGCCATCCTAATTCGAGTTATGTCAAGAGCGCGATGCTGAAAACCGGTTTAATCCATTACAATCAAAATGAGGATGAAAAAGCATTGACAGCATTCAGGAAGGTTATAGAACAATATCCCGGCTCGCCGGAATCGCAGGAAGCTCTCACCAGCATGAGGAACATTTATGTTGCCATGGACCGCGTAGATGAATTTATTGCTTTTTCTGATGGACTGGGTTTTGCCGATGTATCTGAAGCGCAGCAGGATTCCCTCACTTACATTGCTGCTGAAAACAGATATATGCAGGGAGATTGCACCAATGCCACCCAAAGCCTGAAAAACTACCTGGAAAGATTTCCCCAGGGTATTTTTTCCCTGAATGCTCACTTCTATAAGGCTGAATGTGAATTCAAACTCGATGAGTTTCAGCCTGCACTGGTTTCTTACCAGTTTGTGTTGGAAAAACCCAAATCCAAATTCTCGGAAAATGCGGCCCTGAGAGCCGCCCAGATTAACTTCAGGCTCAACCAGTTCCAGGATGCCCTCGACAACTATATTTTGCTGGAGGAAATTGCTGAGTTTCCCAGCAATATCCAGGAGGCACAAATCGGTCAGATGCGTTCGCTTGCCAAATTGGAAAGGCATAACAAGACTATAGAAGCTGCGCAAACTGTGCTGGAAAACGACAAAATTGCAAGGGAAAAAAAGCAAGAAGCCAACCTGCTGATTGCAAACGCAGCTTTTGAACTTAACGATCTGGTAAAGGCTGAAGAATATTTTACCCAAACCAACCAGATTGCAGAAAATAAGATGGCAGCAGAAGCAAAATATTATATCGCCCTCATTGCCTTCAAAGAAGGAAATTATGAGGAATGTGAAAAAATAATATTTGATTACATTGATGCTTTGGCCTCTTACGACTATTGGCTGGCTAAAATCTTTATTCTCCTGGCCGACAATTACATGGTTCAGGATAATATTTTCCAGGCACGTCATACTTTGCAAAGTATAATCGATAATTACGATGGAGAGGAATTGCGTTCACTTGCTCAACAAAAACTGGCCGATATTGACAGAGAAGAAGAAGAGCGCATGCAGGAAGGCTCGCCCGACACCCTGGAAATTGATTTTAGCCAGGAAAGGGAACCCTAATCCGAAATCTTTTCATCCATGACACTAACAAGGAAATTATACATACCCATGCAAACGTTATTTTTCAGATTTACATTCATCTTGCTCTTGTTCTGTATAGTTATGGGGCTTTCACCCCGTCATACCCATGCACAGGAACTTGATTTTGACGAGGTACAGGTAATTGCACCTTATGAACCCACTATTTCAGATGCATTCAAAATAAATTTTAATCCCAGCATTGAAGATACCCTGCAGGTAAATATTGAATTTGACTATCAGATCAACCCTGTTCAGATTCCTGTCAGGTTTGATATGGAACCCCTTAGCGCGGCCCGCATGCGTGGAGAACCACTTGCAAAACTATACAAAGGATTTGTAAAGGCAGGGTTGGGAAATTATGCTACTCCCTACCTGGAAGCATTTTACAATACACTGCGCTCCAATGAATACCACTATGGCGTCAGGCTCAGGCACTTGTCTTCAGGCGGAGGAATTGACGACTATGCACATAGCGGCTACAGTAATAATGCAATCCATCTATTTGGGAAAAGATTCTTTCGCAACCATACTTTGCATGCCCACCTGGATTACCAAAGGGATATGGTCCATTTTTATGGTTTTAAACCTGAAGAATTCCCCGATCAGGATTTCATAGAATCGCTGGACAAAGAAGACTACAGACAACGATTCAATTTTGTTTCACCCGGTATATCTTTCAGAAGCAATTACTTAGACAGCACCAAACTTCAGCACAGTTTCGATCTGGCCTATCATTTTCTCAGCGACAGCTATGATGCTTCAGAGCACAGGCTTGGGTTTAGTTCCAGCCTGCAGAAAAGACTCAGTGAAGATCCCATGGGTTTTGCGGAAAGGCAAACATTTCACCTGGATTTGGGCATCGATTATTACAACAATACTACACTTCTTGATACAGCCAACACTGCCGTGTTCAAAATTGCTCCCACCCTTTCTTCTAAGTTTAAAGACTTTAAGTTTTACGTGGGAATCAATGCCAGCATACAGGCCGATACGGTAAGCCACATGAGGTTTTATCCCCTGGCAGGGGCAGAAGTCAATCTTATCAACAATGTTCTGTTTGCCTATGCCTCACTCACAGGTGAACTCAGCAAGCACAACATGAGAGATTTCAGCCAGAAAAATCCCTTTATGCATACCTCCGTACCCTATGCATTCATGAACAAGAAGTCGCAGTTGCGTGGTGGTATTAAAGGTTCCATTAGTTCTTTTGCTTCGTACAATATTTCGATCCGCAATAGCAGTATCAGCAATTATCCGTTTTTCGTGACGGATTTTTCCGACCCCCTGCAGAACCGTTTTGAGGTAATTTATGACGACATCCGCCTGTTTAACTTCCGTACGGAAGTATTTTCTAACGTGGGTGAACGTTTGAGTGTGCGCTTTGCATCTGATTACTACCAGTACACCCTGGATAATGAGCTGGAGCCATGGCATGAACCCACCATGAAACTCAGTCTAAACCTCAAATACAATATCCAGGATAAAATCATACTCACTTCTGACACGTATGCAAGAAATTCGGTATATGCCAGAGTATTCAACGAGGACAATCCGTTGGAACCCGAAAGGGCAAAGATTCACGGATTTCATGTAGATGTTAGCTTTGGTATCGAATACCGCTACACAAAAATTCTGTCTGTATTCCTCAAACTTAATAACGTTCAGAACCAGCCACTGGAAAGATGGTACAACTATCCCTCCCACCAGTTTAACGTTCTGGGAGGAGCCAGTTATGCCTTTTAATGTATACGCCCATGCGTATAATCCACTAAGTAATTTTAACAAGCTTTTTACTACATTTCTGACGGATATATCATCCTTTTTGCATGAAGTTTTCAACAATCCGTTAATTACCTTATAAATATTTGATTTCCAGCAAATTAAAAACCATCAAAATAAACCCAAAAGGGATGATTTTGATGGTTTTTGGCTATAAAAAACCGCTAAAAAAGGTTATCTTTGTGGGTTATTCAGAATCTATAAAAATATGAGCGAAGATAATAAGGAAAACACGGTAAAAGTAATGAATTATGATGCCACCAGTATTCAGGTACTGGAGGGGCTGGAGGCAGTAAGGAAACGTCCTGCCATGTATATTGGTGACATTGGCATGAAGGGGCTTCACCATCTTGTATATGAAGTAGTTGACAATTCCATTGATGAGTCAATGGCAGGCCATTGCGATCGAATTGACGTTATTATTAACGAAGATAATTCGGTTACAACCCTTGACAATGGCCGTGGTATACCGGTAGATATCCACGAAAAAGAAGGTCGTAGTGCGCTTGAAGTTGTAATGACAGTTTTGCATGCCGGAGGTAAATTCGACAAGGACAGCTATAAGGTTTCCGGTGGTTTGCATGGTGTAGGGGTAAGTTGTGTAAACGCCTTGTCTAAGCATACCGAGGTTACAGTTTATCGCGACGGAAAAATATACAAGCAGGAATATAGCAAAGGAGTCCCTATGTATCCTGTAAAAGAAATAGGTGTATCAGACAAAACGGGAACAGAAGTAAAATTCCTTCCCGATGACAGTATTTTTATTGTTAATGAATATAGTTATGAAATCCTTTCCAACAGGCTCAGAGAGCTTGCATTTCTTAACAAGGGGGTAAAACTTACCATCACCGACAAACGACAACTTGATGAAGAAGGTCAACCTTTGCACGAAGAGTATTATTCCAGCGAAGGACTCAAAGAGTTTGTACAGTATCTCGATGATACCAGGGAGAAGCTCATTGAGCGACCTATCTACATGGATGGTGAAAAATCAGGCACTCCTGTTGAAGTGGCCATGCAGTACAACTCTTCTTTTGCAGAAAACCTGCATTCGTATGTCAATAACATTAATACCATAGAAGGCGGTACCCACCTTGCAGGATTTCGCAGGGCGCTTACGCGCACACTGAAGGCGTATGCCGAGCGGTCGGGCATGCTTTCCAAGCTTAAATTTGATATCAGCGGCGATGACTTTCGCGAAGGGCTAACAGCCGTTATCTCGGTTAAGGTTGCAGAACCCCAGTTTGAGGGTCAGACCAAAACCAAACTGGGAAATTCAGAAGTATCGGGTGTTGTGGATCAGGCCGTAAGCGAGATGCTCACTTACTACCTGGATGAGAACCCCAAGGAGGCTAAAACCATTGTAAATAAAGTAATATTGGCTGCTACAGCCCGCCATGCTGCCCGCAAAGCCCGCGAACTGGTTCAACGGAAAAATGTGCTCAGTTCTACCGGATTACCCGGAAAACTGGCCGACTGCTCAGAACGCAATCCCGAAATGGCAGAAATATTCCTGGTGGAGGGTGACTCCGCGGGAGGTACGGCCAAGCAGGGTCGCGACAGGAAGTTTCAGGCAATTTTGCCCTTACGGGGTAAAATCCTGAACGTGGAAAAAGCCATGCCCCACAAAATATTTGAAAATGAAGAAATAAAAACCATGTTTACGGCCCTGGGGGTTACGATAGGTACTGCCGAAGACTCCAAAGCCCTGAACATTGAAAAACTGCGCTACCATAAAGTCATCATCATGACCGATGCCGATGTGGACGGAAGCCACATTGCCACCCTGATTCTTACTTTTTTCTTCCGTTATATGAGAGAGCTTATAGAAAAAGGACTTGTGTACATTGCCACTCCCCCTCTTTACCTTGTTAAGAAAGGGAAAGAACAAGTTTACGCCTGGACTGATGAGGAAAGAAAAGCCATTATGGCCGAAATGTCCAAAGGCGGAAAAGACAGTGGTATGCACTTCCAGCGTTACAAAGGTTTGGGTGAGATGAATGCAGAACAGCTGTGGGATACTACCATGAACCCTGAGTATAGAAAACTCCGGCAGGTGGATATTGTCAATGCTGCGGAAGCCAACCGTACTTTCTCAATGCTTATGGGCGATGAAGTTCCTCCAAGAAGAGAGTTTATTGAAAAGAATGCCAAATATGCCAACATTGATGCATAAAATCTGTTGACCTAGAAACATGAAAAAGGCTTTCCACCATGAGGGAAAAGCCTTTTTTTATTGTCATACACGGTAAACAATCGGAAATCTGAATTTATATCAGTTCCTGCAATTCCCCAAAACTCAGTGATTTTAGCGGGTTATTGTCATTGATAAAGATTTCTGCCAGATAGGATTTTCGTTGCTGTAAACGAAGAATTTTTTCCTCAACCGTATTGCGTGTAATAAACTTGTAAACAATCACATTTTTGTGTTGTCCGATGCGATGCGCCCTGTTGATGGCCTGTTTTTCGATGGCAGGATTCCACCAGGGGTCAAGCATAAAAACATAATCTGCTTCTGTAAGGTTCAGCCCAAGGCCACCAGCTCTCAATGAAATAAGAAACAATCTTCTCAGCTCTTCGTTTTGGAAAGATCCCACAACCTGCTTTCGTAGCTTTTCATCCAGCTTTCCTGTGAGAAAGCCAAAAGGAGTATTTTGTTCTTCAAATTCATGGGCAAACAAATTAAGATGCTTCACGAATTGTGAAAATATAAGCACCTTGTGATTTTCGTCCAGCAGCTTATCAATGTTTCGCATTATTTCAATGAATTTGCCCGAATCATGTTCATATTCATTGTCAACAATATAAGGATGATTGGCTATAAGCCTGAGTTTAGTCAACCCGCTCAGTATCATAAACCTGGATTTGTCTTCTCCTTTCATCTCAAGACTTTCCAGTATGGCATTGCGTATCTCCGATTTTTTGGATTCATAATAGGTTTCCTGCTCAGGGGTCATCTCACAATAGTGAACAATCTCTGTCAGGGGAGGCAACTCTTTGGCCACATGCCCCTTGGTGCGTCGCAGGATAAAAGGTTGAATCAGTTTCTGCAGTTTTTTACTAACCACCTCGTCACCTTTCTTTTCTATGGGTACAACAAATTCCTTTTTAAAGAAATTCAAACTTCCCAGCATCCCCGGATTCATAAATGAGAACTGAGACCACAAGTCGGTAAGCGAATTTTCAACCGGTGTACCGGTAAGCACCAGCCTGTGATCTGCCTGCAACTTTTTTATGGCCGAAAAAATCCGGGACGAAGCATTTTTAATTATCTGGCTTTCATCAAGAATAACATAACGGAAGGTGTATTTTTCAAGCATACCAATGTCATTTCTTACCGTGCCGTAGGTTGTCAGAATTACATCGTAGTTGTTGAAAGCCGAAACCATGGATGTTCTGTTTACCCCGGTGTGTTGCATAACCTTTAGTTGAGGCACAAACCGCTGAGCTTCCTGAAGCCAGTTATGAACCAGCGACAAAGGCATAATAACAAGTGAAGCACGTGAACCGGACAGACTTTCATCGCCCCTGGCAGTCTGCTGAGCAGCAAACAAATCCAGCTGACCTGAACCGGTTTTCATTGTCCCGTCCGGCACAGGTTCGTCAGGCACATTGGCACCGTCCTTTTCCACCAAATGTGTATGGGCCAGTACCGACAGGGCCTGAAGTGTTTTACCAAGCCCCATATCATCGGCCAGACACCCCCCCAATCTATTGTTTTTCAGAAACATCATCCAGTCGTATCCCTGCTTCTGATAACCACGCAAAACAGCATTCACTTCATGGGGTACCGTATATTCCCCTGTTAGGATTCCTTCTTCATTCACGGGCAGCTTAATACCTGAATCCACGGAAGCCAGCACTGTGTAATGATGCTTTTTTACTTTTAAATTATCTCCCTTCTTTTGCCCAAACCAGAAAATATCTTTGTATTTGCTCATCCATTCTTCAGGTATCAGGGCAATGGTTCCATCCGGCAATTCATACTCACGAATTTCATGGAGGATATGATGGGCCAGGGAAGTAAACGGAACTTCAATATTGCCAAATTTCACTGTCCCGCATAAATCAAACCAATCATTTTTCTCGCGGGTTTCAAGCGATATTACGTATGTGCCGCTATGAAAGCTCTTGTTGAAAATTTGTCTTTCGCATTGTATACCCTTATCATTCAATTCCTTGTGGTATATGTTAAACCATTCGATGATGGAAATAAGTTGTTGTTCTGCATCAGGTAAAGCATTTTTTTCACCGCTCACACCGGAGTTATCAGGCAAGACAAACAAGGGACCATCAATTTTCTTCAGATGCAGGGATTTGAGGTAGGCTGAAATTTCATTCTCATAATCAGCATCTCTTGTAATTTTCTCAAAACAAAAATAGTCTTCCTTCATGTGAAGACAAATCTTGTTTTTCTGGGGATCATCCTGCCGGAATAGTGTGTTATTGGCATAATTAAAGTACAATCCCAGCACTACTCCTCCACGCCAGTATTCTTCCATTCTGAGAAGGGGAACGGGTTTATGCAGGATTTCCCGGACTTCAAAACCTTTCACCTTGAAGGGATAATGCATGATGCTTTTTTGGACAAACTTCTGGTAAAATTGCTTTTCAGAGCTTTTGGGCACTTCAATAAACTCTTTCGTAAAAAAAGGTTGTAATTTTTTTCCATCCCATTCTGCATCAAATCGTAACAAATTCCTTCCCAACATTAGCAGACAAGGTTTTTGGGTTATCAATACAGCTTTTTTTTGAAACAGGTTGATCTCTTTCTGCTGATAAATAACTTCCAGTTTATAGAGAGTTTTATTGGTTAGTTTCTCAAAATGAAAACAGGTTTGTGCCAATTCTTTGCTAATGGCAACCGGAGTTTCTTTGATCCGTTCCATCACTTCTCCTTTGTAATAGAGCGGTATATCATTCTCAACCATATACCCCGCCACCTGATAAAGCGTTTTATCGATAAAAGGTCGAATATGTGCATCAATATATTCCGGTTTCAATGACTCAAAGAATTTGCTAACCTTGACACTTGAAGGGTTGAATCGTTTATGAAGTTGTTCATCGCTGATTTTGTTCAGCATTTCCAGCACCTCCCCATACTCCTGGGGTAGCTCCTGAAAATAATCAAAACAGGTATTCTTTACGACCTTTTTAAACCCATACTCAAACTGATTTCTGGGGGTTCGCCCCACTGCATAAGACTCAATTAAATGCCCCAGTACCGGATGAATGGTAAGGGTAAACACCAGCTCCATGTCAGAAAAGTTTTGTTCTTTGTGTATCATAACCAGAAATTGTCAGCGCTCATTGTCTGACAACCTGCAAAAGTAATCCATTTGAGGTGTTTTCTTTTCCCTGTAAAACGGAAAAAAGCACAAAAAACCCGATAACAATAAGCCATCGGGCAAGTATGAGCAGGTAAGAAGCAAACCCGGTGTTATTCAACTATCCAGTTCACAATATCATCAGAAAGGGGGTCGTGGCGGGGAGAAAAATATGCAACCAATTCACCTTTTTCATTCACCAGGTATTTTTGAAAATTCCATGATACCTCCGAATCTTCAAAACCATTTTTTTCTTCCATGGTCAACCAGGCATAGAGAGGATGAATATCATCACCCTTTACAGAGATTTTAGACATCATGGGAAAAGAAACGCCGTAGTTTTCTTCACAAAAAGCAATGATCTCTTCATTGGTTCCCGGTTCCTGGTTCATGAAGTTGTTGGCAGGAAATCCGATGATTACAAAATCCTGGTCTGAATAGGTTTTGTAAAGCTTCTCAAGTTTTTCATATTGAGGAGTCAGTCCGCATTTGGAGGCTGTATTTACAATCATTACTTTTTTACCCTCCAGTTGAGACAAGTGGAAATCATCGCCATATATGTCTTTTACCACAAAATCGTGCAGGGTTGGATTATTGGCTGTCACCATACCAGATAACATGACCATTGCGATGGCAAATAAAATGCTCTTAAAAAACTGATGCTTAATTGTTTTCATACTTTCAAAATTAATTAGGTTTGTTAAACGACAATAGTTCATTTGCTAAACAACATCAACATTGACTCTACAACAATTCCTGTCTCAAAAAGTTTGAGCCCTGGCAACAACTTCCAAAAGACTAAGAAAAAAAGTATCTTTGAAATTAAATCATTATCAATATCCAAATGACAAACTTTGAATCTTTATACTTAGAGGCCATCAGGGCAGCCCTGGAAGCAGGCAAAGCAGTTATGAAAGTGTATTCCGGGGATTTTAAGACCGAATTTAAGCAGGATGGCTCTCCCATTACACTGGCAGATAAAATGGCCAATCAAATCATTTGTTCAGCATTGGATAAAACAGGAATCCTGGTCATCAGCGAAGAAAGTCCTAAAAGGGCTTATCCTGTAAGGAAGAAGCAGAATCTTGTCTGGATGGTGGATCCGGTAGACGGTACCAAAGAGTTTACGAGTCGGAACGGGGAGTTTACGATCAACATTGCTCTCATTAAAAATCAGCAACCTGTATTTGGTGTGGTCACGGCGCCGGCCATTAATGAAGGATATTTTGGCTGGATAGGCAAGGGAGCTTTTAAAATCAATTCTCTGACTGATTTACTGAAGGATTTGTTTTCCCTTCAACTCAGAAATATAACGGAATCAGCTATTCCTATACAAACCCGCATTGATAACGAAAAGCCGGCATTTGCCATCAGTCGTTCTCACTTAACCCGGGGCACACAAAAGCTTATTTCCCGACTTTCTGGTGAAAACCTCCCCAAAACCATTACCAAAGGAAGTTCGCTCAAATTTTGTCTTCTGGCTGAAGGCACAGTGCAATTTTATGCACGTGAAGATATAATAAATGAATGGGATACTGCGGCGGGGCATGCCCTGCTCCTGGCAGCCGGAGGCGATGTAATTACACTGCCCCGGGGAGAAACGATGCTTTATAACAAGGAAAACCTGAAAACTCCAGGTTTTGTGGCTTTTGCCGATCCTACCATGCGCTCATCGGTGAAAAAGAATCTTGCCCTTTAAATAGGGGTAGGAAAATACCGAAACCATGATGATGAGGGTTCCAATATAGAAACCTGTCGACATGGTTTCGGCTTCTCCGAAAATAAGAAAAGCCAGGAAAATGCCGTAAACCGGTTCGAGGTTAATGGCAAGCACCACCGTGTAAGCCGATAATTCTTTCATGATTTCTACAATGGCTGTGAAAGCATAGGAAGTGCAAACCAGGCTCAGCACCAGGATCCAACCCAAATCAACCCATCCAATGTATAACATCTCAGGTTTCAACTGCTGTGTGGCCATGTAGAAGAGGGTAATGGCAATAAAACCACCGGCCATTTCATAAAAGGTAATCAAAACAGGATGCCATTGGTGCTTTAGGTTAATATTGCGATTGAGCACCACAAACAACGAATTGAGTAAAGCAGAGAGCAAAGAGAAGAGAATTCCCTCTACATATTGCATTTCGTATTGAAAAATCAGGTAAATACCGATAATGATAACAAGCCCGGTTAACACTTCAAACCAGAAAATCTTGCGTTTTTGCATGAAAGGCTCAAGGAGGCTGGTAAAAAGGGTGATAGATGCAAAAACCCCCAAAGTAACCGAAACATTGGAAACTTTGATGGCATGAAAAAAGGTTATCCAATGCAAAGCCACAAGCACACCCACCAGAAACAAATGCACCAGCTGTTTTCGGTTGACTCGTAAAGAGCGGTTTTTGTATTTAAGAAATACCCATAACCCTACTGTGGCAAAAAACATCCTGAACCACACCAGGGAAATGGCATCTATAGAAATCAGCGCACCCAGAATGGCAGTAAACCCAAGCAATATTACAATAAAATGCAACTGGGCATAAAGCCCTAAAAGCTTGAGGTTATTCATGTTTTTTCGAAATAATTATCAATCATTCTGATGGCATTTTGCAGCCTGTCTTTTCCTGTGCCGCTTACAATCTTATAGGGAAACCTGTACTCATCCAACTCTCTTTTATACCAGTCAAAGAAGAAACTTCTCAAATGTGGGTGCTCGCGTTGCTCATCATATTGCCAGGGCAAATCAATATTGCAAAGCAGAAACAAATCATACGGATGCTTTGTTATTTGCGCTTCAATCCAGGGATGACAATGGCCATACTTATGTAAACTCCAAATCTTTGTAACAATGAGTTCGGTATCAGCAAACAAGAATCCTTCAGAACTTTCCAATACGTCCTGCTCCCGCTTGAGTTGGTGTTGAGCAATGAATAAAATGTCATCCCGTGTATAATCCCTGTTCAGCTGATCAATATATTCACGGGCGAATTCGGGCACAAAACCCCCGTTATAGTGTTGTGCCAGCGCTTTTGCCAGTTCGGATTTACCGGTTGACTCGGGCCCGGTAATGGCTATTTTTCTCACTTTATCGGCAGCCACACTATTTTTGCTGCAAAGATGCATTGATTACCTTCATGACAAAAACGTTTTTGCCGTTTTTGCGAAAGGAAGCTTCCATTTCATCGGTGAGTAATTGCATGATGGTGCGAAAAGGTCCGAAAATCTGGGTGCTCATTCCGTTCACTTCTACAATAACCTGATTGTTTTTCTTCAGATTGTCAATAAATTCTTTGATATCCGGCACATATTCGCGTCCCAGTGGATACATACTAATTTCAACAGAGGCCTGCATTTCTTCCATTTTCATGTAATTTTTAGGTTAAGAATCGAATTTTGTTTTTTCCAGCTGCAAATATACCAATTCCATTTGTGAAAAGCATTCCTGGAAATTGCGGAATATGCGTTATTACCAGTCAAAATCTCAACCGCGTTTTATGTGCGAAAGAAATAGAAAATGCCGTGATTTACGGTAAAACATGCAAAAGATATTTTGCTATATTTGTCGCCGATGACTTAAAAAACTATCAATGAACAGAGCGAACAAGGAAGAGATAGACATAGGCATTTCCGGTATCAGGAAACTAACCGAGGTGATAAAGAAGCATTACGACTATGACATAAGTGTATATGCCAGTACTTCTTTAAAGCGGAGAATATCGGGTGTTATCATTCAGAATGATTTCAAAAACCTGGAAGGTCTGCTGCAGACCCTGGAGAGCCAGCCTGAATTTTTTCCTCAGTTTCAGCTACAGATGAGTATCGACGGCACGGAATTTTTCCGGGATCCGGCCTTTTGGCGAAACTTTCGCGACGATATTTGTAAATCAATGCGTAGTAACCAAATGAGAATCAAAATCTGGATTCCGGGTTGTTCTACGGGCGAGGAGGTGATAAGTACTGCTATCGCATTAAAAGAAGCCAACATATACGACAAATCCATTATCATCGCCACAGATATCAATAAAGAGATCATTGACCAAAGCAGAAGAAAGATTTATACCAACAACATTCTTGAAATTTCCGAAAATAATTACAAAAGGTTCAAAGAAGATGAATCATCGGACTTTTCAAAGTATTGCTCAAGGCAAGCCAACGGGTTTGTTTTTGCAGATGATTTGTATCAGAACGTACAATATGAAGTTTTTAACGGTGGAGACCATAAAAGCATCAAAGGAATCAATGTCATTATTTGCCGCAATGTATTTATTTATTATACGGCCCAATACCAGGAAAAGCTACTGGAAGAATTTACCGGGAAGCTTTCCTATAATGGGTATCTTGCCATAGGGAACAAGGAAAATATTACTTTCTGCAAGGATTTCAAGAAGTACACCCTGATCAATGAAAGTGAAAAAATATACCGAAAAATCGTAAATGAATAACCCCTAAACAGGCACTGATTAATCCTTTGGCGTATTGTGCCGGGAAATGCCGGAAAAACAAACTGTAATACATGAAGTATAAATTGATTATCATTGGAGGTTCAGCAGGAAGTTTTCAGTTGGTTACCAAAATATTGAGCAAGCTTCCGGCAGGTTTTAATATTCCGGTTGTATTGGCATTGCATCGCCTTAAGCACGTAAGACATGGTTTTGTTGAAGCCCTTTCTATCAAATCAGTTTTGCCTGTAATAGAGCCCCTGGATAAAGAAAGCCTGAAACCCGGCAAGGTTTACCTGGCACCGGCAAATTATCATCTTTATATAGAACTTGCCGGAAAATTTGCTCTCTCTACCGAAGAACCTGTCAATCACTCCAGACCTGCTATTGACCTTACTTTTGCCACGGGAGCGTATTGCTATAAAGAGAAAACAGTAGGTATTATTCTTTCCGGGGCTAATAAAGATGGTGCCACAGGACTGAAAAAGGTAAAAGACCACGGAGGCCTAACCATTGTTCAGGATCCTTCTGAAGCCCAAATGCCTACCATGCCTGCTGCTGCTCTTGAAAGAGCCGGCACGGTAGATCATATTATGAAGGTGGATGAAATCATCAGATTTCTATCGAAACTTAATCAATATTAAGTTTTTTTTCAAAAAACATAACGTTATTGAGGTAAATACGTATGAATATCTGTAATTACACTTATTGAACTTACAATAACTTTGCATCGATGAATTTGAAACCGCTTAATTTAATGCTCATAAAACGTTCATCAATCTGTTATATATCAACAGCAAAAAAATACTGCTGCATGAAAGGGTTTAGAGTATAAATAAAAGGTACCCAACCGGTATTTCCCAAGTTGATAAGCCAGGTCGGTAATATAAATTTTAAATGCATAAACACATGAACCGTATAAAGTTATTCCTGTACATCGCCACGGAGGTTTTTCTGCTCATCATGGCCAGAGTATTATTTGTTAGTACAGGCAAAATCGAAACACTAACCCAAGAATTGAGTCCGGAAATTCAAACAGACACGCTTATAAACAACCTTTATGTTCTTCAGGCATTGGTGATATTCGTTCCTTTTCTGATTATTCTGGGACTTGCCATATACGACTTTGTTCAGCACCAGAACCTCAGGAAGCAGCAAGCTGAAAAAGAAGCCGCGTCAATACAGAGTGAGCAAAAGGAGGAAACAGAAGATACTGCCAGGATGCAGCAGGAAAGAGAAGAAGAGCTCCAGAGGGAGTTGGAAAGTAAAAAACAAAAACTTCATCAGTGCATTGACAATGCTTTGAAGAGCGCAAATACAAAAGAGCCCGGGATTACGTCAGAAAAAATACTCAGTTGTCTGGCAGAGGTATATGAAATAACCCAGGCTGAGATTTTTGTGCGGGAAACCACTGAAGCATCTGACAGACTAATATTGTCTTCCACATACGCCTTTTATATTCCGGACGAGAAAGTATTTGAATTTCAGCTAGGAGAAGGCCTTATCGGACAGGTAGCCAAGGCTGCTGAGCCATTGTATCTCGATGAGTTGCCCCAGGGGTACATCACCGTAAAATCAGGACTGGGTTCAGCAACCCCTTCCCATCTTCTTCTCGTACCCTGGACAAGAGAGGATAATACAACATTTGCCGTGCTGGAGATAGCCTCTTTCAAATCTTTTGAAAAGCGTGACATTGAAATCATTAAAGAACTTAGCATAAAACTAAGAGATTTCTACGTGTAAAAAAAGATCAATTTTGCGTAAAACACAGGGGTTTTTGTTTCTTTTTAAATGTATTTTTGCCCATATTCGAAAAAGAACCTGTTAATAATCATTGAAAATTTAGCTTTTTATCAGCAGACGCATATAACCAATTATCCCATTTATGAAGGTTTTTGACAAAAAACAAGTTGTTATATTTTCCGTTTTGATTGGCCTGGTTTTTCCCCTGTTCTCCTGGATTGTGGAACTGAGTCGTCTCAATCTGGGGATGGGAGTATCCTCCTTTCTACAAATTCATCATTCCAACCCTGTTCTTATTATCATTGATTTTATTCCCTTTATTTTTGGATTAACAGGATACCTGGTATATACGCTGCTGGAAAGGAAACAACAGGAAGCAGATAAAATCAACCTCAGGCTTAACAGCCAAACCCAAAACATTCACAAAGTAGCCACCTTTGCTGAAGAAATAGGAAACGGCAGGTATGATATTGATTTTGAAGTGTCCGATGATTCCGATACCCTGGGAAAAACACTGCAGAATTTACGAGACAAGCTGCACGAAAACAACCAGAAAGAATCCTTGCAAAACTGGGAAATGCGTGGTAAGGACCAGATTGGGCAGATATTGCGTTTACACAATGATGTAAACCTATTGAGCTATGAGGTACTGGAAGCCCTTATTAAGTATATTGATGTAGTACAAGGTGTTTTCTATATTTACGATGACGAAGCCAATGTACTTCGTATTTCTGCCTCCTATGCCTATAACCGTAAGAAGTATCTGAAAGATGAAGTACGCATCGGTGATGGTTTGGTCGGACAAGCAGCCATTGAACGGGATATCATTCACCGGACAGAAATTCCCGAGTACTATCTCAGCATAACATCAGGAATATTGGGTGAAAAGAAGCCCGATAGCCTGCTCATTGTGCCTCTCTTCATGGAAGAAAAGCTTCAGGGTGCTTTTGAGTTTGCTTCTGTAAAAGAATTTAAACCCCATGAAGTTGCATTTGTAAAAGAGATAGCAGAAATTGTTGCCCGCACCTTTTATAACCTGAAGATAACCGAGAAGACAGAGCGTTTGCTTCGCGAATCGCAGGAAATGACCCAGGAGCTGAAAGAAAACGAAGAGGAGCTCCGCCAGAATGCGGAAGAAATGCGGCTTACCCAGGAAGAACTGGAAAAGACCAACACCCACCTGGAAGAAAAGATTGAAGAAGTAAATCAGAGTCAAAAACGTTTGTTCTCCCTCCTGGAGAATGCTTCTGAGCTTATTACCATTTATGATGCAGATAAAAAGCTAAAGTATGTAAGTCCTTCTGTAAATAATATCCTGGGGTACAACGAAGACGACATGTTTGGCGGAAAAGATTTTGACCGCATCAATAAAAAAGGGCAAACCATCATCAATAAAATGTTTGAAGATTTGCTCGAAAGACCCGGTGAATCCCAGAAAATTCAGTATAGCTATCTGAATAAACATGGGGCCATTATGTTTTTGGAAACCACCGGTCGGAACCTGCTGGAAGACCCTGCCATCAATGGACTTATTCTCAATACCAGCGACATTACCGAAAGAAAAAGAGCAGAAAAGGAGCAGCGCATGCGCGGACAAATGCAGACCCTTTCTGACAACTCACCTGATATTATCCTGCGTATTGACCTGAGCAGAATCGTATTTTATGCCAACCCGGCCATCGAATCCTACACAGGAGGAAAAGCAGAGGAGTTTAACAAAAAACACATCAGCGAAGTGGGGCTTACCGAAGAAATGGTAAGCACGATTGACACTATTGCAGAAGTTATTAAAAAGAGCAAAGAGAAAATACAAAAAGAAATTAGCTTTTCCATTGCAGAAGACAACAAGAGAATCATGACCCTGAACGCCATTCCTGAATTTAATGAAGAAGGGCGTCTGGAAACGATTCTTTTCATCTTCCACGACATTAGTGAGCTGAAAAAGATCGAAGAAGAGGTTAAGGAAAAGAATGCCAAAATTACCGATAGTATCAACTATGCCTTCAGACTGCAAAATGCCATTCTTCCCAGCCAGAAGCTTATAAAGCAAAGTTTCCCCGATTCTTTCATGTTTTATCTTCCCCGTGATATTGTAAGCGGCGACTTCCCGTGGATGTTTGAAAAAGATGATGACATCTACATTGCCGCTATCGACTGTACTGGTCATGGCGTGCCCGGAGCGATGCTTTCGCTCATTGGTTACTTTATCATGAACCAGATTCTTAATCAGCCCACCGTATTAACCCCTGGCGAAATTCTCACCCAGTTGCATAAAGGCGTTCAGCAAACTCTGCGTCAGGACAAAGAAGGTGCCAGTGCAAGAGATGGCATGGACGTTGCATTATGCAAGGTCAACATGAAAGAAATGGAATTGCAGTTCTCGGGTGCTCACCGCCCCTTGTACCTGGTAAGAGAAGGAGAACTTATAGAAACCCGGGGAACCCGCTCCGCTATCGGAGGAATCCCCAAGGAAGGAAAACCAGAGCCCATATTTGAAAATCATGTTTTTAAAATCCAGAAAGACGATTGCATTTATTTCTTTTCGGACGGGCTGCCAGACCAATTTGGTGGACCTGAAGGCCGTAAATATTTTCCCAAGAGAATCAAAAACCACATCCTGGAAAACAAGGACATGCCCATGAGTCAGATGTACAACTTGTTCAAAAATGATTACCAGGAATGGCTGGGAGATGGTATTCCTATTGACGATGTATTACTGATTGGAATACGATTTTAAACATTTGCAATGTTGCCTGGATGAAAAGAACTGAAAAAACATACAATGAACAACAATAATATTTAGATCAAAGTGATGCTAAGAACCCTTCGGCCAGGATATTCTAAATTTGTCACTTTAAACAAATTCTTACAAATGATTAATAATACGCCTGAATTATAAATTGAAAAAATAAAAAAAATGGAAAATGTGGATTACATGAAAATGGTCTATGAATTTCATAACGAGATGATTTCCAACAAATTCACGCTTGTTTATGAAGGAGAGATCACCCACCAGATTACCAAGGCTTTTACCTCTCTTGCTGAAAACAAGATGGATAGCTATAGCGAAGATGCCTCGATGAAGAAAAAGGTGTTTCATGTTATGGTAGAGTGTTTGCAAAATCTAAGTAAACATGCAGAAGAAACCTCAACCGCTGAAGGAGTCGCTTTTGCCAGCAATGGTATTTTTATTGTGGGACGGCTGGAAGATGAGAGCCAGGGCTACCAGATAATGACAGGCAATGCAGTAGAAAAAAATAAGGTCATCGAACTTAAAGCATTGCTGGAGAAAATAAATCAACTGGATAAAGACGGTCTTAAGGAATTATTCAAAAAACAAATGCGCGAAGGTTCCCTCTCTGAAAAAGGAGGTGCTGGGCTGGGTCTTATAGACATCGCCAGAAAAACAGGAGAAAAGCTGGAATACAATTTTATCGACATCGATGACAACAATTCCTTCTTTCTTTTAAGAACAAAAATTTCACGCAAGTAAACAGAGATTTTCACCCAAAAAAAAAACAGATAGGTATCATGGAAGTAATAAAAATTAAAGGAACGGACGATACACCCAACGTAACCCTCGATGCAGAAAGCAATATTCTGGAATTCTCAGGTCGCTCCCTGCCGGAAGATGTGGTTACTTTTTACGCACCTGTAATTCAATGGATTGAGGAGTATGCCAAATCACCCAACCCCAAAACTGAAGTCATTTTCAGGCTGGAATATTTCAACACTGCTTCTTCCAAAATTTTGCTCGATATTCTTCTGAAATTTGAAGATATCCTCAACAATGGGCATGAAGTAGTAGTACAATGGTATTTCCAGGAAGATGATGAAGACATGGAAGAAGCCGGAGAAGAATATTCAGAAATTGTAGACATTCCCTTTGAAATGCACAGTTACTAATTACTTGCCCAAAACACACCGCTAAATGAGTGAAGAAATTCTCAAGGCTTTAATGCAGCTCTTTGCAATTATTGCAAAGCAAGATGTTGGCTTGTCGGTAAACGAAAGGGAGTTCGTTCAGAATTTTCTTAAACAGCAACTTAACGAAAGTTCTGTGAAAGAATACCTTGCTTTGTTTGACAGCTACAGCGAAGCAGCGAAACCCAAAAGGAAGGATGACGATCCGGAAAAGGAAAAAAAACCCCGGCTTACTTCGGTCAAAGACTCCGTTAAAACACTTGGGATTGCCAAGAAAATCAACAAAACCCTTACCCAGAAACAAAAGGTAGTAGTACTGGTAAGGCTGTTTGAGTTGGTGAATTCTGACAAAAACTTTACTCCACAGCGCATGGCTATCATTGATACCGCCGCTGAAGTGTTTAATATTTCTAAAGAGGAATACAAAGCTATTTCCTCTTTTGTGATTGAAGATGATCTGAAAAAACATGATTTTCCAGATATCCTGATTATTCATGCAGAAGATTTGTCTAATCAGCATTCACACCTTATTCAATCACCTCAGCTCAATGGCAGTATCATCATTTTGCGGGTAAAAAGCGTAGACTTATACTTTCTTCGCTACACCGGAGAGAATGAGTTATTGCTCAACGGGCTTCCCATCAGCAAGCAGCGTATTTACCTGTTTGCCAATGGCAGTGTGCTTAAGCAACCCAAAGGAAAACCCATTTTTTACACCGATATTGCAGCCAAGTTTCTATCGGACTCCTCTGCCATTCAGGTAAGTTTCAAGGCAGAAAACCTCGGACTCACCTTCCCCAACGGGCATATAGGATTGCGCGATATCAACATTGAAGAACAATCTGGCAAGATGGTGGCAATCATGGGGGGTAGTGGTGCCGGTAAAACAACCCTGCTCAATGTCCTTTCAGGAATTGATACACCCAGCAGTGGGTATGTACAAATCAACGGGGTAAATCTGCATGAACAAAATGAACTGGTCAAAGGGATCATCGGTTATATCCCCCAGGATGATTTGCTCATTGAAGAGCTCACGGTGTACGAAAACCTCTACTTTAGCACAAAGCTGGTTTACAAAGAATTATCAGAGGCAGAAATTGAAGAAAAAGTCAACAATGTATTGCTTAGCCTTGGCCTTTTCCATAGAAAAGACCTGAAAGTTGGTACCCCCCTTGACAAAAAAATCAGTGGAGGACAACGGAAAAGGCTCAACATTGGACTCGAGCTGATTCGTGAACCGGCAGTGCTTTTTGTTGATGAACCCACCTCGGGCCTGTCTTCAAGAGATTCTGAAAATGTAATGGAGCTCCTGCGCGAACTTGCCGTGCGGGGTAAGCTTATTTTTGTGGTGATTCACCAACCCTCCTCCGAAATTTACAAGATGTTCGACAATGTCATCATCCTTGATGAAGGAGGCCACCAGATTTATTATGGCAACCCGGTAGAGGCGGTGATTTACTTTAAGAAAATTGACAACCAGATAAACAGTGACATCGGTGAATGTCCACGGTGTGGTAACGTCAATCCTGAAACCATTTTCAGCATTATTGAATCACTGATTGTTGATGAATACGGGCGCACAACCGGCACGCGTAAGGTAACTCCGCTGGAATGGTCTAATTATTACAAGGAGAACAAAAAAGTATTGCAGGAACAGCAAGAGTTTGACCCCCTGCCCAATGCTTTTAAAAAACCCAACTGGTTCAACCAACTGAAAATTTTCTTCTCGAGAGACCTTTACAGCAAACTGGCCAACACCCAATACATCCTGCTAAATTTACTCGAAGCCCCTATTCTGGCATTTTTACTGGCTTATATCATTCGTTACATCGACGATCCTACTTCCAACATTTATATTTTTCGCGACAACGAGAATATAATGCCCTATTTATTTATGTGCACCATCGTGGCATTGTTTGTAGGATTAATTGTCAGTGCAGAGGAAATATACAAAGACCGCAAGATACTCAAACGTGAAAGCTTTCTTAACCTGAGCCGCAGCAGTTATCTTTTCTCCAAGCTCAGCATTCTTTTTATTATTTCCGCCATTCAGGCAGCACTCTTTGTGTTGGTGGGAAATAGTATACTGGGCATAAAAGGAATGTATTTCGAATACTGGCTCATGTTTTTCTCCCTTTCTACCCTGGCCAACGTACTGGGACTCAATATTTCGTCTGCTTTCAATTCTGCTGTTACCATTTATATTCTTATCCCTTTCCTTATCATTCCCCAAATGGTTCTCACAGGAGCCATGTTTAGTTTCGATAAAATAAACCGTACCATAGGGGGTGGACAGGAGAAAGTTCCGGTGATAGCCGAAGTAATGCCTTCCCGATGGGCTTTTGAAGCACTGGTTGTCAATCAGTTTGTCAACAACAGGTATGAGCGCCAGTTTTACGAATTGCGCAAAATGGAAAGCCTTTTCAATTATAAAAATGTTTATCATTTACCCGAACTAAGAGGTTTCGTAGAAAACTATCGTTCAAAGGTTCTGGCCCAACATGAAGATCCTATTTCAGCAGACAACATCCAACTGATTCACAACGAGATTCTCAGTGAAAATCAATCTCCACTGGCCGCAAAACACAATATTATTTTTCATGATGTTAATAACATCAATTCCGATGAATTTAACATGGCCCTTGCCGGCGATATACTCAAATACCTGGATCAGTTGCAGGAATTTTACAGGTTGAATTTCAACAACCTCAACGAAGCCATCGATCAACGCATCAGCCAGATGGTCAGCACACCTGAAGAACAAGAGCAGTATCAGGCGCTCTACGATGATAACTTTAACACCTATTTATCCAGATTTGCCAGAAACACCATGGCTCCCCTCCCACTGGTCAGATTAGACAACCGGCTGGTGCAAAAAATTGATCCCGTTTATTTAGACCCGCAGGACAGGCGGCTTATGAGTTTCAGAAGTCATTTTTTGGCTCCCAATAAAAACTTCCTGGGTACCCTTGTTCCTACATTTTACTTCAACGTAGGAATCATCTGGGTGTTTACGGTATTGGCCTACATCGCATTGTACTATAATGCATTGGGCAGATTGCTTACTTCGTTTGAGCATCTGGGGAGTAAATTTAAAAAGGTCTCATTTAAAATCCGTCATCGCGAAAAGAAACCTATGCAGGGGGCGGATACTGACAACAAATTACCCTAACCACCTATTTGTATAATAAACACTAATTAAAATGAAAAAACTAAAACTACTTCCATTAATGTTGTCCTTGTTTGGTATTCTCCTGGCTAGCTCCTGCCAGCAGAATCAAAGGCAAGATGCTACAGACCTGCTGAGTGATTCTCTCATTGAGGCGGATGTCAGGCTTGATGACGAGGTGATTGGCGAGATGATTTCTTCCGTACCCAATCCTGTTGAAATGTCGGCATTATTGCAAAAATCGGGCGTTGTTTATTCGCAGGAATTGCTCAACCCGGCCAACAACATCAACAATTACAACACCAACTTCAAACGAGCACTCAACCTGGGAGTATATGGCACTGACCTGGTATATATGAATATCTATGACCGCACCATTGCCACCTTGCGCTATCTGAGCAATGTAAGAGATTTGGCATCTGACCTGCGAGTTGAACAGTTTTTCGACTATGAAACACTGAACAGGCTCTCGGAAAGCAGCAGTAATATCGACTCAGTCCTCTTTATTACCAATACCGGTTTTGACAACATGAGTCGCTACCTCATTGACCAGGGACGCGGAAACCTTGCTGTATTGATTTCTTATGGTACCTGGATTGAAAGTCTTTATATTGCCACGCATGTGCAAACCGTGCCACCCAACCGTGAAACCATCAACATCAGAATTGGCGAGCAGAAAAAAGTACTCGACAATATCATCCTTTTGCTAAACACCTATCGGCAAGACTCCAACTTTGAAGTGCTCATTGATGATTTGATGAACCTGAAAAGAGAGTTTGACAAAGTAACCATAAATTACATTTACAAAGAACCTACCATTGAAGAAGTTGATGGCATGGTCGTTCTGGTTGACAACTCACGTAGTGAAGTGATAATTACCGACGAGGTAATAAGATCTATTGCCGATGTGGTAGCAGAAATCAGAAATAAAATTATTGAATGAATCCTTTGTAAGTTTATCTTTGCCTATGAAAGGTGAAAATTCTATCCTTGGAATCTATTAAAAAAAATCATGCCTCTTGCAAAAATTCATTAGTACCAGAGAATGATTACACGCCAGAGGTGCCATGTGACACAATTATTATAAAACTTTCAACACATGAAAAAGTATATAATCCTATTTAGTTTGCTATTTTTAACCCTGTTAAGCAGCAAAAGTTTTTCTCAGTGCGGCAACCTGCTTGATGTTTGTCATGAAAAGCTCGATGATGCACGTTTTATAAAGAGCTGGCCCATCCAGTTACCCGAACAGGGAAAGGGTGAAACCCTGCCACAGGTTAGTTATAAAATGCCGCTCACTGCAGGAACCACTTATAAAATCTTCGCTTGTAATGCCGAAGAATTGCCCGGAAAAGTAATCATCAGCATTCGAAATCACAATGATGACCTGGTCATTACTTCTTTTTTGGTAGAACAGCAAAGACATCTTCCCGTCATTATGTTTCCGGTAGCTATGAGTGGAATTTACACTTTCAGTTTTTACTTTGAAGATGGTCAGGAAGGATGTGCTGTAGGAGTGGTTTCCAGTGTTAAATAAGGGAAGGCTGCATTGTTCTTAAATTCCCGAATTTTCAATCAAACGCTGACCTGACCAAACAGTTATATTCGTACCTTCACTGTTTGGCTGAAAAGCAAAACAAAATTATAATGGAAAATACCAGGCATAAAAAAATATTTGTGGTCGAAGATAATAAAACTGAAGGAATGCTCCTGAAGCTATGTCTTGGATCCATACGCAATATAAGCATTACCAACTTTACAACAGGCCAGGATTTGCTCGATAACCTCAATGAAGGTCCCGATATTGTTATTGCTGACATGATGCTACCCGACATATCAGGTGAAGAATTAATCCTTGCCGTCAAAGAGAATAATCCTCATACAGAAGTGATTGTGGTATCCGCTCAAAAGGATATTGACCTGATAGCACGTTTGCAGGAGCTGGGCATCTATAACTACTTGGTTAAAAGCGAAACCTGTATGGAAACTCTCCAAAAATCCATTGAGGATCTTAACTTCCTGATCGATTACAAACGTTGAAATAATTCATGACTTATTCATTAAACGGGCCTGTTGCAAGCCCGTTTTTTTTTATCCTGTTCCCGGGCATTCCTCCACAAAAGCACTGCATTCAATCAACTTTTTTTTGTATTTTTATATGGCATTGAAACTTCCGTGATTAACTTTTTAACGCAAATCAGCCCTATAAGGCACTTTAAAGTAAGTTTTCATAGCCAAATTCAACCTTTAAGATATGAGCATAAAAGACAAAGAAAACGCTAATCCAACTAATTATTCCGATGAGGAAATTACCGAAACAGCTGAACAGGTCAACAGTTTCCCCGGGAAAAAGAAGGCGGTATTTTGTGTAGGAGTAGGTGCATCTGCAGGAGGATTGGAAGCTCTGGAACAATTCTTCAAAAATATGCCTGCTGATAGTGGGCTTTCTTTCGTAGTGGTTCAGCACCTCTCACCTGACTACAAAAGTTTGATGGTAGAGTTGTTGTCCAAGCATACAATGATGCAGGTATTGCGGGCTGAAGATGGAATGAAAATTGAACCTGACTGCATATACCTGATTCCCCCCAAAAAAAACATGACCGTTTTTCATGGCTCCCTATTTCTTACCGACCAAATACATAATCATGTGATAAATTTACCCATAGATATTTTTTTTCGTTCGCTTGCTGAAGATTTTGGAGACAAATCTGTAGGAGTAATCCTGTCGGGCACGGGGAGTGACGGCACTTTGGGTATCAGGGCCATCAAAGGTACCGGAGGCATGGTTATGGCCCAGGACGATCACAGTGCCAAATTTGATGGCATGCCACGAAGCGCCATTGCCACGGGAATGGTTGATTATGTTTTACCTGCTGAAAAAATGCCGGCAGAGCTGCTCAAGTATATCAAACACCCTCTTACTTCAAAAAACCAGGAAAAAGAAAACCTTTCCAGCCATGAAAACACCCTCAGCAAAATCCTCTCCATTATTCGCAATACCATAGGCGTTGATTTTACTTACTATAAGCCCAATACCATTATCCGACGACTAGAGAGACGCATCAGCATCAACCAGATTTCAAGTTATGAAGATTATGTCACTTTTTTAGAGCAATCTCCCAAAGAAGTTAATATCCTTTACAAAGAACTACTCATTGGGGTGACCAAATTTTTCCGTGATTCAGACAGCTTCGATATTCTCAAAGAACAGGTTATTCCGGCTATAGTTAAAAATAAAGATAAGGATGAACCCATTCGTATGTGGAGTGTGGGGTGCAGCACGGGAGAGGAAGCTTATAGCCTGGCCATGCTTCTGAGTGAACAGATCGAAAAAAGTGGCCACAACCATGATATTAAAATATTCGCCACCGACCTGGATAAAGAGTCTATTGAATATGGCAGCATGGGATTTTATCCTGAAAGCATCGTGACGGATGTGAGTTTAGAAAGGCTGAAAAAGTTCTTCGTTAAAAAAGACAAAGGATACCAGATCAACGAGAACATCCGGAAAATGGTAATATTTGCCACCCATAATATTATCAAAGATCCCCCATTTTCAAAGATAGACCTCATCAGTTGCCGAAACATGCTCATCTATCTGAAACCTCTGATGCAGAAAAGAGTTTTGTCCCTTTTCCATTTCTCCCTGCACCAAAATGGATACTTGTTTTTGGGCTCCAGCGAATCATTGGGAGATCTATCAAGGAACTTTGATACCATCAATACAAAATGGAAGATTTATGCATTCAAAGACAATTTTTCCAATGACAACATTGGAGACTTTCTCATACCCTCTCTTAACAAAACCAAAACCACCCCGCAGCTTCCTGAAATTTCGGTGAAGAGTAATTCAACTTCAGTCCTTACAGAAAATATTTACAATACCATTATTGAAGAATTCCTCCCTCCTTCAGTAATTGTAGATGACAATTTTGAAATTGTCCATATTCTTAAAGATGTAAACAGGTATATCAAATTACCTGCAGGCAAGGCCAGTCTTGATATCCTTTCTCTGGTACGAAAAGATATCAGCACGGCACTTTCCATTGCCTTGCACAAATGCTTAAAGGAGAACAAAGAGATACTCTATAATGATCTCAAGTTGCGGGAGAAAAGTGAAATTATTCAACTTAACATCAAGATAAAACCTTTTGGTGAAAGGATAAAATCACGTAGATTACTCTTTATTGCATTTGAAGAACAGCAATCTATCAAAACGCTCATCAAAGATACTGAAAACCAAAGCATTGAATACGATACCAACCAACAAATTAAAGATCTCGAACTTGAATTAAAATACACCAAAGAGAACCTGCAGGCCACCATTGAAGAGTTGGGCACTTCCAATGAAGAACTTCAGGCTACCAATGAGGAGTTGATTTCTTCCAATGAAGAACTCCAGTCAACCAATGAAGAATTGCAATCGGTAAATGAAGAACTGTACACAGTCAACAGTGAATACCAGAATAAAATTGATATCCTTACCCAGCTCAACAATGATATCAATAACCTACTTAAAAACACCAATATTGGAACGGTTTTTCTTGACAGGAAACTGAACATCCGGAAGTTTACCCCTGCCGTGACCTCTGCCATCAATATCCTGGAAATGGATATCGGAAGACCTATTCATCATATATCGCACAATACTCTCTATACCAATTTCCTGGAAGATATCGAAAATGTTCTCAGAACCCTGGTAACAAAAGAGGTGGAAGTGAAAGGAAAGAAAAACAACTGGTTTTTGATGCGCATCCTCCCCTATCGTACCCTCGAAAATGCTATTGACGGTCTAGTCATAACCTTTTTTGATATTACCGAAAGAAAAAAGTTTGAAGAACAATTGCAACAGAAATCGAACCTGCTGATATCAGTATTAGACAACAGCCCTGTTGCAAGTACGATTCTGGATAAAAATGGAAAAATTACCTATGCCAATCATATGGCAGAGAAAGTACTGGGAATTACCAAAAATGAAATAACAAAAAGAAACTACAACACCCCCGACTGGAAGATTACTGATGAACAAGGCAAAGAGTTTGCGGACGAGAAATTGCCCTTCATCATTATTAAAAATAGCGGGCAACCGGTTTATGAGGTCATTCATAACATAGAATGGCCTGAGGGAACCAGGAAAACCCTCAGCATCAATGGCTCGCCTATTTTCAACGAGAACCATGAGGTGGACGGCGTGGTATGTACATTACTGGATATTACCCACAAACGCGAATATGAAGAAAAGCTCATTCGGGAGCATGAATTGTTAATCCGGATCCTGCAAAACAGTCCCAATGCAAAAATCATGACCGATAGCAAAGGGAAAATCACTTTTGCCAACAAACTGGCCATGCAGCTTTTAAAAATTTCCGAAGCAAAAATACAGAGAGGTTTTTCTTTTGATGAAATCCCCATCCAACCACTTGCCGCTTCAAACCAGGGAGACAACGTAATCAACAAGGTAGTAAAGTCCGGTAAAACGGTTTATAACCAGCAGTATACCTTTGCCGATTCAAATAAAAACAAAGCAAACCTGTTTATTACTGCTTCGCCCGCTTTTGACCACAATCATGAAGTCTCAGAAGTGGTAATGTCTATTGATTGCACTTCGGGTCAGCATTTCAACCTTGACCTGATGACCAAACAACTGACAACCATCAGCAGCCTTATTGATACCGGAATATTTACCCTTGACAGTACAAGCACCATCACTACCTGGAACCACAAAGCAGAACAAATTACCCATCTAAAAGCCAGGGAGGTGATAGGTAACAAATGCTATTCGGCCTTGGAAAGACCCAAATCCGGAGAGGAACTTCCCTGTTTCCTGCTTGAAAATCCTAAAAATACTCATCAATGCAAACACATTATCGTCCAGACAGATAGCCAGGAGCTGGTAAATATTGAAACACACAGCATAGAGGTTATTAAAAATGATAAGGGCCAGATAATCGGAGCTATGGGGTTCTTTGAAAAGGCCAGTGTTTAAGGCATTAATCACTATATTTGTTTTGAATTTTGGGAGTGTGTATTTTTTTCTTCGCGGAATAACAACGGTTCGAAGGGAGATACTTCTCACCCAGGCCAACCTGAATTCTAAGTACAGAAAATAAAATATTACCTCCTAAATACAAATTATACGGTATTTTAATTAAAAAATTATTGATATATTCACCTCATTGATTGCAGTACTTTCAATCTAAACTCAACAAACTAATAAACCGTTGATTATCAATACACAAAGGTGCTGCACAAAGGTCTTTATCAGTAAAAACCCTAATGTGCTTTTGGGCAATCAATCAACGGTTATAGTAATTCCTTACGGCAGAAACCTTTAGTGGGCTATGAAAAGTCAGTCTATATAGCATGAAAAAACAATTGCGCATAACCTATATTGATTCGTTTTACGCATACATTCTGAAAAATCGCTGAATTTTTCAGGGATAAAAAATTCATAATCAGGATAATAGCATTAAGCAATTCATTGAAACAAATAGCTATTGATGAATAATAATATTACCATTATTCTTGCAGAAGATGACGAAGGACATGCCCTTCTTATCAAAAGGAACCTGAAAAGAGCAGGAGTGGTTAGTCCCATCATCCACTTTCAGAATGGAGAAGAGGTTCTGCAGTTTTTTCTGGGAGAAAATGCTGAATACAAGCAGAACAACACCAGGTATATTATTCTGCTCGACATAAAAATGCCCAAGGTTGATGGTATTGAAGTGTTAGAAAAGTTGAAAGCTCATTCTTCCACCAAAAAAATTCCTGTGATCATGATTACCACAACCGACATCCCACACGAGATCGATATTTGTCATTCCCTGGGTTGTAACAGCTATATTGTAAAACCTATCGATTACAAAAAATTCATCGAAATCGTAAAAAGGCTGGGTTATTATCTTGAAATTATAGAAGTACCCAATCTAAACTGAGTATTCATGTTTGATAGTTCAGAGATACATGTATGGATTGTTGAGGATGACCCTCAGCTCAACAACGTCATTACAAGGAGTTTAAAAAAGTCGGGCTTTGCTTGTAAGAGTTTCTTCTCAGGCAGGGAATTGCTTCAGCACGTTGACAAGCCCATCAGGCATATCCACCATGATACTTTTTTATTGCTGGATTTCCTGCTTGAGGACATGAATGCCATTGAACTGGTCCAGGAACTGAAAGCACAAAACAAAAGCTTTCCTTTCATGATTATGACAGGCTGCGGAGACGAAAAATCAGCCGTTAACCTCATGAAACTGGGAGCAATTGATTATGTAATCAAAGAAAAGCATTTTATTGAGCAAATTGTAAAAACAATACATGGGGCAAAAGAAAAACGTGACACGCAAAGAAAACTGGATCAAACTCGCCGTGAACTTCATGAAAATGCCCTTAAACTTGAAAAACTCAATAAACAAATCAACCTTCAGAAACTAGCCCTGGAGAACGAAAAAGCCAAAACGGACAAACTACTGCAGAGTATTTTGCCCAAATCAGTTGCCAAAGAACTGCTGGATAAAGGCTATTCCAGACCCAGGCAATATGATAGGGTTTCCATTCTTTTTGCTGATGTCATCGGTTTTTCGGATCTGGCCAAAAAAAGCCCTCCCATAAAACTGGTCAACCAACTCGACTATTATTTTTATGTCTTTGATGAAATCATTGAGCAATATGGTATGGAAAAAATCAAAACCATTGGTGATTGCTACATGTGTGCAGGAGGAATACCGGAGGTAAATGAAAACAATGCCATTATTACTGTTCTTACAGGATTGAAAATTCAACAATTCATTGGTAAGTTCAAAGAAGAACAGACTGGCGAAACGCCCGGTTTTACCTTGCGCCTGGGCATACACACGGGAGAAGTAGTGGCGGGCGTTGTGGGTAAAAACAAATTTGCGTATGATATTTGGGGAGATGCCGTAAATATTGCCAGTAGAATTGTTGAAGCAGGCGAAGAAGGAAAAGTAAATATTTCACAGAAAACTTTTGAACTGGTTAAAGACTATTTCATTTGCAGCGAGCGGGGGGATATTCTAACTAAGAATAATTATTCAATGAAAATGTATTTTGTTGATCGGCTCAAACCGGAATTTTCATCCGAACTCCATGGCACAATCCCCAATCATACGCTGATGAAAAATCTTGATATCAGGCAAGATATTCGCCATTATTAACCATGTAAAGGGTTTAACAAGGTTTTCTTTTGTAAAACCAACATGATTGTATTAAATTTGCCTGATTACATATAACAGTTTTTCCAATTTTTAGCACTGATAAAAAAACCTTTAACATAATGCAAAGCCTCTCCAACAGAGAAATATCTGAAAATTTTACCATCATCGTTATTGAAGATGATGTGGCTTTGAATACTCTTATTCAAAAAACCCTGCAAAAAAACAATTATCAAACCAGGGGGTTTTATACGGGCAATGAAGCCATAGAGTGGTTTAGAGAAAACTATGGTCCCGACATTCTCCTTTTACTGGATTATCAATTGTATGAAATGAGCGGCGAACAGGTCATTAAGATTCTCCGCAAGGACAACATTGATATTCCCTTTGTTATCATTACAGGCCATGGCGATGAAAAAACAGCAGTAGAAATGATGAAGCTGGGAGCTCATGACTACATGGTAAAAGACAGCAACTTTATTGATTTGCTGCCTACAATTATAAAGCAGGTTATCAACCATATAGATATTGAGAATAAACTCAATGAGTCTCAGTTGGCCCTGAAAAAGAGCGAGGAGAAATACCGCAGCATTTTCGAAAATATCCAGGATGTTTATTTCGAGGTCTCCCTAAATGGTGAAGTCCTGGAAATATCTCCCTCTGTTGAAAATATGCTGGCACTGAAAAAAGAAGATATTTTGCACCAATCTTTGTTCAGCGACAAAAAGCAAGAAGAGAGTCTTTTGAACCTGGTGAAAGAGAAAGGAGTTATTTCGGATTACGAAGTGTTTTTAAGAAAAGAAAACGGACAAAAACTTCCCGCCTCTTTTACCTGCAAATATATTTTCGACCAGCACGGCAATCCCAAAAAAATTATCGGAACCATCCGGAATATAACCGAACGCAAACAGGCAGAAGAAGTAATACGGCACAGCGAAGAAAGGTACCGAATTCTGGCAGAAAATTCCAGCGATATGATTTCCAAACACAACTGGGATCGCACCTACCTATATGTTTCTCCGGCCTGTACCCATTTGCTGGGCTATTTTCCCGAAGAGCTTACCGGCCGGTCGGCCTATGAGCTCATACACGCCGATGATGTGGAGAACATCCGCAAAAACCATATCCTCCTGCTGGAAAACAGAACCAATTCTTTCATCGAAAGCTACAGAATCAGAAAAAAAGACGGAACCTACATTTGGTTTGAAACCAACAACCAGGTTATTTACAATCAAAACACCAACCTGGTACAGGAGATTGTATGCGTTTCGCGTGATATAACCGAACGAAAAGACAAAGAAGAACTGCTGAAAGCCAAAGAGGTTGCAGAAAGAGCCAACAAAGCCAAATCAGAATTTCTGGCCAATATGAGCCACGAAATCAGAAACCCTCTTAATGCTATCATCGGCATGACCAGCACCCTTTCTAAAACCCCTCTAAACGAAGATCAGAAGCAATTTCTTAACTCTATCTCTGTTTCGTCAACCAACCTGCTGAGCATTTTGAATGATATTCTGGACTTCTCAAAGATAGAAGCCAAGAAAGTGGATTTGGTATTTGCCAACTTTAACCTGCGGGAGGTGGCCCGGCAAACCATTCAAATGTATGCTCCCCAGGTGGAAGCCAAAAATTTGTCTATTTCTTATTCCATTGCAGAGGGCACACCCGAGAATTTGTATGGCGATGAAAAGAAAATCACACAGATTCTCAACAATCTTATCAGCAATGCCGTAAAATTCACCAACAAAGGAGAAGTGGAAATCCGCATAAGCTGCAAAAAGCAAAAATCTGACACAGCCAATATAGAATTTCAGGTCATCGACACGGGAATTGGGGTTAAAAAGGAGGATATCTCTAAAATGTTCGAAACCTTTAGTCAGCTGGATATTTCAGCAAAAAAAGAATACCAGGGCACCGGACTGGGTCTTAGCATCGTAAAAAGCCTGGTGGAAATGATGAATGGCCAGGTATCTTTTGAAAGTGAATTTGGCAAAGGCAGCCGGGTATCTTTTGAAATTCCCCTGATAGTTTCGCATGTTGCCGAATCTGCCCATCACCCAACAAACAATATTCATAACCTGAAAACCGAAGAAAACGTGAGCCATAAAAAACTAAAAATACTCATCGCTGAAGATGATGCCATCAATCAATTGTATCTTGCGGGCTTTCTGAAGTCTCAGGGATGGATGGTTGATACGGCATCTAACGGGCTTATAGCACTGGAAAAATTCAGCAATGCTGAATACGATCTTATTCTGATGGATGGTCAAATGCCTAAAATGGACGGTTTCGAAACCACCCGCAAAATCCGTGAATTAGAACAACAACAACAGAATACTTCACCTATCCCTATCATTGCCATAACAGGCTACGCCATTCCCGGCGACCGCGAAAGATTTCTCAGCGCTGGTATGGATGATTATGTATCGAAGCCCATCAACGAAACCAAACTTCTCGATATTATCCATAACCTGGTGGATTCCAACAAATAACATTCCCATATATAGGTATTTTAAAGTAGTTTTAACCTGTTCTTAAATCTTGAGAAAAAGTTTCGAATTATCGGTCTTTTTTCTTTTTAATTAAAAAGTTTGTTATAATTTAGCACTTGAACCTTACAAATTATAACATCTAATCAAAAAGAATAGTTATGCAAGATATACAATGGGAAAAGCTGCCTTTTGGGTACTTTAAAACAGACTACAACGTTCGCTGCTACTACC
This sequence comes from uncultured Bacteroidales bacterium, assembly GCA_964491395.1. GTDB lineage: Bacteria > Bacteroidota > Bacteroidia > Bacteroidales > UBA7960 > SKVR01. The sequence continues at coordinate 25,867 of CAZBGI010000006.1, read as the reverse complement.
GTGATGGCAAATGGGGCGAGATTGAGGTATCTTCTTCAGAACACATCAACATCCATATGGCTGCCACCTGCCTGCATTATGGTCAGGAAGCCTTTGAAGGGATGAAAGCTTATCGTGGCAAAGACAACAAAATCAGGCTGTTTCGATGGAACGACAATGCCGCACGCATGCGTTCTTCTTCACAGGGAATCCTGATGGCTGAAGTACCCGATGATATTTTTTATGAAATGGTTGTAAAGGCCGTTAAACTGAATGAAAAGTATGTGCCCCCATACGGACATGGCGCTGCCCTTTACATCCGCCCGTTGCTTATAGGTACGGGTGTTCAGGTAGGGGTAAATCCGGCCAAGGAATATCTTTTCATGGTATTTGTGGGTCCGGTTGGTCCTTATTTCAAGGAGGGATTTAACCCGGTAAATATGCAGATTGTAAGAGACATTGACAGAGCAGCACCCCTGGGCACAGGTCATATTAAAGTGGGTGGTAATTATGCGGGTAGCCTCAGAGCAACAGAACGAGCCAAAGCAGAAGGCTTTTCTGCCGTTTTATTCCTGGAAGCCAAAGAAAAGAAATACATTGATGAAGCGGGCCCGGCCAACTTCTTCGCCATCCAGGGCAATAAATACATTACCCCAAAATCAGAATCCATTTTACCCTCCATCACCAATAAAAGCCTGATGCAACTGGCCAAAGATATGGGAATGGAAGTGGAACGCAGACCTGTGGCTGTTGAAGAACTGGATTCTTTTGATGAAGTGGGTGCCTGTGGTACTGCCGCTATCATTTCGCCCATCAAAAAAATTGTTGAAAGAGAAAGTGGCAAGACCTATGAGTTTTGCCAGAATGGCAAAGCAGGTCCTGTATCTGAAAAACTCTACAGAAAGTTGCAGGCCATTCAATACGGTATCGAACCCGATCCCCACAATTGGGTTACCATACTGGATTAATTTGCTGAATTGCATCTAATACAAAAAAGGCTGCCTTTTCTCATCAGGCAGCCTTTTTTTGTGGGTTCCGGCTCTTTCTCTTACTTAACCGATGATTTTCTTTTCTCTGAGCAATTGTTCCATCTCTTTTTGCATCCTGGCAGCCTCGCCAGCTGCTGCCTGCTGGAAATCCTCTCCGGAGGAGGCAAAAATAATACTGCGGGAGGCGTTCACCAGCAATCCACAATCCTGATTCAATCCGTTTTCAGCCACCGTGGAAAGGCTCCCCCCCTGTGCCCCTACTCCGGGCACCAACAGGAAATTATCGGGCGCTACAGCCCTGATATGTTTTATCAACCCGCCCCGGGTAGCACCTACTACAAACATGAGTTGCCCATGAGCTCCTGCAGCCTCAAGTGATTTCTTCATCACCGTGTGATAAAGTCGTGCGTCATTATCCTTTGGGTCTGTATCGTCAGCAGGAATATGGAGTTGTTGAAAATCCTCCGACCCTGCATTGGAGGTCAATGCCAGAACTATCGTCCATTTATCTTTATAATGCAGAAAGGGTTGCAGTGAATCCATACCCATGTAGGGACTCACGGTAACAGCATCAAAATCCATGTGTTCGAAAAAGGCCCGGGCATAAAGGTTGGCTGTATTCCCTATATCTCCTCTTTTGGCGTCAGCAATGGTAAAAACATCCTCCGGAAGCTCGTGAATGAAATCCATGGTTTTTTCAAGACTCTTCATCCCTTTGCTTCCCTGTGCTTCATAAAATGCAAGGTTGGGCTTGTAAGCAATGGTATAAGGCAGCGTTGCTTCAATAATTCGTTTGTTGAACTCAAAAACCGGATCGTCAGTTTGCAACAAATGGGCCGGTATTTTGGTCCAATCGGAGTCTAATCCCACACAGAGAAACGATTTCCTGGATTTGATGAGTTGTATGAGTTGAGAACGGTTCATAATTAGCGGATATCAGGCAACCCCTTCTTTCATTTTTTCGGCATTCTCTGCCACTTTCAATGCTTCGATTATCTCTTCAATTTCACCATCCATAATGGCGGAGAGATTATAAAGTGTCAGACCAATGCGATGATCAGTTACCCTTCCCTGGGGATAATTATAGGTGCGAATCTTCGCCGAACGGTCACCGGTAGACACCATGGTTTTTCGCTTGGAGGCAATCTCGTCGAGGTATTTTTTATACTCCATGTCAAATAACCGGGTACGAAGTACGCCCATGGCTTTATCCAGGTTTTTAAGCTGTGACTTCTGATCCTGGCAGGTTACTACCAGGCCTGTAGGAATGTGGGTAAGACGAACAGCCGAGTAAGTCGTGTTTACTGACTGTCCTCCGGGGCCGGAAGAGCAGTAAGTATCTTTTCGGATATCGCTGGTCTTGAGTTCTACATCAAATTCGTCTGCTTCAGGCAACACTGCTACTGTAGCAGCAGAAGTATGCACCCTGCCCTGGGTTTCGGTCTGGGGCACCCGCTGCACGCGGTGCACTCCTGACTCGTATTTCATCGTGCCATACACTTTGTTGCCTGATACGTTGAAAACAATCTCCTTATAGCCACCGGAAGTACCTTCGTTCATATCCACGATTTCCGTCTTCCATCCTTTTTTTTCGCAGTATTTAATATACATGCGAAACAAATCTCCTGCAAAAATTGCGGCTTCATCGCCACCGGTTCCGGCCCGTATTTCCACAATAGCATTTTTGCCATCCTGCGGATCAGAGGGTACCAGCAGTATCTTTATTCTTTCTTCTAACTCTTGTTCCCTTTCTGTCAAATCATCCAGCTCCATTTTGGCCATCTCACGAAATTCTTCATCTTTTTCTTTGGAAAGAATTTCTTTTGAGGATTCGATATTGTCAATTACATTCTTGTACTCATGGTACGCTTCTACTATTTCCTCCAGGTCTTTGTACTCTTTGTTAAGTTGTATATAACGTTTCATATCACTGATTACATCGGGGTCAGTGATTTGTTGCGCCACCTCTTTAAACCTGCTGTGGATAGCTTCCAATTTATCTAATAACATACTTTTATGCTTATATCTGGTTTATACCGGAAAATATCAGGTGATATGATCCGGGTCATCAGAAAATTTATGATTAAAAATACCGGAGGAGCAGTCAATCTAAAACCTTACGGATGCGACGCGTCACCTGCTGCAATCCTATGGAAAACAACTGCGATTCCAGGGTGCAAAATTACGAAAAAACAGTGGCATTACAATTGGTATTCAAAAATCCCTTGCGCAGTTTCCAGTGTTAGTTTTTTCCCGGATTCTTTGCGGCAATGACCAATTATTTGAGCTTCTACCCCAAACGATCGACTGATGTCGATGATATCGGCTGCATATTTTTCCTTCAGGTAAATTTCCATCCGGTGGCCCATATTGAATACTTTGTACATTTCCTGCCATGAAGTACCCGATTCTTTTTGGATCAACCGAAACAATGGAGGAACAGCGAACAGGTTATTTTTCACAATGTGCATATCATTTACAAAATTCAGTATCTTGGTCTGTGCGCCTCCGCTGTTATGCACCATTCCATGAATCACCTTTCTGTAGCTGGCAAGCACCTCTTTTATTACAGGCGCATAGGTGCGTGTGGGAGAAAGAACCAGTTTTCCGGCATCCAGCCCAAAAGCGTCATCCACTTTATCAGTAAGTTTTTTAGTGCCCACATAAATCACATCTTCGGGTAAAGCCAGGTCATAACTTTCGGGATATAAGGCGGCGTAATCGCGGGCAAAAACATCGTGGCGGGCTGAGGTAAGTCCGTTGCTGCCCATTCCGCCATTGTATTCCTCTTCATAATCAGCCTTGCCGTAGGAAGAAAGTCCGACAATCACATCTCCCTCACCAATAGACTCATTGGTAATCACCTGCTCGCGAGGCATCCTGGCGGTTACCGTAGAGTCAACAATGATGGTCCTTACCAAATCTCCCACATCAGCAGTTTCGCCACCGGTAGACCACATTCCCACACCATGCCGGCGCATCTTCTCCAGGAACTCTTCTGTACCTTCTATGATGGCTTTAATAACTTCTCCGGGTATTAACCTTTTGTTTCTGCCAATGGTAGAAGAAAGAATAATATTATCCGTTGCACCCACACACAGTAAATCATCCAGATTCATTACTACTGCATCCTGGGCAATCCCCTTCCAAACGGAAATATCTCCTGTTTCACGCCAGTAAATATAAGCCAGGGAAGATTTGGTGCCTGCTCCATCTGCGTGCATGATGTTGCACCAGGCCTGATCTCCTCCCAGATAATCGGGTACTACCTTACAAAATGCCCGGGGAAACAATCCTTTGTCAATATTTTTGATGGCGTTATGGACATCTTCTTTGGAGGCTGAAACTCCGCGCCTTCCATATTTACTGTTGTCGGTCATGGGGTTTGCTATTTTTCAGGTTTGTCAATCCAATCATGATCATGCCGGTGGTCATTTTTTTTTTTTGAAAAAATGACCCACTTAACTCGCACCAGATTGAAAATAAGGTGTCAAAGGTGTTAAGGTTCATCCTCTTCTTCGTCTTCTTCAGAAATAACCAGGAATTCTGTTCGCCGGTTGAGCTGGTGAGCAACATCGCGATGTTCTTCCGTGGGCAGGGAGTTGATATAATCTTCTGTGAGCTCTGTTCCGGCTTCAAAAGTATATCCTTCCCTTTCAATGGTATTTTCTATCACCCTGGGAACTCTTTTACCATATCCCCTGGGCACGAGCCTTTCACTATCAATGCCACGGTCTATCAGGTAATCTACCACGGTTTGTGCACGACGCTGCGACAACGTATCATTAAATTCATGCGAACCCCGGCTGTCGGTGTGTGAGCTAAGCTCAATTACCAGTTCAGGATTATCCTCTAAAGTGGTAATAAGGCCGTTGAGTGAATCCTGGTATTGTGGTAACAACTCCCATTGGGCATATTCATAAAGAATTTCGGGTAGTTCTATCGGTGTATCGGGAATCGGTGCCAGATAAAAATCGTACACAAAATCACGGCTTCTTTCAATCCCTACGGTGGTTTCCTGTCCCCTGGTATTGAAATAATTGTTTTTGCTAACCAATATTTCATAACGGGTATTGGTACGAATCTGCGTTTTATCAAACCGATATTCACCCTCTTCAGAAGTTTCGGTTTGAGCCAGGGAACCATCAGAGCCTACCAGCTGAATCTGTGCCCCGGGGATGGCAACCTTGGTACTATCATCGCGGACAGTTCCCTGCAAGGTAAATTCAACCGGAGCCAGGTAGTGAGAATAAATGGCATCGCCCCTGGCGCCTAACTGCTTGCGGTTGGAAGAAAAGAACCCGGAATTTTCACCGCTGCGAAAGGTAATTCCAAAATCATCTCCCGGGCTGCTTACAGGTGTACCGATGTTTTCCGGCTCCGTCCATGAGTCACCTACCTGCTGGGAAAAAAAGATATCCAATCCTCCCATTCCCGGATGGCCATCAGAAGAAAAATACAACGAACCATCTTCTCTGACAAAAGGAAACATTTCATCTCCGGGAGTATTTATGACATTACCCAGGTTTTGAATATCACCAAACTCTCCTCCGGGTGAATCACGTTCGGCATACCAGATATCTTTGCCCCCTTCCCCGCCAGGCATATCAGAAACAAAATACAAACGCATATCGTCTGGGCTGATGGCAGGATGACCAACCGAAATGGTACTGTCTGAGACAAGTTTCACTTCACTGGGGTCTCCCCAATTGGCACCACTGAGCCGGGAAACATAAATCCTGCATCCTAATTCGGCATTGGGCAATGACTGGCAACGGGTAAAATACAAATCTGTACCGGTAACATTCACCGATGGAGCTCCTTCATTGAATTCTGTGTTAACAGGTCCCTCATCCAGCAAAACCGGTTTGCTCCATTCTCCTGCCCTGTCAATGTAAGTTACAAACAAAGAAGTATAGTTTTCACCGGTCCAGGGATCTTTTTTAGAACCCACCGCCCCCTCTCTTGATGAAGTAAGAATCACCATGCTGTTTCGGTTATCTCCAAAGGCCGGTGCAAAATCATTCTGCCAGGAATTAAAATCTTTTTCCAGGTTTACCTCGTACAAGCCCGGATTTTCCTGTAAATATTCGGTAGCCTCAATGGCGTCAATACCCCATTGACCTCGCCAATCATCAGGTACTTTCTCTTTATAAATCCGGAACTGTTCAAGGGCATCTTCGTATTCTTCATTTTTCATTAAGGCTTCACCATAATAAAAATGAGCCACCGGATCGGGATATTTGCCCATAATGGCACGTCTGAAAAAAGATTCTGCTCGACGTGACTCATTCAGGTATTTATAACACAGGGCCTGCTGAAACAAAATTCGTACACCCTCTTGCCTGTCCTTGCGACGTACACGTTTATAGACCCGACCGTAATGTTTCAGGGCTTCACTGTACTGTTGAAGCTCAAAAGCTTTATCGGCCAACTCCAACTTGCGGTTTTGTGACTGGCTTTGCTGCGGAGAAAAGAAAAATAAAACGGAAAAGAGAACGATGAAGAATGTCTTCATAAGAGTTTCTGGAGATAATAATCAATACTACTTTTTATAACTACGGCCTTTGTTGTGGGCTCAGAGTACATATAAATTGTAAACGAACGATGTGATACAAAATTGTGATACCAGCTTTCAAAGCCAGTTATTCAGGTTTTTTCTGTTCTGTCTCATCAGGATCTGAGTCTTCTTTGTCTTCATCAGATATTCCGGAAGAATTGCCAGAGGACTGGTTATAAGGATAGGGTAAATCTTCCGGCCCGGCGTCCGACACCTTACCGTTTTTATCTTTTTCTGTGGGAGAACCCGATGGGCTCTTTTTTTCTGCATCTGTTAATCCTCTGCTAAAGCCCTCAATATCCTCCTTTATTTCCCGGGCAGGATTGTCGATTTCCTCGGAATAGCGATGAATTTCGGCATTAATATCCCTTTGCACTTTTTTTATTTCATTAATTCCTTTGCCCAGACTACGGGCTATTTCAGGGATTTTTTTGGGCCCAAACAATATCAGTATCAGAAGTAAAATGATAAATATTTCACCTCCACTGATTCCAAAAAGTAAAATAAAACTAAGATTCGTATCCATGGTCAGTAAATAAAGGACAAATTTAAAACAAACCTGTCAATAAAACCCGGTTGATTTTCTTTTTTTGAAGATATTAAATCGAGTAGGAGGAAAATAAAGTAGTTTTTTTCCTACTTTATTTTCCGACCTCTCACACCATAGACTTTGGACTTTGATGGGGTTTGCAATCTCATCCCATCGGTTATGCCTGATGTGATTCGTGTTCCCCGGGGCAAAGGTTTGCCTCCGGCTTCCACCTCGAGATGGTCACTTTTGCCCTTGGCTAATGGTTGGCGACCACAAACCCCCATAGTGGACTTTCACCGCAAAGTTATAAGCCATGCACGGCACACAAAGCAAAAGCCGCTTTTTGATAAGCGGCTTTGCTGATATTTCAAAAAAAAGAGTGTTTTACTTTTTCTTTTTATTCTTCTGTTGACGCATAATAAGGTCGTAAGCAATAGGTGTAGCATTAAACAAAGAAGAATAAGTACCTACCGCAATACCAATCATAAGAGCGAAAGAAAATCCACGGATAACCTCACCTCCAAAGAGGAAGATAATCAACAATACAGCAAGGGTAGTACCTGATGTATTAAAAGTCCGGGATAAAGTTGAATTTAACGCCTTGTTGATATTAACCTTGAGCTCTCTCTTGGGATACAGACCAATGTTTTCGCGGATTCGGTCAAAGATAATCACCGTATCGTTTACCGAATATCCGATGATGGTGAGAATAGCCGCAATAAAGGTCTGGTCAATTTCCATGGTCCAGGGGACTATGTTATACAATAGCGAATAAAGCGACACAACAATGAGCGCATCGTGGAAAAGCGTCACAAGCCCTCCCACACCAAACTGCCACTTTTTAAATCGGGCAGCAATGTACAGGAATATAATCATCAGGGCAACAATGACACTGATGACAGCACCTCGTTTAATATCGGCAGCCACAGTAGGTCCTACTTTTTGAGAACTCATCCGACCCAGAATTTTTTCTTCGTCGTCGGAAACAAATTCTTCAAAAGTAACACTTGCAGCAAAGTATTCCTGCACTCCCTCATACAATCTTCTCTCAGCAAGTGAATCGGCCGTAGTTGATTCATCATCGATAAGGTAAGTAGTGGTAATTTTCACCTGGTTGGAAGGTCCAAAAGTTTTCACTTCAGGAGCTTCTTCAAATTCATCTATTAATGCGTTGCGCATTTCTACGGTATTGATATCCTGATCGAAACGAACCACGTAAGAGCGTCCGCCGGAAAAATCCACACCATAGCTTAAACCTCTTACAAAGAAAGACGCAATACCCACCAGGATAACCAGTGAAGAGATCAAATAAAACTTCTTGCGTACAGCCAGAAAGTCAAAATCAACTTTTGTAAGTACATCTTTAGATACTTTGGAATCAAATTTAATAGGTGTATTCCTTTCGATCCAATAAGAGAAAATCAGACGGGAAATAAAGATGGCAGTAAACAATGAACAGATAATACCAATAATAAGGGTTGTGGCAAATCCCTGAACAGGCCCTGAACCGAATACGTACAGCACAATACCGGTGAGCAATGTAGTAACGTTACCGTCAATAATGGCTGAATAAGCGTTTTTATATCCGTCCGATATGGCCAGTTTTTGTCCTTTGCCTGCTCTTATTTCTTCCAGGATACGTTCATAGATAATTACGTTGGCATCTACCGCCATACCCAGGGTAAGTACGATACCGGCAATACCAGGCAGGGTAAGTACAGCACCCAGCGAGGCAAGTACCCCAAAAATGAAGAATATATTGGTCACCAGTGCAAGGTTAGCTACAAAACCCGCTCTGTTGTAATAAACGGCCATATATATCAAAACAATCAAAAAGGCTATCAGGAAAGAAGTAAGCCCACTGGAAATAGCTTCTCTACCCAGCGAAGGACCTACGATCGCCTCTTCAACAATTCTTGCCGGGGCAGGCAAGGAACCTGCACGAAGAATATTGGCAAGGTCTTGTGCCTCTGCAACAGTGAAATTACCGGTAATAGAGGAGCGACCTCCGGAAATTTCCTGGTTAACACTTGGGAATGAATACACGTAATCATCCAGGACAATGGCGATAGATTTGCCAATGTTGGCTGCGGTAAGTCTTCTCCATTCACGGGCTCCTTCGCTGTTCATGCTCATGGATACTTCCACTGTACCTGTAGGAGTATAATCCTGACGGGCATCCACAATTACATCTCCCGTAAGAGGGGGTTCACCTCTTGTGGGCACTTTAATGGCTACAAGTTGTAAGATGTTTTCTGCTCCTTCCTGCGGTTTTACCGTCCATAAAAGTTTGAGCTCACGGGGAAATAAACTTCTGATGTTAGATTGACGTAAATACCTGTTTACTCTTGCTGTATCCTGAATAGCAGCACTCCCTACCATGGGGCCATTGCCCAGGAAAGGTTCACCTGATTGCGGATCCATATAGATATTCATGTTGAGAACCGAAAACAGAGGATTTCTTGCTGCACTCTCTTCATCCATACTTAATTCATCATCTACATCGGTAGCAAGCATATCAAGCAGTTCGTCATCATCTGCAGATTCAAGAGTATCACCTTCCTCCAGAATATCTTCCTCCGTGATTTCCTCATCAACGGGAAGTTCATCCTGCTCCTCTAATGCCTCTTTTTCCGGTTGGGGCAATGATTCTCTCAATATTTCATTGGCTTCAGAAAAGAAGGGGTACAATTCAGAAAACTCATAGGTTTCCCAAAACTCAAGTCTGGCAGTACCTTGCAGTAGCCTTCTCACCCGGTCCTGTTCTTTGATACCGGGCAACTCCACCAGTATACGGCCGGAGGTTTGCAGTTTTTGAATATTGGGTTGCGCAACACCAAAACGGTCAATCCGGGTTCGTAAAATCTGGAAAGAACGGTCAATGGCATCCTCTACTTCACGGTTAAGCACCCTCAGTACTTCTTCGTTGGTAGCATTGAAACTGATGCGATCCCGCATTTCAGGAGTAGAAAATATGGCTGCGAGACTTGCATTGGGGTCGGTTTCATTAAATGCTCTTCCAAAAAGGGTTACAAAATCTTCCCGACTGGTACGGTTGGTCTCTATGGCACTTTCCATTGCAGCAACAAAGGTAGGATCCTGGCTATTCCCTGATAAGGCCCTTACAATCTCAGGTACAGCAATTTCCAGTGTAACGTTCATACCCCCGCGAAGGTCAAGACCCAGATTGATTTCTCTCTCTTTTACTTCCTGAAAGGTGTACTTTCTTATGCCCAGGTTAAAAACTACTTCACCTGACATTGAGTCAAGGTAAAATCTTTCGTAATGATTTCTTAACGAATCCATTAAAACCATTTCTACAAGCTCATCGCCACCTGACATTTCCCTGGCAATAGACTGAACTCTTTCACTTTGTGAAAAAGCATCGGCTTCGCGCTGCACTTTGCGGGAAAAGTAGGTAAACGATAACTGGTACAGACATACCACAGCGAATGCTATGGCAAAAAATCTAATTAAACCTTTGTTCTGCATGTTATCTGTTTTTAAATTTAATTTTTGGTTCCGACTTTAGTGGAATTTTTATAGTACTCGATTATCCGGAGATGATTATCAAAAAGGCTGCAAAGATAGAATTTCAAAACCTAATATACAACGTCTGAGGGTAATTACAACTAACTTTTTTGTCAATCTGTTGCGCAAAATCCTTCTTTGTTTTCCTATTATTTTGTTGCTAAGCAAGTTATTTTTCTAGTGGGGGCAAATTTAGATGTTTTTTTCGGCTTTCGGAAAAAAAGCTTTGTATTATCTTTCAAGTTGTAAAGTTTGGGTTTTATAATCAATAATAGCATTGAATTCAATCAACCAATCTCCGCCAATCACTCCATCTAAGCGGTAAAGATCATAGGCTGCATAAGCCTGGTTGATGCTTTCCAGCCCAAGTAATAAAACTTTGCGGTTTTTTATCTTCAGGCCTTTCAGGTTAATCTCAGGTATAAAAGTCTCGTAGATCTCTGCCCGGGCATTTCCAATGCCTGTGAAATTGCTTTTGTAAGGTGATATTTTACTTTCCGGCAAAACCTGTCGAATACGACCCAAATCAAATGCTGTAAGTGATGCCCCGGTATCAATGAGCATATTAAAAGTATAACCCGAAAGCAAAGCACTGCAAATTATATGATATCCCCGGGAGGGTATCTCAACTATTTGAAAAGGTATTTTGCAAATCATCGTTGTGGTTTTGGTTGAAGGCTTATCTTGTTGAAGGAAGTTTCTCCCTATAGTACCTCTAAACCTGGATATGGCATGAGGGGCCAGGTTAAAATAAACGGCACGAATATAAGAAATATTGATTTGCCGCAACTTTGAAAGGATTATTTTTTTTAGGTCACCGCTGTTTAAATTGGAAGAATCCCTCAGTGGGTGGCAACAACTTATGAGGACTACTATTAATTACTGCTAGCCCTTCGATCATCTAAAATAAACACAAGAGATCTATGGCATCAAGAAAACCGCTGCCGGAAAACAAAAAATTTTATACCCGGCTTATCATAGTGCATACATCCAATATCCCGCAACCATCACTCCCGGAGCACAGCGCTCCTTAATCTACCACTCATCAATGTCATCACTATTCAGGGTCTCTGACCCTGTCGCCGGTACAAAAATTCAGTGCATTGCACCCCGGGCCAGCGGTCCGGCATGTCGGTAGAAAATGCAGTTGGGTAGTTGCTATGGCGCTGCGAAAGCCTCTTCAACAAAGAAATTGGGTGATGACAGCGCCCTTCGACAGGTGCTAGTAAGCGCCCGGCTCATCAATTTAAATCCCAACCCCAATGACAATCCCTGGTGGGCAACCCCGGGTATAGAAGAGACATGAGTTGTGAAGGATTGAAGATTTGCTGATTTATCAACATTTTCTACTCACAAATTTCTATGAAAACAGGTAAGTTTATTTGCATTAAATTTGCATCTTCAAAAAATGAAATGTTGAAACACCAATAATAAGAGATCACGTAATGAATAAAACAAGTTACGGAAAATGGATATTAGGCGGACTGGGATGGGCTTTGGGTGGTCCACTGGGTGCCATACTGGGATATTTGATGGGTTCGGCTTTCGACAGCATGAACTCAGGTGAATTTGAATACAGAACAACAGGAGCTGATACATATAACGATGTCAACACCCGATCCGGCGACTTTCGTTTGAGCCTGCTTGTGCTGTCAGCCTCAGTTATGAAAGCGGATGGTAAAATGCTCAAGTCGGAACTTGACTATATCAAGGCGTTTTTTGTGCAAAATTTTGGTCAGGCACAAACAAAATATTATATGCGTGCCTTTCGTGATATGCTTAAAAAAGACATTCCCCTCCAGGATGTATGCTGGCAAATCCAATCGCACATGGACTTACACAGCCGTTTGCAGTTGTTGCATTTTTTATTTGGAATTGCCCTGGCAGATGGCAAGGCACATACAAGGGAAATAAAGACAATTGAAGACATTTCAAGCTGGTTGAACATCAACCAAAATGATTTTGTATCCATTAAAAACATGTTTGTAAAAGAGACAGACAGTGCTTACAAAATCCTGGAAGTATCACCCTCGGCCAGTGATGAAGAAGTAAAGAAAGCCTACAGAGCCATGGCTTTAAAATACCATCCCGACAGGGTAAGCCATCTTGGAGAAGAATTTCAACTTGCCGCCAAAGAGAAGTTTCAGAAAGTAAACGATGCCTGGAACACCATTAAGAAAGAGAGAAACCTGAGCTAGCCTCTTAATCTTTAAGGAATTAAACAGATTGCTTCATTCAATCGCAAGAGTTACCACGGAAATATTATCCCTGCCTCCTCTTTCATTGGCTGCCTCTACCAGTTGTTTCAATGTATTATGCTTTAAATAATAAGCTATTTCGTTGTCTTCCAGCATATCAGTCAACCCATCACTGCACAGTAGAAATACACTACCCGGCTGGGTCAAATGGCTTACATCCATGATATCCAGAACGGGTTTACGGATGGCGCCGATACAATTGAGCAGTAAATTGGATTTTATCTGTGTAAATCCTGTCGAACGCGAGAAAGTGTGATCTTTGGTGAGTTGGGTAATATGATCTTGTTGCCGGATATAGGCCCTGCTGTCTCCGGCATGAAGTATATAAGTCCTGCCCCGGTAATAGAGGAAAGAGGTAAGGGTTGTACCCATTCCTTCCAGATTAGCATCCTGTTTACCACTTTGCACCAATTGATGATGTATGTGCGAAAGCCACCCTTCCAGCTCTCTTTTCAATGCAGAAAGCTGAGCCTCCGTTTGCAATGCCCCGCTGAACTCCATCAAACTCTCCAATACCCTCCTGCTGGCAACTTCTCCAGCTTTGTGTCCTCCCATACCATCAGCCACAGCAATGATAAAGATGTCCTCTTCTTCCATCACTGCCCGTTGTTCTCCATTTGTAAATACTTCCCAGGGAATCAATAAATGGTCTTCATTGTTACTCCTCATTTTCCCGGGATCACTGATAGCTTCAATGGTAAACTTCATAAATAACAGGTGCTTTACTTTGTAGTTTACCAAAGTTATTAATAATAATCGGAAACGAACTCTTCAAAAGGAACAGGTCATTCAGGAAGAATATGGCAATTATCATCAGTATTTCACCTTGATTTTTTCCGGCACTATTTTTTTTTACATCATAACATGCAATTATACAAGTATTTACAAATTATTTTCCTTATTGTGGTAAAATAATACCACAATTCTTTTTTTATTCCGAAAATCATTTATACATTTGCGTATTCTTTTACCTATTTACCTATTAAGAAATATGAGCAAAATCTTTAACATATCAGAAGCTGCCACCATCGCTCTTCATTCCATGGGGTTAATTGCCCGCAGCGAGCACCTGGTGAGCACACAAGAGATTGCTGATGCTACGGGGTTTTCCAAAAATCATATTTCAAAAATATTGCAGCAACTGGTACGAAACGGATACCTGGTATCAACCCGTGGGCCCAAAGGAGGATTTGTGCTGAGTGAAAAAGCAAGAAATGTAAGCCTGCTGGAAATTTTCAACCTGATAGAAGGAGACCTGGAAGACACACCCCATTGTAAAATGCAATGTGAACACTGCCCTTTTAGATCATGCATATTTGGAGGTTTAGAGCAAAAATTCTCCAGTGAGTTCAGAAATTATCTTACCAACAAAAAAGTTGCTGAGCTATAGTGTAAAGTTTGCAGATAACCCGAATCAGAGAATATAGATTAGAGACAGATTTAATCAACCTAACAATACATTCGATAACACCTTTAAAAAGATAACAATGAAAAGAACCATCATAAAAATAGACGAAGAACTTTGCAATGGCTGCGGCCTTTGTGTAGAAGGCTGCCATGAAGGAGCCCTTCAGCTTATCGACGGTAAGGCACGCATGATTAGCGACCTGTACTGCGACGGTCTTGGCGCCTGCATTGGTGACTGCCCGGTAGATGCCATTACCCTTGAAGAACGCGAAGCTGAGCCTTATGACGAGATCAAAGTGATGGACAGAATCTCTCCCAAAGGAGAAGCAACCATCGTGGCTCACCTCAATCACCTCATCGACCACAAGCAGACAGAATTTGTGGAGCAAGGTATTCAGTACATTATAGATAACCAACTTGATGTAGATCTTAAAAAACTCAGGAATGCTCCTCAAACAATGAAAGAAAACACAGATTCACCTCAAAAAGAAACCCAAAAAATGAATATGCACGGAAACCATGGCGGTGGCGGATGCCCCGGTTCAAAAATGATGTCGTTCGACAAACCCGCTGCTGCAGCAACTGCAACAGCCTCAACAGTTGACCAGCCCTCAGAGCTGAGACAATGGCCGGTGCAAATGCACCTGGTAAATCCTCAGGCACCTTATTTTCAGAATGCCGATGTATTAATGGCAGCCGATTGTGTGGCTTTCTCCATGGGCAATTTCCACAGCAAATATCTTAAAGACAAAGGACTGGCCATAGCCTGCCCCAAGCTCGACAGCGGGAAAGAAGTTTACGTAGACAAACTCACTGCCATGATTGACCTGGCCAAAATCAACACCCTTACTGTGATGATTATGGAAGTGCCCTGCTGTTCCGGTTTATTGCAAATTGCCAGGATGGCCACCGAAAAAGCATCCCGGAAAGTACCCGTGAAAGCCCTCGTGGTAGGACTGGATGGCGAAATCAGAAGTGAAGAATGGATATAATAAGTTGAAAGTGATAAGTGAAAAGCTCAACTTAAATACGCACAACACTTAACATCAACCTTTTAGCTCTCAACTTAAATCACTTAACTTCAAATATAAGTTATACTATCGCTCTTTAAAAAAGCACAATCAAATCAATTCGAAAGATTCAAATCAAATTAACAGGAGATTAAATTATGAGTATGTTTTGTTTTCAATGTCAGGAAGCCGCAAAAGGCACAGGATGCACCATCAAAGGTGTATGTGGAAAAGAACCCGAACTGGCCAACATCATGGATGTGTTGATGTACCAGATCAGAGGTCTTGCAGTTTACAATAACATCGCCAAAGAAAAGGGAATGGATACTTCAGCAGAAGACCGCTTCATTTTCGAGAGCTTGTTCATGACCATTACCAATGCCAACTTTGATCATCAGCGTTTTATTGACAAAATCCGTGAAGGATTTCAAATACGTATTGCCCTGGAAAAAAGACTGGAAGAAGCAGGCGTTGCAATCAACAAGGAAGAGCTGCCCGAAGCCGCCACATGGTATGCCTATACTCCCGGCGAGTATGAGAGAAAAGCACAACAGGTAGGAGTTTTACAGATGAGTGAGAATGAAGATGTACGCTCACTGCGCGAACTTACCATCTATGGTTTGAAAGGAATGGCGGCCTATGCAGAACATGCTTTCAACCTGAAACATGTAGAGCAGGAGATTTTTGATTTCATCTCCAAAGCACTGGCAGCAACACTTGATGACAACATGAGTGCAGAAGAGCTTACCAACCTGGTGCTGGAAACCGGTTCTTACGGTGTAAAAGTAATGGCCCTGCTTGACAAAGCCAATACCACAGCTTATGGCAACCCCGAAATTACCAAAGTTAACATTGGTGTGCGCAACAACCCCGCTATCCTTATCAGCGGTCACGACTTGCGAGATATGGAAGACCTGCTTATTCAGACAGAAGGTACTGGTGTAGACGTGTATACTCACAGTGAAATGCTTCCCGCCAACTACTATCCTGCCTTCAAGAAATATGAACATTTCGTGGGCAACTACGGAAGTTCCTGGTGGAAGCAAAAAGAAGAGTTCGAAACTTTCAACGGACCCATCCTTTTCACTACCAACTGTATTGTTCCCCCATCCAAAAAGGCTACCTACACCGACCGCATTTACACAACCGGTTCATCAGGTTTGACAGGCAGCAAGCATATTCCTGATCGCGCTGAAGGTGGACGCAAAGATTTTTCTGCCATCATCGAACATGCCAAAAACTGTCAGCCCCCGGTAGAAATTGAAACCGGAGAAATCGTGGGTGGATTCGCTCACAACCAGGTGATGCAACTGGCCGACAAAGTGGTAGATGCTGTTAAGTCCGGTGCTATCCGCAAATTCTTTGTCATGGCAGGCTGCGATGGTCGCATGAAAGACCGCGATTATTACACCGAGTTTGCAGAAGCTTTGCCCAAAGACACCGTAATCCTCACTGCAGGTTGTGCCAAATACCGATACAACAAACTGCCCCTGGGTGATATCGGTGGCATTCCAAGAGTACTGGATGCAGGCCAGTGCAACGACTCTTACTCCCTGGCGGTTATCGCGCTGAAGCTCAAAGAAGTTTTCGAACTCAACGACATCAATGAGCTGCCCATTGCCTACAACATTGCTTGGTACGAGCAAAAAGCCGTTATTGTATTGCTGGCACTGCTTTCCCTGGGTGTGAAAAACATTCACCTCGGACCCACCTTGCCCGCATTCCTCTCACCCAACGTGGCCAATGTGCTGGTAGAAAACTTCGGCATTGCACCCATCGGAACGGTTGATGAAGACATGAAGTTGTTTCTCAACTAATCATCAGTAAAAAAGATTAAAACCCTGGAGGATTTGAAAATCTCCAGGGTTTTAAACTTCCATGTTTTTTTATCTTAAATTTGCATAATCTTACCAACCTTAATTTAAGACACCATGATAAAAAAAGCACTTTTAAGCCTTGTTGTATTGTGGATAATCAGCACCCCGTTGGTTGCACAATTTTCCCTCACCGGTGAATTAAGACCCCGCAGTGAATACCGGCATGGATTCAGCTCCCTCATAGGGCCTGGTGAAGATGCCGCTTTTTTTATCTCTCAGCGATCGCGTCTGAATTTTGGTTACGAACATACCGATGTAAAAGTGTTTATCAGCCTGCAGGATGTAAGGGTATGGGGTGAAGTACCCCAACTCAACCGTTCTGATATTAATTCTTCAATCCATGAGGCCTGGGCCGAAATACCCCTCAATGCGGTGTGGACCTTAAAGCTGGGTCGCCAGGAGTTGGTATATGACAATACCCGCATCTTGGGCAATGTTGATTGGGCTCAACAGGGTCGCAGCCATGATTTGGCTTTGCTAAAACTTGATCTTCCTTCAGGAATGAAAATACATGGTGGACTTGCCTTCAACCAGGAAGGGGAACGACGTATCGGAACCCCATACCAACTCAGCAATTATAAAACCATGCAGTTTGCCTGGTTCAACCATCAACCCGGCAATACCGGTATCAGTTTGCTGGCCATGAACCTGGGGTTTCAGCATAGTGTAGAAAAAACAGTATTCAACCAAACCCTGGGAGCCTTTGTTTCCCATGATTTTAACCCATTCCACCTGGAAGGTTCTGCATACCTGCAGACCGGGAAAGATGCCTTTGACAAAGATTTGAACGCCTGGTACCTGGCAGCAGAAGCCAGAATTCCTGCCAGCGATGAATGGTCTTTCAAAGGTGGTTTTGAATGGCTTTCGGGTACCGACACGGATCAAACACAGGATAACAACTCTTTTACACCCTGGTTTGGAACCAATCACCGTTTCAACGGGCACATGGACTATTTTTATGTGGGTAATCATACCAATACTGTTGGACTACGCGACGTTTATGTTGCTTTGGATTATTCTGGGGAAAGATGGATGGGAATGGCTGCCCTGCATAATTTCTGGGCTGATGGAAAAGTCACTTCTGCCGGCAATCCCAACGAAAGTTTGAATAAATTTCTGGGCACCGAGCTGGATGTCATGGCAGGTTATGCCATCAATCCTTCCGTAGCTTTAAGAATAGGATACTCTCATTTGCTGGCCACCGAAACCATGGAAAGAATCAAGGGTGGCAGCAAGAAGGATATTCAAAACTGGATGTGGGCCATGATTGTCGTCAAACCCAGGTTTTTATAATACCGGGCATGAAAAAATATTTAGCTTGTAATTGCTTCAGAAGTTATTCAGCACATACAATCAAAAATGCCAACACAATTTGCCCTACACGATCTATACAAACCCGTATATAACTTAAAAACAAAAATATTATGAACAGAGAGGACATTCTTTGCACATGCATGGACATTACCAAAGGTGAAGTGGAAGATGCCATTAAAAACAAAAAATTAAAAAGTGTAAGCCAGGTGCAGGAAGATACAGAAGCCGGTACCGTATGCGGAGCATGCGTGGATGACATTTATCTGCTGCTGGAAGAAATTAATGGAAGTGTGGAAGAATAATTGTTGCCAGTTGTTGGTTCATTATTTCCCAGTTCTTCTCCCCCCTTCCCCCTTCAAACTTAAAATATAAACCCATTAAACCCGATAATTATGAGCAATTTCAATCACAGTAACATTTACGATTTCAAAAAAGACATTTCCTATTCTGAAAACAGCGTAGTAAGCAAGCGTGTTTTAGAAAAATCTACAGGCAATATCAGCCTTTTTGCCTTTGACAAAGGGCAGCAACTCAGCGAGCATTCAGCTCCTTTTGATGCGATGGTACAATGCGTGGAAGGCAAAGTAGAAATTACCATTGATAAAAAACCTTATATCCTTTACGAAGGACAAACCATTATCATGCCTGCCGGAATACCTCATGCAGTGGTGGCTTTGGAACCCTTCAAGATGTTACTGACCATGATCAAGGGAAGTGACAAATAATTTCACGCTCATACCCTAAGCATTGTATTGTGAAAACCCTGAAATTCCTTCACCGGTGGTTAGGTCTCATTGCCGCAGTATTCATTCTTTTATTTGCTGTAAGCGGCATTGTACTTAACCACCGGATTTTTTTCTCTCCTCTCGACATCAACAGAAATTACCTTCCCGGACCCAACCGGTATCATAACTGGAACCTGGCAGCAGTAAAATCAGCTACTTACATCGGAACGGATAGCCTGCTGGTTTATGGAAACATTGGCCCCTGGCTTACCGACAGCTTGATGCGGG
>CAZBGI010000006.1:0-6297 GCA_964491395.1 uncultured Bacteroidales bacterium | reverse complement strand
CGGGAAGCTCACAGGATTAATGCCTCCGTTGACTGACGCCTCATGTTCAGCAATAACATTACTAAAACCATCCTGCTGACTTTGCAGCCCGGTGAAATCATCCCTTCGCATCAAAATCCTTTCGATGTAGTGTTTATCGGCCTTAGCGGCAAGGCAACCTTAACAAGCGAAAAAAAAAACATGACCATTGAACCCTTTGAAACCGTTTTTGTAACCAGCGACGAACAGAGACAAATGGAAAATCTTACATGGGAAGTTGTGAGAATTATGGTTGTAAAGCTTCTTTGAAGCAGAAATAATTCGAAGAGACATTATACTGAAGCGGATTCATTATTGAACAAAATTTTTCTGGCAAAAAAAAATTACTTTTACAGGGTAAAATCAAAGCCATGTATAAAATAGTTGCATTCACCTTCCTGGCATTTTTCATGCTTTTAAAACCCGAACTTATGAGCCAGCAATCCCCAACCGATGTATTCGAGGTCATTCACAACCGCAAAAGTGTAAGGCAATACCAGGAAAAGACTGTCCCTGACGAAAAGATTGAAACCATGCTTCGTGCCGCCATGGCTGCTCCAACAGCCCGTAATATACAACCCTGGCAGTTTTATGTAATCACCAGCCGCGAAGTGCTGAATCAACTGGCAGAATCCTTGCCTTACGCCAAAATGCTTGCCCATGCTCCCATGGCCATCGTGGTAGCCGGAGATACCCAAAAAGGAAACCCCAATGAAGAGCAAATCCACAACTGGACGCTGGATTGTGCAGCAGCTACGCAAAATCTCTTGCTGGCAGCCGAAGCGCAGGGATTGGGAGCTGTATGGACCGGCGTATATCCTTACCAGCTTCGCATTGATGCAGTAAATAAGGCACTGAATTTACCTGATCATATTGTTCCTCTAAACATTATTCCTGTAGGTTATCCCAAGGAGGATGTTCAACCCAAAGACAAATGGGATCCGGAAAAAATTACCAGGGTGGAATAAAGGGTACTATAATAAAGGTTCTACTGTAATTTTAGTGGATAGAAATACAAGTTACATTGGTTCAATGGGTATAGACAGAAGACCGGAGACAGAAGACCGAAGAGGATTCTCTTCAGTCTACGGACGAACAAATCTAATTTATTATCAAAACATAGCCTTATCCACTAATTTAGTAGTAGAACCACAATAAAAATGGATGGTAAATGATTAAAACGGCAGGTACGCTTTTACAAAACGGTCCTTACCAGGCAGGTCTTTTTTTACCTCCACCTGCACATAGCCCAGAGATTCGAAAAGCTGACAGGTTTCCTGCCCCAGGGCTTCATTGATTTCAAGGTATATCCTTCCTCCGGCAATTAATGATTGTTTACCTGCTTGTCCGATAGCACGGTAAAACAGCAAAGGATCCTCATCAGGTACGAAAAGGGCTGTATGAGGCTCATGATCTAACACATGGGTTCGCATCAGGGGCTTCTCCGAATGGCGGATGTAGGGCGGATTGCTGACCATTACATCAAATTTTACCTCCGGAGGGTCATCAACAAGAATATCGTGAAGAAAGAAACAGACTTGCTGCCCGCTTACAGTACTGTTTTCTCTGGCCATGGCCAGTGCCTTTTCACTCACATCACTGGCCCATACCTGTGTGTTTTTCATCTCTGCAGCAATACTTACCGCTATGGCCCCGCTACCGGTGCCAATATCCCAGATATTCAAACGATCTGAGGGTTTGGCAGCGGCAAAATCATCCACAATCCACTGTACCAGTTCCTCGGTTTCAGGGCGGGGAATCAAAACATCGCTACTTACCTTCAAAACAAGATCCCTGAAATGCCCTGTGCCTGTGATATGTTGCACAGGTACGCCGCTGTTGAGTCTTTTGATGATACGGTAAAGATTAACAATATCCCCTTCAGAAAGTCTTTTGCTTTTCTCAACAATCAAATCTACAGCAGACAACTTTAGCTGATGCTCAAAAACTATCCCTGTAATGGCCCTGGCTTCTTTTTCTTCATATGCACCCGATATACTGTTGACAAACCAAGTCAAAACACTGTCAAGGGTATTGTTTTTTAATCCTTTCATGCCTGCTGTGAATATTAATTTTCCTGATTTTCCAATGCAAAAGTATAATAAATGCAGGTAGATTTCGCCTTCGATAGATTTATATTGCCTCCGGCTAACGGATGAAAAGACAGGCCAAAGGTGCTAATGTTAATTTTATTTTTGTTTTATTTGCATATTAAAACAATAAATCATAGATTTGTCTCTCATTATTCACATATAAAGAATTGTAAACTTTTATCCTTAAAAACAGCCTTTACCCCTTACTGCCTAAAAACACCTCCAATGAAAATAAGCCTGACCACAGCAATACTACTATTGCTTATACCCACTTATGCCTGCCTGGCATCTCCCCCTTTCGAGTTCGGAAAAATAGCTGCGGCTGACATGGATCTTGAATACTATCGTGAAAAATATCCTGACGAACCTGCTGTAATTATCGGAGATGTGGCAGATTGCAGATTTACATACAACAATTCGAGCCGCAGCTTTCAGTTTGTTTTCAATCGAGAGAGGCGCCTTATTATTCTTAACGAGGCAGGGCTGAGATTCGGAGATTTCTCCATCCCTTTTTACCAGTCGGACAATGGCAAAGAGAAGCTTACCAAATTCCGTGCTCATGTTTACAATCTGAAAGGGACTAAACCCAAACGCACCCGGATTAAGGTTAAAGAGGGTTTTGTTAAAGATTTGGATAACAACTGGAAGGAGTATGCTTTTGCTTTTCCCGAAGTAAAACCCGGAAGTGTTGTAGAGGTTAAATATAGTCTTGCATCTGACTTTTTGTTCAACATGAGGGGTTGGCGTTTTCAGCATCACGTCCCTGTAATTCACAGTGAATACAATGTAAACCTTCCTTCATTTTTCAATTACAGAGCACGCAACAGGGGCTTTTTTGAACTTGCCGTAAATGAAAAAAAGGAAACAAACGAAAACTTCAGGTACACAGAGAAAATTAAAAATTATGGTCAAAATATTGATGGCGACACCTATACCATTTCCTCTAAAAGTACCCATTACAAATGGGTAGTAAAAAATATGGAAGGGCTCAAAGAAGAACCCTATACGGACAACATATATAACTACCTTGGTGGGGTATCTTTTGAAATGCTGAATGAGCAGTTTCCTGACATAGAACCCGTTCATTATACTACAACCTGGGAAGATGTCAGTAAGTATCTTTTAAAACATAAAAATTTCGGAAAATACCTGGATGAAGCACAGAAAATCATCACATATAAACCCGAACAGGAATTTGACAGCCCTGAAGAAACCATCCAGTGGGCAATGGAAACTATACACGAGAAAGTAAAATGGAATCAGGATGCTTCCTTTATGGCGGATAACACAGCAGAAGAGGTTGTATTGAAGGGTGTGGGCAACAGTGCTGAAATAAACCTTTTACTGGTGGCCTTGCTCAGGCATCTTAATCTTCCTGCTTATCCCGTAGCCATAAGCACAGTAGAAAATGGTGCCCTGGTATCCGATTCTCCCACCATTTCTGAATGGGATTATGTGGCCGCTATAGTAAAACTGCCCGGTCATGACCCTGTTATGGCAGATGCTACGCTGCTGAAACCTATAGCAGGGTATTTGCCGCAGCGTGCTATTAACGGACAAGGAAGGATTATTGACAATCAGGTAAATGAATGGGTGAATCTGGAACAGCATATCACTTCGGATGTAAGCAAATTCTACGATCTTTCCCTTGACCAAAATGGAAACCTCAGGGGCCACATGACTTTCAATTACACCCATTTTGGCGCTTTCAAGCTGCTACAACAAATAGAAAACAGCTCTCCAGAAGATTTGCTGAAGTCATTTTCAGGTAAAACAGGGGTCGCGGTCAGCAATATTTCGCTGGAAACAGAAGATAAGGAAAAGCTGATGGTCACCCTCAAAGCCGATGTAAACCTTCCCGGTTATGCCCAAAACATTGGAAACGAAATGCTGCTTCCCGCTCTTCTTTTTGAAACCATAGATGAAAACCCTTTTAAATCAGAAGAAAGGGTATATCCTGTCAAATACCCTACAACAGGTACTACCTCTGTTGTTTTCAATATCAATTTGCCTGATAACATGACAGTGACGCACTTGCCCGGGGTGAAAGAGAAAACGTGGGGAAGATTTTCCTATATATGTAATTTTATTGAAAACCAGAACTCCATTATCATTACATATGCAGAAAACCGTAAAACCAGAACCGTAAAAGCAAGTCAATATGAATACTTCAGAAATTTTATGACCCAAAAGGTCAACGACAACAACGACAACATTATCCTGCAGATAGAATAACCGCTAACCTTATGCAAATCATGATGAAACTTGTCATCTTTTTTCTCTGTCTGTTTGCCATTCATCCGTTGCCTACGCAAGCTCAGGAGTATGCCGTTGTTAATATTGATGAAACATTGCTGGAAAATGCTTCTGCTGTAATCAGACAAGATTTTACTGAATTTACCGTAAAGGGATACAAACGCTCTCAATCCTATCATAAGTTGGTGATAACCATTTTGGAACCAAAAGGCCTGGCACATGCCGACCTGACGATCTTATATGACTCATTCATCAAAGTGGGAAAACTTAAAGGAACCCTTTACGATTCACACGGAAAGAAAATCAGAGAGCTTAGAAAAGACGAATTTCAGGATACGCATGCCTACGACGGATTCTCGGTATACAATGATTTCCGGGTGATTCAAACCGATTTATACAGCAATCAATATCCCTTTACGGTAGAGTATGAATACAATACGTCATATTCTTCTACATTCTACCTAAACCAAACATGGTCTCCGGTGAAATATGCCGGAATATCCCTTGAAAAAGCATCCATCATTATTGATGCACCCGCGGATTTCTCCTTCAATTACTCAACGGCAAATTTTGATTCCGCGGAACCCCAAATCAAGGAGACAAGTCGCAACAGGCTTGAGCATACCTGGCACCTGAACAATTTTAACGCATTGGTCGGTGAACCTTACATGCCCTCGAAACACCATATCCTGCCCTATATTCTCTTCAGCCCACGCGTCTTTGCACATGGTGGCTATAAAGGAAACATGGAAAGCTGGGAAAAATTCGGACAATGGATCAATGAGTTAAACAGCGATCGACAAAAACTGGACGAGGCTACATTACAACACATCAGAGAAATTACTTCCGGATTAACCAATACGCCTGATAAAATCCGTGCAGTATACGAATTTGTGCAATCCAATACCCGGTATGTAAACATCAGTCTTGGGATTGGCGGATTTCAACCCCAGCAGGCTTCGGATGTTTCTAAAAACGGATATGGCGATTGCAAGGCATTGTCCAACTATACAGTGGCACTGCTGGATGCAATAGGGATTCAATCCTATTACACGCTTATACGCAGTGGTGAGTCATTCATACAAACACAACCGGGTTTCCCGCATAACTATTTCAATCATGTAATTGTTTGTGTGCCCCTTGCTAATGATACCCTTTGGCTGGAAACCACCGACCAGGTAATTCCTGCCGGATATTTCGGACAAGACAATACCAATAAATATGTCCTGCTTGCTACCGAACAAGGAGGGGTGCTGGCCAAAACTCCCCCGGCAAATCCTTCCCGCAATACCGTTGCACAAAAAACTGATTTGCAGCTTCATGCTGATGGAACAGCTCAGGCAAGTCATCAAAAAACTTTCCATGGCCTGGCCTTTGAAGAAAGAATTGGATTGTATTACATGGGAGAAAAAGCTCAAAAAGATTTTTTTGCGAAAAATTCAGACATTAACCAACTGATAATAAATCATTTGAGCTTAAACATGAGCAAAATACCGGAACCTATGATGATAAAAGAGGTGGATTTTATTGCACAAAATTACTCGCGCAAAGCAGGTGACCGGCTTGTCTTTCAACCCCTTTTATTGCATCGCAGCATGTCAACTCCTGCCAATACAGCAAAACGCATCAATGATTTTGAGCTAAATAACCTCCTCTCCTACCAAGATTCTGTGTTTTGGCAGCTACCTGAAGAATACCACATCCACCATCTCCCCGACAATGTTTTTCTTGACACCCCCTTTGGCAGCTATCAGCTGAAATACGACTATCAGCCTGAAGCCCGTACCCTTGCAGTGAACAGATCATTGATGATGAAAAGTGGCTATTTCCAGGCTAAAGAGTATGAAGATTTCATAACCTTCCTCAGAACCGTTCAACAAAATGACCGTAACAGCCTGATGCTTTCGCCGTGATCGGATTATCGGATTAT
>CAZBGI010000005.1:92151-101902 GCA_964491395.1 uncultured Bacteroidales bacterium | reverse complement strand
ACGGATAGGAAAGCCGTATTACTGCCGCCAAAAATGCCATTTAACAAAAAACCATCGGTTAATTTTTTCGGCCAGTTGGTAGTTGTATCCACATCATGCGGACCCGGAGCGGAAGATATTTTTGATTTATCAGGTACCATTTTCACCGACACCTTCTCCGAATAGTCTGCCTTTGTTTTATAAATATATAATGAAACTTCATTTCCGTCTTTTGCACACGAAAACAGCAATAAACAAAGGAATGCTACTAAAATCTTCATGATTATTCTATTATTAGTTTTTTAATGAGTGAAATTTTATCCTTGTATACGCTTATAAAATAAGCACCTTTTGGATTCATAGTTACATCCACTTGCCTGTCGCCCGGTAATCATAAAAATCCAATTATTTTTACCGTGCACAATTCACACAATGCACACTTTCAGGTCTGATGATGATGCGTCCGATGGGAATAGGGTTTCCGCAGCGCATGCAAAGGCCAAAATCGGGTTTGTCGACCTTGGTGAGCACAAAGTTAAGCTTGTCCAGTTTTTCACGTGCCTGTCGTAAGGAGGCTTCCACCACGCTCCTGTTGTTGATGGCATCCATGCGCGAAACACGCCCAATGGCCACGTCGGGAGCCTCAGGCTTCACCAGCTCCTCGTATTCTTTGATAATCTTTTGGGTTTTATCAATCTCTTTGTTTACAAGTACTTTTACCTCTGTTTTATCCATTGAAATACAATTTGTATTCGTAAAATTGCTGTTTAATATACTCCCCGTTAGTTGCTTACCAGATAATTTTCAGAAGTTCCCACAAGCCCCATAATACTGCCCATCCTATCAACAAAGATACAAAAGAAACTATCCAGATGTTCCTTCTGTATTCTTTCCTGTTAAGCAAAACCTGAATCCTGACTCTTTCCAGCTCTTCGTGGCTTGCTTTTTTATAATCAAGTTTTTGCTGCTTTGCAGCTCTAACATATTCGCGTCTGGCCTCTTTAAACCATCGCTTTCTTCTGATAGCAGACTCATTCATCCGAATCTTGCCTATCATATCAGCTATATGTCCGGCTCCTCCTGTCAAATCAGGTTTCTTTGGTTTCTATGATACTTCTTCAAATTTCCGCTAAAGCATAGATAAGGGCACACCGGAAAATCATTACTGTAACACATAAAGCTAAATTTGTTGTTGTAATACACACAAAATCTGTTAGTTGCGAACTCCCCCTTTTAGGGGGCCAGGGTATAGTACTTTTCGGGGTTTGCTCATAAATCAGAAATAAAAAGTAGTCATCAAAACCGGCACCAGCTTAAACCCCATTCCACCGGGATTCTCAAATCGCATGGATGTTTCGTCAGACTGAAGAAAATTACCCTGTATTTCCAAACCTACACTCCATTTTTCGGCTAAATAATACTCCAGGCCTATATTTGCCCCGGCAAACAGGTCTGTGCGGATATCATTATCCACTTCTTCTTCTCCGTAAGGAATCAACAACATGCTGCCTATCCTGAATCCAAAATAATAAGACATTTCATCGATATTTAAATAATGCCGGGTAGCCACTCCCAGGGTAAGGTCCAGTTCCTTATTCTGCAAATAGCTAAAACTTATAACAGGTGCTATTACAGACCGGTTGGTAAGCCACAGCGGAACCATCATACCTGTATGGCCGGGTTCGATAGCTGCGGTAATGCCTATTCTGCCCTCATTTTGCATTTCTAAAACAGAAGGGTGCTGGGACACCCCTTTAAAACCGAAGAAAACTAAAACCAGCAAAGTTGCCGCAAAAAATCTGAACATGTCGCTGTATTTGGTGGGTAATGCATTTTTTCCATGTAAAGATATCAATGATTTTGCACAAATGCTTGCATTTATCAGACATAAAAGCAAAACAGCCTCCCGACAGATCTGTATTAAGGAATCTGAAGGAAGGCTGAAACCTTCTGTAATTTTACAAAACCAAAGAGCAAAAATTGTCCTATTCCGGCGAACTTTCATCTTTTACACTCACCAGGGAGCTGTGATATCTCGCTTCTTTCCACCCTTCCGGTTCTTTCTTCCAGATGATGGTAGCAATCACAGCAAAGCGAAGTCTCTTATCCCCCACCACAAACATCTGGTCAAAATCAACCACACTAAAGCCCATATCCTGTCGTTGCACAGCTTCATAACCGGTTATCTCAGACCAAGTGGAGGCATGCATAGCATCAAGTTTTCCGAAAAGATTGAGAAACCATTCTTCCCACCCTTTTCTGTCTCTTATTATTTCAGAACCTCCTTCGGTATTGATATCAATAATACCAAAGTCATCGTCACAAATTTTCGATAATCTTTCAAAATTATGGTCCCGGACACAATCGAGCATTTCACGGGTCAGGTTGAAAAAGGGCTTTTGGGTCATTGACTCAGGATAAGTAGGGGTTTCAGAGTCAGAAATTTTCAGGGTTTCAGTGATAGTAACCATAGCATAATATTTTTTTAAGGTTGAAGAAAGGCTGTATCATAATGAATCAGCTCATGACAGTCGGAAAAATTATGATGCAGCCTGTGGCTAATAAGGAGAGGTATTATATCAGGCTTCTTTGCCTTCCACATATCCTTCTTCAAGACTCATATAACGAGCAACCACCGTGAGCAACACGCCATAGATGACTTTGGATGACACATCAGCAATGGTATAGGTAATCTGGCGTCCCACAATGCCGGCTTCATTGAACAAAGCACCTTCGATTCCGCCCAGGTGAGGCATCAGGTAAGCACCGGGATAAAGCATCCAGGAGAAAAGAAATAACACCCAGATAGAGCCCAGCACCTTTTGAGCTTTGGCTGGAATGCCTTCTTTTCCTTCAGAAATAACTCTTCTCATAAGAATAAGTATGTGGACAAAAAAGAGTGTTGAAATAGCACCCCATACAGCAAATACATAAAGGTTGGTCACTTCATAAAACTGACCAATGTAACCGGTAATGATCATACCTGCACCGGAAAACCAGAATTGATTTCTGATGCTGGAAAATCTGGATTTGGTAAGAGACACCACGAATAAAATCTGGAATAACAACATGGGTACATCAATCAACCAGTTTAAGTATCTGTAACCATTGTTAAACAGATCCTGCCCTTCGCCTAAAAAGTAACGGCCTCTTTCGGCATCAAAAACAAAACTGCTGGTCCAGTTGCCTGCCTGGGCAAAAAGCAACAAGAAAGCAGATACCATAACCACAACCGATAATACAGATGAGGTTCTGTATTTGGGAGCTACGGTTTTGATGGTAAGAATAAAATAAAACAAACCCGCCAACATAACGGCATAACCGAGGGTCAGCACATGGGCCACCATCTGGTAAGCCATCTCGCTGAGGCCTTGTTCCAGACCTACATAGTTTTCAAAAGTAGCATTGCCTAATTGTTTCATAAAATTAAAATTTAGATTACGTTTCGAATAATTTCTAAGAACAATCAAATAACAGTTTTATTTTTTATTTTGTTTAATTTTTTCATGTATTTATTAAACAATATTTTGCTTATCGAAATTTTCATGAAGAAACAATGTTGGTTTTTTGCGCTGAAAAACCTGTTCACCCTTCTTGTCTATTTACAAACAAGAGAACCAAACCCGTTATTTGCATAAAACATTTTTACATATCCTCTTCACAGTTATTGGATTTAAACACATGGAGTTGTGTTTTAACATTTATTTTTATACATTTGCTTAAGTTTATTAAATCATAACCAAAAATTTCATTTTTTAACCCAAAAAATCGTAGTTATGGATGTTTTAACAAAGACTATCGGAAGGTTTGTATTTGCTTTGCCATTTTTAGTATTTGGCGTTTTACACTTTATGAATTCAGAGGGCATGACTGGGATGGTGCCTGGGTTTGTACCCGGTGGTGTGTTTTGGGTTTACCTGACAGGAATAGCCCTCATAGCCGCATCACTGAGCATGATGATCCAAAAGCTGGACAAGCTGGCAGGCGTTCTATTGGGAGTGATGCTTCTTATTTTTGCACTTACAATACACCTGCCATTGGTACTAGACGGAGATCAAAGCGCGATGTCCAATTTACTGAAAGATTTGTCTTTGGCCGGAGCTGCCTGGTTGTATGCAGGATTCGTAGCGAAAACATAAACAAAATATTGATAGTCAAACGTAACCCAAAAGCCTGCTTGAAAAAAAGCTGGCTTTACTTTTTTGGGTCATTTTATGTAAATCTATCAGGAACAAACATATGGATTTGCTGCTACTGCATCAAACAAAAGCAGGAAACAAAGTAATAAAAAAAGGGAACAGCCGCGATAAGCTGTTCCCTCAATGGGAGCAATACAAAGGCGAAGATTACTCTTCGTTCTCGTATTCTTTAAGAATGTCTTTCACACCATCGGTAGTAACACGACCATAAGTTTTGTCGCCTACCATCACTACAGGAGCAAGACCACACGCACCTACGCAGCGCAGGCAAGTGATAGAGAATTTTCCATCGGCAGTAGTTTCGCCAACAGGTACTTTAAGAATGCGTTTGAACTCATCCAGCACTTTTTCGGCTCCTCTTACATAACAAGCAGTTCCCGTGCAGATAGAAATGGGATAGCGTCCGCGTGGGAGCATAGTGAAGAAGGAATAAAAGGTAACTACCCCATAAACCTTGGCTACGGGAATGTTAAGTTCTTCTGCTACTACTTCCTGTACTTCTGCAGGGAGATAACCAAAGTGCTCCTGAGACTTATGCAAAACGTTGATCAACTCACCTGCTTCGTTGTTAAACGATTGAGCAATCTCCTTGATTTTTTGCACATCACGGTCTTTTAATTTAAGCTTTACTGAAGTCATTATATGTTATATTTTTTTGTTACGAAAATAAATTTACTTCAGACCCGGCCATATCCGATGAGCAACTCCCTTCGAATATGACGGGTTTGAGGATTAGTCCACTGATATTTGTTTGGTATTTTTGGCAAAATAGTGGGTATGCAGCAATTTGTGAGCAAGCTCACTACCAGGTTTGCCCAGGTATTCATCATATAATTTGATGATATCAGGATTGAGGTGCGATTTGCGCAATGTTTTGCCTTTATCTTCTGCATAAATAGCTTTCGAACGCGCCTTCAGAATGGAAGTGTCACCATGGTGCAGGGGCTGACCACCACCACCGATACATCCGCCGGGGCAGGCCATGATTTCAATTGCATGGAATTCACTCTTGCCTGCTCTTACATCATCCAGCAACTTACGGGCATTGCCTAATCCATGGGCAATACCAATGTTGATATCCACTCCTTTGAAATTGACTGTGGCGGAACGAATTCCATCGAAACCACGCAGAGCTTCAAAATCTACTTTCTCAAGCTCTTCACCGGTATGTAGTTCATAGGCTGTACGGGTAGCCGCTTCAATAACTCCGCCGGTAGTACCGAAAATTACTGCAGCACCTGTTGATTCTCCCATAGGCTTGTCAAAATCTTCATCGGGAAGTGCTTTGAAATCAATATTGGCCGATTTGATCAATTTAGCCAGTTCGCGCGTGGAGACAGAGTAATCCACATCAGGATTGCCATCGGTGGCAAACTCTTCGCGGGTACATTCATACTTCTTGGCTACACAGGGCATAATAGAAACCACTACCATATCTTTACGATTGATCTTTTGCTTTTCAGCAAAGTAAGTCTTGGCAATGGCACCAAACATTTGCTGGGGTGAACGGGCAGTTGAAGGCACGTCGAGCAAATCAGGATAGTGATATTCGAAGAAACTTACCCATCCGGGGCAGCAGGAAGTAAGGATAGGCATTTTCACTTCCTTGTCACCATTAAGATGACGGGTAAGACGATCGAGTAATTCGGTGCCTTCTTCCATGATGGTGAGATCGGCAGCGAAGTCGGTATCAAACACAAAATTGAAGCCCAGTTGACGCAATGCAGAAACCATTTTACCGGTAACCAGGGTGCCGGCTTCCATGCCAAACTCTTCGCCCAATGCAGCGCGAACGGCAGGGGCTGTTTGTACCACTACGGTTTTGTTGGGATCTGCCAAATCGTTGATAAGCTGCAGAGAGTGGTCAACTTCAGTAAGAGCAGCGGTGGGGCATACGGCCACACACTGTCCGCAATAGGTACACTCACTGTGATCCAAATCCCGTTCAAAGGCGGGAGCTACGACCGCTTCAAATCCACGATGAATTCCTGACAAGACACCTACAGTCTGGAAGTCGTTACACATGGTTTCGCAACGACGACACATAATGCATTTGTCCATATCACGGATAATTGCTGGAGAAAAGTCAGGTTTGTAAGTAGATTTTTCTCCTTTGAAAGGAATATCTCTCACACCTAGTTTGATAGCCATATCCTGCAAGTCGCACATCCCGGATTTGGCGCACACCAGACAATCGAAGGGGTGATCGGAAATAATAAGTTCCAACACGGTTCTTCTGGCATTGAGTACACGTACAGAGTGCGTTTTAATCACCATGCCTTCGGAGCATTCGGTAGCACAGGCAGGTGCCAGATTGCGGCGACCTTCTACTTCCACCACACATATGCGGCAGCCACCGGGTTTATGTTCTATATTGAGATCTTTCAGGTTCATGTAGCAAAGGGTAGGAATAGTAATATCCAGTTGTTTTGCTGCATGGAAAATAGTCGTACCCTTTTCAACCTCAACCGTTCTGTTATCTATTGTTAATTTAATAAGTTCCATTATAGTAATTCCTGTTTTTAGTTAATTAAATAACTGCGATTGCATTAAACTTGCATTTTTCCAGACAAGCACCGCACTTGATGCAGAGCGACTGGTCAATAACATGTACCTGTTTTCTCTCACCGGCTATGCAGTTAACAGGACAGTTGCGCGCACAGGCAGTACAACCGACACAATTTTCGGCAATAACCTCGTAGCGAATCAGATCTTTACAAACTCCGGAGGGGCAGCGTTTATCGTTTACGTGTGCCAGGTACTCGTCCCAGAAATTCTCCATGGTAGAAAGCACCGGATTGGGTGAAGTCTGGCCTAAACCGCAAAGAGAAGTATCTCTGATAACGTTGCTGAGATTTTTAAGGTTTTCCAGATCTTTTTCTGTGCCATTTCCTTTGGTTATAACATCCAATTGTTCATGCAAACGCTTGTTACCCACCCGACAGGGAGAGCATTTACCGCAGGATTCTTCTACTGTAAATTCGAGGTAGAATTTGGCAACAGCCACCATGCAGTCGTCTTCATCCATAACAATCATACCGCCGGAACCCATCATGGAACCAACAGCCAGCAGGTTATCGAAGTCAATAGGTGTGTCGAGGTGCTTCTCGGTAAGACATCCACCGGAAGGACCACCTGTTTGTACCGCCTTGAATTTTTTTCCGCCCTGGATACCGCCGCCAATTTCGAAGATTACTTCGCGCAGGGTAATACCCATGGGGACTTCAATCAAACCTACGTTATTAATTTTTCCTGCAAGGGCAAATACTTTGGTACCTTTGGATTTTTCTGTACCGATGGAAGCAAACCACTTGGCACCTTTATTAAAAATTACAGGTATATTGGCGTAAGTTTCCACGTTGTTCACGTTGGTGGGCTTACCCAGATAGCCGCTTTGAGCAGGGAACGGGGGTTTGAAAGTAGGCTCACCACGCTCACCTTCCATGGAGTGGATGAGTGCAGTTTCTTCACCACAAACGAAAGCACCGGCGCCATAGCGGATTTCCACATCGAAATCGAAGCCGGAACCCAGGATATCTTTACCCAAAAGTCCATACTCGCGAGCCTGGTCAATGGCAATTTTCAAACGGGCAATGGCCAGAGGATATTCAGCCCGGATATAAATCAATCCTTTGGTAGCACCTATACAGAATCCATTGATTACCATGGCTTCCAGTACAGAGTGGGGGTCACCTTCCAGAATAGAACGGTCCATGAAAGCACCGGGGTCACCCTCATCGGCATTACACACTACATATTTTTGATCTGCATGGTTTTTGCTGGCAATCTGCCATTTAAGTCCCGTAGGGAATCCACCGCCACCACGGCCGCGTAGTCCTGAATCCATCACTTCCTTGATCGCTTCCTCCGGTGTCATTTCGAGCAATACCTTACCCATGGCTTCATATCCATCTGCTGCCAGGTATTCGTTAATATTTTCCGGGTCAATCAAACCGCAATTGCGAAGCGCAATGCGCAATTGTTTTTTGTAGAAGCCCATGTGCTTGGAGTCAGGAATCTGTTCCTTTTTCACCGGATCGGTATAAAGCAGGCGCTTTACGGCACGTCCTTTAATAGCGTGCTCTGCAACAATTTCTTTGGCATCATCGGGAGTTACCTGCACATAGAAAGTGTTGTCGGGAATTACTTTCACAATGGGTCCTTTTTCACAGAATCCAAAGCAACCCGTTGCCACTACCTGAACATCATTCTCCAGGTTGTTGTCCTGTACTTCTTTTTTCAAGTTTTCGAAAAGCATGTCGCTGTCAGAGGCATGGCACCCTGTGCCACCGCATACCAGCATATGCATTTTGTATTTTGCCATTCGTTAATTCCTCCTAAGGTTTATTTTTTATCAATGGTTTCGTAATTCGCGGGAATAATGCCATCAAGCAATTCACCGTTCTTAATATACTTTTCAATAATGTCATCAGCTTTTTTCTGATCCACATCACCAAAAACGATAGGCTCCTGATTGGGCAAGGTAACCTCAACTGTAGGCTCAGCATAGCTATATCCCATATCGCCGGTTTGAGAAACTATCGCGTCTACGTTTCTCTTGTCTAGCTCGTCGATTAGGAATTCCATAATTTGTTTGGCTCCGGAGGCAATACCACTGGTACCCATGCCTACTCTTACCAGAACTCTTCCTTCAGGTTTATCGCTTTTTTCTCTGAGCGATACCTGAGACTGAAGCTCCTGCTTCATCTTCTTCAAGTCAGCTAAAGATTTAATCTTTGTCATTTTTAATCTCCCATTAATTATTTATAAAAAAAAGAACAATTGGTGTTTATTATTATTTGATGTTTATTTGTTGATTTGCTGATTAGTTGATTCGTTGATTTTTTTAATCGTTCAATCCTTGTGGCACTCTGGTAACTTAATTACCTAATGATCTTCCACCTTTCAACTCTTAAACTTTTCAACCCTTCAACCTTTCAGCTCCTGCAAATTCTCTTTGATCATATCCTTCAGGTACTTCAATACCGAAGGTTCGTTGATATCCATTCCATCCAGGGCTTCTTTCACTTCGCGGGTATCAAATACGTATTCTTTTCCATCAACCGTGTGCTTATAATACCATTCAATGCCCGAGGTTCCTCCCACCAATATCATCATTACACCCGGCATATCTCCCAGGGGCGGGCAATCGATATGGCTTTGCACAAAATGCGCTTTAATGATTGTGCCTCTTCCGGGTTTTGACTCAACCGTGAGATCCCCGCCGGTTTGCTGTGCATTATGTTTAAAAAGCGATAATCCCATTCCAACTTTACGCGTGGTGCGGGTAGTGTAAAAAGGATCCGTAACCTGCTGCACAATCTCGGGAGTCATGCCCTTACCGTCATCCTGGATAAGAATACTCGTCCTGTCCTTTTGTGAATCTTCCCGGATATCAATTACGATATTTTTTGCCTGTGCACTCACCGAATTCTGAGCAATGTCAAGTATATGCAGTGAAATATCCTTCATTTTTAATGATCAAGGGTTGATGGTTAATTGATTACTCTTTTATATTTTTTCGTTTTACTCTATTCACTCTTTTCACTACCTCATTGCATTCGCGCTGTCAT